>PMST01000279.1 GCA_003168295.1 Actinomycetota bacterium
GGGGGTTCTGGGGGTTCTGGGGTCCCAGTCGATCAGGCCGGCCAGAGCCAGCTGGATCAGGCCCTGCGCGACTGCACCTCAGCGCTGCGGGCCAACGACGGCGGGGCGCTGTGGATGCCGGCAGCTCATCTGGTGCTGTTCCGCGCCGGGCTGTCGCTCGAGCACAGCAGGCTGAGCAGTTCGGCCATCGCGTACTGGAGGTCCATGCTGGCCACGAGCACCCGGCTGCTCGGCCCGGCCCACGCCCACGTCGTCGAGGCCAGGGACCGGCTGGCGGCGGCCTACGAAGCAGCCGGGAAATCCGCCGACGCCATCGCGGTGTTCGCCGCCGCGCTCGCCGACCGGGAACGGAATTCCGGACCTGAGCACGCCCAGACCATCGCGGCCCGTGGCCGCCTCGCCCACGCCTACGCCAGCGCGGGCCGGCCTGCCGAGGCCGTTGTCCTCTACGAGCGCGCGGTGGCCGACTCCGACCGGCTGCTCGGCTCGGCGCACCCGATCAGCCTGGACGCACGCGCCAGCCTGGCGCAGGCCTACCAGACGGCAGGTGAGCTGGGAGAGGCGATCGGCGTCTACCAGATACTGCTGGCGGGATCTGAGCGCATGCTGGGCTCCGGGCACCCCACCACGCTGAGCGCGCGCGCCAGCCTCGGGGCCGCTTACGCGGCCAACGGGCAGCTGCGGGAGGCGATCGGGCAGTACGAGCGGGCGGTGGCCGACCAGGAGCGGATGCACGGCCGCGACCATGCCGAGACGATCGCAGCGCGAGCCAGCCTCGCCTCGGCGTTCCGGGCCGCGGGGAAGCAGAAAGACGCCATCGCGCAGTACGAACGGGTGCTGGCTGACCGCGAGCGGCTCCAGGGCGCCGACCATCCCGACACGATCGCGGCCCGCGCCAACCTCGCCTACGCCTACCGCGGCGCGGGACGGCTCAAGGACGCGATCCCCCAGTACGAACGCACGCTGGCCGACCGGGTGCGGATCAACGGCGCCGATCACCGGGACACCCTCACCGCCCGCGGTAACCTCGCCGCCTGCTACCAGCAGGCCCGCAGGCTGACCGACGCCATCCCGCAGTACGAACGCACGGTGGCCGACAGCGAGCGGATGCTCGGGGCCGGCGACATGGACACGCTGACCACCCGCTGCAACCTCGCCACCGCCTACTACACGGCCGGCCGGCTCGCCGATGTGGTCGTGGTCTTGCAAAGAGCCCTCAGCGACTGCGAGAAATACCTTGGAGCTGATCACCAGATGACCCAGACCGTGCGCGAGAACCTCGACGCCGCCACCCTGGCCTAGATCCAGCAGGCCCAAATGGAGCAGACACCGTCGGAGCAAACACCGATGGACCAGACACCGCGGAGGCACCATGGCATCCCATCCCTATGACTTCGTCATCATCGGCGGCGGATCCGCTGGCAGCGCCCTGGCCAACCGGCTCTCGGCCGACCCGGGCCAACGGGTCCTCGTGCTCGAAGCGGGCCGGCCCGACTACATCTGGGATCCGTTCATCCACATGCCCGCCGCGCTGACCTTCCCCATCGGCAGCCGGTTCTACGACTGGAAATACGAGAGCGAACCCGAACCGCAGCTGAACGGGCGGCGCATCTACCACGCCCGGGGCAAGGTCCTCGGCGGGTCGAGCAGCATCAACGGGATGATCTTCCAGCGCGGCAACCCGCTGGACTACGAGCGCTGGGCCGCCGACGACGGCATGGACGCCTGGGACTACGCGCACTGCCTGCCGTACTTCAAGCGGATGGAGAACTGCCTGGCCGCCCGCGACGACGACCCGTTCCGCGGCAAGGACGGGCCGCTGGTGCTCGAGCGCGGTCCCGCCGACGGCCTGCTCTTCCAGGCCTTCTTCGCCGCGGTGCGCGAGGCCGGCTACCACCTCACCGACGACGTGAACGGGTACCGGCAGGAGGGCTTCGCCCCCTTCGACCGGAACATCCACCGGGGCCGGCGGCTGTCGGCGGCGCGCGCCTACCTGTATCCGGTGATGAGCCGCCCCAACCTCACCGTGGCCACCCGGGCCTTCGTCACCAAGATCATCTTCAGCGGGAAGCGCGCGGTCGGCGTCGAGTTCCGGCACGAGGGCAAGACCAAGCGGGTCCGGTCCGACGAGCTCGTCCTGTGCGGCGGGGCGATCAACTCCCCGCAGCTGCTTCAGCTGTCCGGCGTCGGCAACGCCGCCGAGCTTTCCGGGCTCGGCATCGACGTGGTCGCCGACCTGCCCGGCGTGGGCGAGAACCTGCAGGACCACCTGGAGGTGTACGTCCAGTACGGCTCGAAGCTCCCGGTCTCCGTCGCGCCCGCGCTGAAATGGCGGAACCGTCCCGCGGTCGGCGCGAAATGGCTGTTCGGGCGGACTGGGCCCGGCGCCACCAACCACTTCGAAGGCGGCGGATTCGCCCGCAGCAACGACGACGTGGTGTACCCGAACCTGATGTTCCACTTCCTGCCGATCGCGATCCGCTACGACGGTTCGTCTCCGGCGGGCGGCCACGGCTACCAGGTGCACATCGGCCCGATGTACTCCGACTCACGCGGCACCTGCAAGATCACCTCGACCGATCCGAAGGTCCACCCCGCGCTCCGGTTCAACTACCTGTCCACCGGCACCGACCAGCGGGAATGGGTAGAGGCGATCCAGATCGCCCGGAAGATCCTGACCCAGCCCGCCTTCGACGACTTCAACGCGGGAGAGCTATCGCCGGGGCCTTCGGTGCAGACCGACGCCGAGATCCTGGCCTGGGTGGCCCGGGACGCCGAGACGGCGCTGCACCCGTCGTGCACGGCCAAGATGGGCACCGACGCGATGGCGGTGACCGACCCGGATTCACTGCGGGTGCACGACATCAACGGGTTGCGGATCGTCGACGCCTCGGTCATGCCGTACGTGACAAACGGCAACATTTACGCGCCCGTGATGATGACCGCGGAGAAGGCCGCCGACCTGATCCTGGGCAACACGCCGCTGCCGGCTGAGCCGGTGGAGTTCTACCGGCGGGACCGAGGCGGGGTACCGACCGGTGAAACCACCGTTCGTTCCGAAGATTAAAAGATTTTCCCGGGGTTTGGCGAGCGGCCTTGGACTAGCGAAATTTCGGCACGAACCGTGGCGTATCGCTCAAGCACCACAACGTGGGATTATGTCCTCGAAATCTAGACAGATCGGCAGGACGTCACGATGATCGAACTGCACCAAGGAGCGAGGAGGTTATGACCACACCGAACGGGCCCATCGGAGGTCTGCCTGACGGCGCCGCGAGCGACCCGCTGCCCGAGGCGATTTTCCTGGTACGCGGCGCGGCGAATGCGGGTCACCGGCTTAAGATCCTCGGCGGCCTCGGAGTGCGAGTGCTATGTCCTGACTTCCCGCCGCGGCTGCGGGCGGGCCAGGACATCGATCTGGCGTGCCTGGGCAAGACCCGCCGCAAGGTCGCCGGCCACCTCGAAGCCGCGGGCTGCGAGCCGGACCGCCGGTTCAACAACCTCAACGGGGATCGGCAGATGTACTTCACCGCCCCGTCCGGACGCCCTATCGACGTCATGGTGGACCGGCTGTCGATGTGCCATACGCTGGATTTCCGGTCGTCGTTCGGCTCTGCGTCGCAAACCCTCGACCCGGCTGACCTACTGCTGTCCAAGCTGCAGATCGTCGAGCTCAACGCCAAGGACGCGCACGACATCTTTCACCTGCTTTCCGGGCTGCGGATCGGCCGGGACTCCACCCGCCCGGCCATCGACCCGGATCGCTTCGGCGCCGTGCTCGGCTCGGACTGGGGCTGGTGGCGGACCGTGACCGGCAACCTGGCCAAACTCCGTGACCTGCTGTCGTCGCAGCCCCGCTTGGCTCCGCCGCACCCGCGGTTCGACGTGCTAACCCAGGCCAAGCAGTTGCAAGAGGTCGCCGACTCGGTACCCAAGGGAATTAAGTGGAAACTCAGAGCCAACGTGGGCGACCGGGTCCGCTGGTACGAAGTGCCCGAGGAAGCGGACCACTGATTCCTTACCGGAATCCCTGACCGACCAGGAAGGCGCGGCGCGATGAAAGTCTTCTTCGCCACCGATATCCATGGCTCCGAGATCTGCTGGCGCAAATTCCTCAACGCCGCCGCCTTTTACAAGGCCGACATGGTCGTGCTGGGCGGGGATGTGACGGGCAAGGTCATGGTGCCGATCCTGGCCATGCCCGGCCACTGGGAGGTGACGTTCGCCAACCAGCGGATGCGGCTGGAGACCAAGGCTGAACTCGACGAGATCCAGCGCAAGATCCGCGACCGCGGGTCTTACCCCGCGGTGATGTCACCCGACGAGCTTGACTCGCTCAACGAGGCGGACGGCTCGATCGACCGCCGGTTCACCCAGGAGATGACCCGCGGTCTTGACCGGTGGCTGGACATGGCCGACGGCAAGCTGCGCGGCGGCGATATCCCTTGCATCCTGAACGGCGGGAACGACGACATCTGGGAAATCGACGACATCATCGAGGCTTCCCCGTCGGTCAGCTTCGCCGAGAGCAAGGTACTCGACATCGGCGGCTTCTACCTCGCCTCGATGGGCTGGACCAATCCGACGCCGTGGAACACCTTCCGCGAGGCCCCGGAGGACGTGCTCGCCACCAAGATCGACGCGGTGGTCTCGCAGATCCCCGACATGAGCCGGGCGGTCTTCAATTTCCACGCACCGCCCTACGGCACCGGGCTCGACGAGGCACCCGCCCTGGACGGGAACATGCGGCCGACCCACGGCGGCGCGGTGATGAAGCCGGTGGGCTCGAAGGCAGTCAGGGAAGCCATTCTCAAGTACCAGCCGATCCTGTCGGTGCACGGGCATATCCACGAGAGCCGGGGCGTGACCAAGCTCGGACGGACTCTGTCGATGAACCCTGGCAGTTCCTACACCGACGGCGTGCTGCAGGGCGCCGTGCTTGACCTGAACGAGAAAAAGGGAAAAGTCGCCAGGTACATCATGGTAAACGGCTGACGCACTCTCACTAACTGAGACGCCGCGCCCCAAATGAGCGTGAACCTTTCAACTTGGTAAACAGCGGTCCGGCTCGTCATCAAAGCTCTACATTAATACTCTATAAAATCAGAATCGCCAGATATCACCGTGTAATACCGTTCGGGGGGACAAAAACTACCGAAGCAGGATGCGGGAGGTACCTATGTCGCTAGGAGCACTAGGCGAGGAGAGGCCGACTCTCTTCCTCCGTAAGGCAACCGGCCTGGTCCGCGGCTGGTCGGTCCGCGACTCGATGATCTACGCATGCCTGGCGACCAACTTCGTGACGCTCGGCCTCTACGAGTTCACCTTCGCCGGCCCGGCGTTCCCGAAGGGCCAGATGATAACGGCGGTCATCATCTCGGGAATCTGGGTTTCGTTCCTGGTCGTTGCCTACAGCGGCCTGGTAGTCACCATCCCGCGGGCCGGCGGTGATTACGTCTGGCAAACCAGAATCCTGGGCAGCGGCGTCGGCTTCGTTATGGCCGCGACCGGCTGGTGGTTCATTCTCTGGCTGTGGGCGCCGATTTACGGCAACATCTTGTCGGTTCAGTTGTTCGAGCCGCTCTGGGCGACGCTCAAGTGGACCTGGCCCGCCGGGGGGGCGGCGTGGTTCGGCACTCACAACGGGATCTTCATCGTGACACTGATCACGATCGCACTGGCCGGCCTCCTGGTTTCCATCGGGATGGCTGGTTACGCGAAGGTCCAGCGCTGGTGCTTCGTCGGCGGCATGATCGGCTTCGCCGTCGTGGTGATCCTGCTGCTGGTCAACTCACACGCCAGCTTCGTCAGCTCGTTCAACTACGAAGCGCACAAGCTCTTCGGCGTCAACAACGCCTACGCGGCCACCAACAAGGCGGCCGTCAAGGCCGGCTACACCACATCGCCGCTCGGCTTTGGCCCGCTCGGGCCGACGATGCTGCTCGTCCCGGCATTGATGTTCTTCCTGCTGTGGCCGAACTGGGGCACGACCTTGTACGGCGAGGTCCGCGGCGCGAGCGACTTCAAGCGGGTGTTCGCCGGCATGTTCATCGGCCTGTGGACCACGGTCGTTCTCACGGTCCTCTTCCTGCTGCTGATAGATAAGACCGTCGGCTGGGGTTTCTACCAGAACCTCAACTCGCTGGACTACAACGCCACCCCGCAGTTCGGCATCTGGCCGTACCCGTTCATGTTCGCGGGCTGGCTGGTGCACAACACCGCATTCCAGGTCGCCCTGATCCTGGTCCTCAGCCTGTGGTTCTTCGGCTGGGTGGGAACCCTGTTCCTGTCCTCGACCCGGGTCATCTTCGCGGCCGCGTTCGACCGGGTGCTCCCCGACCGGGCTGCTGAGGTCTCGGAGAAGCGGAGGGTACCAGTGGCCTCGCTGCTCCTGATGCTGCTGCCCGCTGTGGGACTGGCCGCACTGTACGCATACAACTCGACGTTCGCGAGCTACACCCTGGACGCCACGCTGGTCATTGCGGTGACGTACCTGTTCAGCGCGATCGCGGTGGTCATCTTGCCGCTGCGCAAACCGGACCTGTGGTTTGCCTCGCCGGCCAGCAAGATCAAGCTGTTCGGCGTGCCGGTCGTGCCCGTGTCCGGGGTCATCACGATCGCGCTGCTCGTATTCAACCTCTACGAGTGGCTGTCGAACGACCTGTACTTCGTGAACAAGCCGTCCTCCCTCATCTACATGGGTGCGATGTACGTGCTGGCCATTGGAATCTACGTCGGCGCCCGCATCGTCCGCAACCGCCAGGGCATCGACCTGTCCCTGATCAACAAGGAGATTCCGGTCGAGTAGCTGCCTGCATTCATGATCGCGAAGGCCTGACCGTCCGCGCTGACGGTCAGGCCTTCGCGATCACCGGTCAGACGTACCCTACGGACGGAGGCGAGGCACAGTGGGCGAACTCTTCGGGCGGACGTTCCTGATAACCGGAGGGAATACCGGGATCGGACGGGCCACGGCGACCTCGCTGGCGCACCGGGGTGGGCGGGTTTATGTCGCGTCTCGCTCTGCGGCCAGGGGCGAGGCGGCGGCGGCCGAGATCAAGGCGGCGACCGGGAACGACGCCGTCTACTTCCTGCCGCTCGACCTGGCCGACCTGGATTCGGTGCGGGCGTGCGCGGCCGCCTTCCTGGCCCTGGACGAGCCGCTGCACGTGCTGGTGAACAACGCCGGGGTGGCGGGACGGCGCGGCCTGACCCGGCAGGGCTTTGAGCTGATGTTCGGGGTCAACCACCTGGGCCACTTCGCGCTGACCGGTGCCCTGCTCGGCCGCCTGACCGCCAGCGCGCCGTCCCGGGTGGTGACCGTGTCCAGCGACGCCCACTACTCCGCCCCCGGCATCGACTTCGCGGCGCTGCGGCGGCCCGCGCGCGGCATCACCGGGATACGCGAGTACGCGGTCTCGAAACTGGGCAACGTGCTGTTCTCGGCCGAACTAGGCCGCCGGACGGCGGGCACCGGGGTGAGGACGTACGCCCTGCACCCGGGCTTGGTGGCCTCCGACATCTGGCGGCGGGTGCCGTGGCCGGTCCGGCCGCTCGTCACCCGGCGCATGCTCTCGGTGACCGACGGGGCGCGGACCTCGCTGTACTGCGCCACCTCGGACGCGCCGGAGGTGGCTGCGGCCAGCGGCCAGTTCTACGACCGGTGCGCGCCGCGCGCCGCCAGCGAGGTCGCGACACCGGAACTCGCGCGGGTGCTGTGGGAACGCAGCCAGGCGTGGATCGCGGCTTAAGCCGGCCCGCCGTGGATCGCGCCTTAAAAGCTGGGCCGCCGCGGATCGCGGCTTAAGCTGGGCGTATGGATCTTCCTGTCAACCCGCCGGTGGCGCCGATGCTGGCCAAGCCGACCGACGCGATCCCGACCGGGGACTATGTCTTCGAACCGAAATGGGACGGGTTCCGCTCGATCGTGTTCCGCGACGGCGACGAGATCGAGATCGGGAGCCGGAACGAGCGGCCGATGACACGGTACTTTCCCGAACTGGCCGCCGCGTTCCGGGCCCGGCTGCCGGAACGCTGCGTGATCGACGGGGAGATCGTGATCCCGGACGCCGCGGGCAAGCGGCTCGATTTCGAGGCCTTGCTGCAGCGGATCCACCCGGCGGCCAGCCGGGTCGAGATGCTGGCCGAGACCACCCCGGCCCACTTCATCGCGTTCGATCTGCTCGCGCTGGGCGATCAGGACTACACCGAGCGGCCCTTTACTGAGCGGCGGGCCGCGCTGGAAGGCGTGCTCGGCGCGGCCGGCTCATCCGCGTCCACCCTGCACCTGACCCCGGCCACCACCGACGCCGACGTCGCGGCCGGCTGGTTCCGTCAGTTCGAGGGGGCCGGGCTCGACGGGCTGATCGCCAAGCCCGCCGGGGGGATCTACGAGCCGGACAAGCGGGTGATGCTGAAGGTCAAGCACGAGCGCACCGCGGACTGCGTGGTAGCCGGCTACCGGACGCACAAAAGCGGAGAGGACGCCATCGGGTCGCTGCTGCTCGGCCTGTACACGCCGGACGGGAAACTGGCCAGCGTGGGCGTGGTCGGCGCCTTCCCGATGGCGCGGCGCCGTGAGCTGTTCGGCGAGTTGCAGCCGCTGGTCACTTCGTTCGACGGGCATCCGTGGAACTGGGCCGAGCACCATGCGGGTGAGCGCACCCCGCGCAAGGCCGAGGCCAGCCGGTGGAACGCGGCCAAGGACCTGTCGTTCATCCCGCTGCGGCCCGAACGCGTGCTCGAGGTCCGCTACGACCACATGGAAGGCGCGCGGTTCCGGCACACCACCCAGTTCGTCCGCTGGCGCCCGGATCGCGAGCCGCGCTCGTGCACCTACGCCCAGCTGGAAGAGCCGGTCAGCTACGACCTGGCCGAGATCCTGGGACCTGCGGGCGGGCGTCATGGCTGAGCCGAAGAAGGTCCTGCTCGAGGTCGCGGGCCGCGAAGTCGCGATCAGCAATCCGGGCAAGTTGTTCTTCCCGCGGACCGGGCACACCAAGCTGGATATGGTCCGTTACTACCTGGCCGTCGCGCCGGGGGCGCTGGCCGGCGTGGGCGGGCGGCCGATGGCGCTGAAGCGGTTCGTGCACGGGGCGGAGGGCGAGGCGTTCTTCCAGAAGCGGGCGCCGGAGAAGCGCCCGGACTGGGTCGAGACCGTCGAACTCCGCTTTCCTTCCGGCCGGACCGCCGATGAGGTGGTGGTCAGCGACGAGGCCGCGCTCGCCTGGGTGATCAACCTGGGCTGCATCGACCTGAACCCGCATCCGGTGCGGGCGGCGGACGTGGACCACCCGGACGAGCTCCGGGTCGACCTGGACCCGGTGCCGGGCGTGGAATGGCCGCAGATCAGGGATGTGGCCATGGTGGCTGCCGGCGTGCTGGCCGACTTCGGGCTGACCGGATGGCCGAAGACGTCGGGGTCGCGCGGGCTGCACGTATATGCCCGGATCGTGCCGCGCTGGTCGTTTGCTGACGTGCGCCGCGCGGCGGTGGCGGTGGCGCGGGAGATCGAGCGGCGGGCCCCAGAGCTGGCCACTTCCAAGTGGTGGAAGGAGGAGCGCCACGGCGTCTTTGTCGACTATAACCAGAACGCCAAGGACCGCACGGTCGCCTCCGCGTACTCCATCCGGCCGGTACCGGACGCGCGGGTTTCCACCCCGCTAACCTGGGCGGAAGTACCGTCCTGCGATCCCGCCGAGTACACCATCGACACCGTCCCGGCGCGCTTCGCCGCCCTCGGCGATCCCTGGGCCGGAATGGACGAGGCGGCGGGCTCGCTGGACGGGCTGCTCGAGCTGGCGGCCAGGGACGAGGCCGCGGGCCTGCCGGACGCGCCCTGGCCGCCGCACTACGAGAAGCAGACCGCCGAGGCGCCCCGGGTCCAGCCCTCGAAACGCCGTAGCGCGCCGGCTTCCGGTTCCCCGGCTTCCGGTCTTTCGGCTTCCGCGTCCCCGGCTTCTCCAGCTTCCGCGTCCCCCGCTCCCCCGGCGCCGGGGAAGGCGAGCGGGCCGACGGGCCGACGGCGCAGCACCATGCCGCTGATCGAGATCGCCCGGGCAGCCACCAAGGACGAGGCGATGGGGGGGCTGGAACGCTGGAAGGCACGGCATGCCGCGGTGTGGACGCGGCTCGAGCCGGCCGACGTGCTGGTCGACGGGATGCGCGGGCGTAGCTCGGTCTGGTACCGGATCCGGCTCAACCTGCGGCATGTCCCCGAGGCCGAGCGCCCGGCGCAGGAGCCGCTGGAAGTGGACTACGACCCCTGGCAGAACCTCAGCCGCTAGCCGAACCGCCGCTCGCCACCATTGCGGATCGGTACTACCGCTCTGGCGGTGGTACCGATCCACGATGCTGCTGTCGCCGCTCCCACTGCCTGAATTTCCGGGTTTGGCGCGCGGCGACGCGATCGCACGCGCAGCCGACATGCCCGCGCCCTCCCCCCGTGCGCCAAGTCTCCTCGATCCGGACATCATGAGGTAAACGGCTATTAACCGGTATGTTGGTGTTTGCGGGTAGGTTGACGATGTACATACTCTTGAACGGGGGCGGGAGAGCTATGACAGGAAATTTCATGACACGAGGGCCCATGATGAGAAGGCACGGCCTGATGGGGGAATGGTGATGGCGAGTAACGGCGTGCTCGACGCCCGGGACCGCGACGCAATGCTCGGCCGGCTGGCCGGCGAGCGCTTCGATGTGCTCGTCATCGGCGGCGGCATCACCGGTGCGGGAGCCGCGCTCGACGCCGCGTCCCGCGGCCTGCGGGTCGCCCTGGTGGAGGCGCGCGACCTGGCCTCCGGCACCTCGAGCCGGTCGAGCAAGCTCATTCACGGCGGCCTGCGGTACCTGGAGCAGTTCGACTTCAAGCTGGTGTGGGAAGCCCTGCACGAGCGCGACCTGCTGGTGTCCAAGCTCGCTCCGCACCTGGTCAAGCCGGTTTCTTTCCTGTACCCGCTGTACAAGAAGGTGGTCGAGCGACCGTACGTCGGGGCGGGCCTGGTCCTCTACGACGCGATGGAGGGAACGCACAGGCCCGTGCCGCACCACCGGCACCTGTCCGCCCGCAGCGCGCTCAAGCGCGCCCCCGCCCTGTCCCCGGACCGGCTGGCGGGCGCCATGCTGTACTACGACGCCCAGGTCGACGACGCGAGGTACGCGCTCGCCGTGACCCGCACCGCAGCCGCGCACCGCGCCGTGATCGCGACCCGGGTCAGCGCGGTCGGCCTGCTGCGCGGACCCGACGGGATCCGGGTGACCGGCGCCCGGGTCCGCGATGAGGAGTCCGGGCGCGAGATCAACGTGGCTGCTGAGGCCGTGGTGGTCTGCGCGGGCGTGTGGACCGACCTGGTGCACGAACTGGCCGGCGTTCGGGCCGGTTACCAGGTCCGGATGTCCAAGGGCGTGCACATCGTGGTGCCCAAGGAAGCGGTGCAGGCGGACACCGGGATGATCCTGCGGACCGAGAAGAGCGTGCTGTTCTTCATCCCGTGGGGCGAGCGCTGGATCGTCGGCACGACCGACACCGACTGGTCAGGCGACCGGGCCGAGCCGACCCCGACCGAGGAGGACGTCGAGTACATCCTGTCCGCCGCGAACCGGGCGCTGGCCCGTCCGCTGACCCGCGCTGACGTCATTGCCGTGTACGCGGGCCTGCGTCCGCTGGTGGCCGCCAGCGGGGGGAACGGATCCAAGCCCACCACCAAGCTGTCCCGGGAGCACGTGGTCGACGTCCCGGTTCCCGGCCTGGCGAGCATCGCGGGCGGAAAGTTCACCACCTACCGGCTGATGGCACGCGATGTCGTGGACGCCGCCGTGGCGGACTTCGACCGTGACGTGCCTGCCTCGGTCACCGACCAGGTGCCGCTGCTCGGCGCCGACGGCCTGGCCGCGGCTGCGCCCGCGGCGGGACGGCTGGCCGAAGACTACGGGGTGACCCGTGGATGCGTGGAGCACCTGCTCAGCCGGTACGGGACCCTCGCCGAGGAGGTGCTCAACCTGACCCGCGCCGATCCCGCGCTGGCCCGCCCGCTGGCCGAAGGCCACCCGTACCTGCGAGCCGAGGTCGCCTACGCGGTCACCCACGAACAAGCCCTGCACGTCGAGGATGTGCTGATGCGGCGGACTCGCCTGTTCATCGAGTCGGCCGACTCGGGCACTGGAGCGGCGGCCGAGGTCAGCGCGATCATGGGCCGGCTCCTCGGCTGGAACCGGCGCAAGCGCGCCGCCGAGACGCGCCGCTACCTGGAGCTTGTCGCGGCCGAGCAGACCGTGCCCGCCATGGTCGCCGACCCGGCGTCCCCGGAGCCCGAGCTCGCCCTCGCCGCGAGCGCCGCCGCGGGATGAGCGGGCCGGGCCCCAGGCGGCTGCTGACCTTCCGGCTCGACCAGGAGCAACGGCGTCGGCTCAAGGCCAGGCTGGCCCGGGAGGGCCGGACGATGTCCGAGGTGGTGACGCATGGCCTGCGCCAGTACGTGCAGCGCTCCCGGCCGGCCGGGAGCGCCAAACCCGCGGTCGCGAGCGCGAAGGGCACCGAGAAGCTGGTGCTGCCCGACCGCATCGCCGCCCGGCTGCGTGAGCTTCGGGCGACCGGGCACAGCGATCTGCTTTCGGCGACGCTGGCGGCGCTCAACGAAGCGGGCTGGCCGTTGCGCCCGCTTGCGGACGCCCTGGGTATCAGCCGGCAAGCGGTCCAGGCCCGGGTCCGGCGCCGGGCCGCCGCGGCGCTGCGGGAGCACGTGACGAACTGCGAACCCCCGCCGCCGTTTCCGCACCGGCGGATGGCCAGCGCGGCCGGCCTCCGGCCGCACCTGACCATCAAGATCGACCATTCGCTGCGCGCGTCGGCGCACCGGGCTGCGGCCGATGAGGGCCACTCGCTCACCCAGGTGGTCGAGGCCATCCTGGACCGCTACCTCAGGCACGGCATCGCCGACGCGGATCAGCCGCCCCGGCCGACCTCCGGCCGCGCCTCCCGGCCGGCCAGCCGGTCACGATAGAGCCGCTAGTGCCGGCGTAGCACCAGGATCATGCGCCATGCTCCCACCGCGTCGACGGGCAGATCGACGTCGAAGTCCCCGTAGCTGGCCACGACGGTGAACTCGCCGGCCAGCCGGATCACGGCGGCCATCTCGGTCGCGGTCCAGAACCGGTTCGGCACCACGTCGGTGACCGTTCGCACCGGCCCGTTCCGCTTGTGATAGGTGACGCTGACGTGCTCCCTGGTGATCTGCGTGACCGGGTCGATCTGGTCCTTCGCGCCCCAGCGCACGCTGACCATGCCGTCGCCGACTTCGGTGCTCCACTCGCTGCTGGTCCGGTGCTCGGCCGAGAAGAAGTCCGCCGGGTGCGCGAGCTCCATGATGTACAGCCCATTCGGGCTGAGGTACCGCGCGACCGAGGCCAGATGCCGCAGCATGTCGTCGAGCGATAGCAGGTGGCACAGCGAGTTGAGCATCGTGATGGCGAGATCGACATCACCGGGAAGGCGGAAGTCCCGCATGTCCGCCTCGACGACGGTCAAACCGAGCTGATCCGCCTTGGCCAGCTCCCGGGCCCGCGCGCACATCGCCGCGCTGAGGTCGAGCGCGGTGGTCTCAAGCCCGCGGCGCGCTAGTTCACGGGCATGCTCCGCGGGGCCGGCGGCGAGCTCGAGCACCGAGCGCGGCGGACCGGCCTCCGGCGCCCGGTACCTATCGGACCACCGCAGCAGCGCGTCTACCTCGGCGGGCACGTCGCGGTACGCACATGCGGCCTGGTAGAACTCCGGCTCGTCATAGATTCCTGACACCCGACCATGATGCCCGATGCCAGGACCAGCCTTGTGCAAAGTAACGTGCACTAGCCTCACGCATCGCCCTGCGGCAGACTGTCCGCATGATGACAGAGAGCCAGGCGCTGGAAACCCTGACCCGCGAGGACCCAGAGGCGGGCGGAGACGCAAAGGCCGCCCTGGCCTGGCTTACCGGTGACGAGGGCCTGGAGACGATCTCGCTGCTGCGCCTGCAAGAGTTCCTCTGGTACGCGCTCCCCGTCAAGTGGCCGATGTCCACGCCGGGCCGGGTCGGGGTGGCGAAGGCGCTCGGCCGCCTGTTCATGCTGGCGGGCCTGGAGCGTTACGCCGGAGTGTGTTCCTCGACGGGCACCGCGAAGATCATCACTGCTTACGCGGACGGGCACGAGGAGGGAATCGCCGCCTACACCGAGGCCATCGAGGAATCGAACGCGGCGCCGCCTGACACCGAGCTGCTGGCCTGGGGTTCGGTCATGGGATCGCAGGAGCGGGCCGCTTATGACGCCTGCGCGGCCGCACTCGAACTGGCCTTTGCCTCCGGCGAGCTGAGCGTGGGCGCACGCGGCTGGCGCACCAAGCGAGTAGACATCGTCAATCGCTGGCTGACCGGGCGTCCCGAGATCACGTTGGAGCCGCCGTCCGACAGCGGCGAGGAAACCGGGCAGGTAAACGACGGCACGCCGGCCACCGACACCTGGCTGGGCCGCATCAGCGCCGAGCGCATCGACGCCTGGGCGCACGGGCGGCCAGGGGAACGGTCACGGCTGGCGCGCGGGCTGATTCCGCGCCTGCTCGAACCGCCCGCGCTGCCCGATGACCCGCTGCCCACGCTGCACTGGCTGCTCAATCACGCCGACGAGGGACTGCGGCTCACCGCCCGCCACTACATCGCGCCTGCCATCGTCACCGAGGCGGTGGACACGTTCGGCTGGCGCGATCAGCTGGTCGGCACCTTGCGCCAGGAACTCGACGTGTTCCCGCTGCACACGCTGCGCGGCATGGCGCAAAGCGAGATGGGGGCCGTCCGCCGCAGCCACACCAGCCTGGTGCTCACCAAGACGGGCAGGCTCATGACGGCGGACCCCGCCGCCAGATGGCACATCGGCACGGCCGCGCTGATCGGCCCGGACGACGGTCCGCAGCCGGACTTCTCCGTCGCGGTCCGCGAGGCTGCGCTGCTGATCATCTTGACCAGCGGGCCGACCGGATACGACGAGCTGACCAGGCTGCTGACCGACATCCACGGCGTGGAAGGCTGGGCGGCAGGGGGCCGTCATGGCCTGGCCAGCGCCGTGCGCACCGAGCTCTACACGCTCAGGCACCGGTTGTGGGCGCTTCACCTGCTGGGCGGCGAACGCAGTTTCAGCGCGCCGCTATCGCTCACCGACGCCGGAGTGGCCGGGGCGCTGTCCGCACTGCTCGCCCGGGCCCTGCGGCCCCGGCACCACCTGGGCCTCGGATAACCAGCTCAGCGGAAGGTAACCGGTGTAGTTCTCGGCCAGCGTGGTCGCGGCCGCGCGGGAGGAGATGACGTAGCGCAGCTGGGACAGCTGCAGGGCCGCGCCGAACCGGTCCGCGTCCGGATCCACGTGCAGCATCGAGGTCATCCACCAGGAGAAGTGCGTGGCTCGCCAGACCCGCCCCAGGCAGGTGTCCGAGTAGGCATCAGCCAGGTCGGCCTGTCCGTCTCGCAGCAACCGCGTCAGCGCCCGGGCCAGGACGGTCACGTCGGCCAGGGCCAGGTTGAGGCCCTTGGCTCCGGTGGGCGGCACGATATGCGCGGCGTCACCGGCCAGGAACAGCCGCCGGTAGCGCATGGGCGAGGCGACGAAGCTGCGCATCGGCGAGATGGCCTTCTCCGTGATCGGGCCTTCCTTCAGGTCCCATCCGGGCACGCCCAGCCGGTGCTGCAGCTCGCTCCAGATCCTCGCGTCGGGCCATCGCTCGATGTCCTCATCGGCGGGAACCTGCAGGTAGAGCCGGCTGACGTGCGGCGTGCGCATAGTGTGCAGAGCGAATCCGTCCTCGTGACGAGCGTAGATGAGCTCATCGGTGGACGGCGGCACCGTCGCCAGGATGCCGAGCCAGGAGTACGGGTATCCGCGCTCGGCCACCGTCACCAGGCCAGCTGGCATGGAATCGCGGCAGACGCCATGGAAGCCGTCACAGCCCGCGATGGCGTCGCAGCGGACCTCATGCCGTACCCCGGCGGAATCAATGAAGCGGAGCACGGGCTGGTCCGCGTCAAGCGCCGCCACCTCGGTATCGGAGACCTCGAACTCGATCACGGCTCCGGCCTCGAGCCTGGCCTTGATGATGTCCTTGACGATCTCGGTCTGGGCGTAAATCGTCACCCAGCGGCCGTCGGTCAGATCACGGAAATCCAGATGGTGCCGCTCGCCTTCGAACTGCAGGTAGATCCCGCCGTGTTCGAGGCCCTCGGCGTCCATCCTGGTCCCGAGGCCGACGCCGCGGAGCAACTCCACGGTGCCAGCCTCGAGCAGCCCAGCTCGTTGCCGTGCCTCGCAGTAGGCCCGGCTCCGGTTCTCGATCACGATCGAGTCGATGCCGCGCATGGCCAGCAGATGCGAAAGCAGCAGCCCCGCTGGCCCGGCCCCGACGATGCCAACCTGGGTACGTGAGCTAACTGTCATCTGGGAACGCCGTATGTGACTAGAACGGATAGGGGGCAATGTCGCCACGGATGGTCACCCAGCGGGTGTCCGTGAACGCCTCCAGATTAGCCGTTCCGCCGAATCGGGCACCGGTGCCGGAGGCCCCGAGGCCGCCGAACGGGATGTTCGGCTCATCGTCGACGGTCTGCTCGTTGATATGCACGATGCCGGTAGGTATCTGCCTGGCCAGCTCGAGGCCCCGCATGACATCCCTGGTCAGAATGCCGAGGGACAAGCCGTATTCACTCTGGGCCGCCAGTTTGGCCGCGTCCTGCGCCGTGGCGAAACGCAGCACCGGGGCCACCGGGCCGAATACCTCGTTGGCGTACGCAGGCGTCTCCGGGGAGACCTCGGCCAGCACGGTCGGCGAGTAGAACAGGCCTTCGTAGCTGCCGCCCGCGGCGAGCCTGGCGCCCGCCGCGACGCTCTCGGTCACCAGGCCGTGAACCTTGTCACGCTGCCGCCGGTCGATGATCGGGCCGAGCGCCACCTGTTCGGTCGCCGGGTTCCCGACCGGGAGATGGGCGGCCTTGTCCGCGAGCCGCGCGACGTACTCGTCGTAGATCGCCTCGTGCACGAGGTGGCGGCCTGTGGTCATGCAGATCTGCCCCTGATGCAGGAACGAGCCCCAGGCGCCGGCCGAGACGGCACGGTCCAGGTCCACGTCATCGAGCACGATGAGGGCCGAGTTACCGCCCAGCTCGAGATGAACGCGCTTGAGGTGCCGGGCGGCCAGCTCGCCGACGCGGCGGCCCGCGGTGGTCGATCCGGTGAAGGAGACGAGCCGGACCAGCGGCTCTGTGACGACCGCCTCGCCCACGTCGACGCCGCCGGGAAGCACGTGCAGCAGGCCATCGGGCAACCCCGCCTCTTCGAACGCCCGGGCGAGCGCCACGCCGCCGCACACCGCCGTGCGCGGATCCGGCTTGAGTATCACCGCGTTGCCGAGGGCCAGCGCCGGCGCCACCGAGCGGATAGCCAGGATCTGCGGGAAGTTGAACGGCGCGATGACGCCGGTCACGCCCACCGGCACACGTTCGGCGAAGCTGAGCCTGGGCTGCTCACTCGGCAGCAGCTCGCCGTAGGCACGCGACGGAAGCGTGGCCGCCTCGTAGATCTCCTGGGTCGCGACGTGCGTCTCGAACTGCATCGCCGGGGGAATCTTGCCGCTCTCCCTGATCCCCCACCATTCGATGTCAGCCGCGTTCGCCAGCCAGATGTCGGCGGCCCGGCGAAGAATGGCCGAACGCTCGGTATGCGGTGTCGCGGCCCAGGCTGGCTGCGCCGCGGCCGCGACCTGGGCCGCGTGAGCCACGTCTTCCGGGGTGGCGATCCCGGTGCGACCAATTTCCTGACCCGTGGCGGGCTCGATGACGGCGGCGTCACCGCCCGCTCCGCTGAGCCAGCCGCCCGAGTAGACCTTGCCGCGCCAGACGGCCTCGTCCATGAGTGCCATGACCGCTCCTAGAGATTCATACGTACGTAAAACGAACGATAGTTCAGAAAGCGAACGCAAGGTGCCCGGTCTATGATGTCTTCGACCGAGCCAGGAGGCCCGCAATGACTGACAGCCAGGAACAGGGTCATGACGGGGATTTCGTCCAGTCTCTTGACCGCGGCCTGTCGGTGATCCGTGCCTTCGACGCGGACCATCCTAAGCTGACCCTGAGCGAGGTGGCCGCGAGCACCGGGCTGAGCCGGGCCGCCGCCCGCCGGTTCCTGCGCACGCTCGTGCAGCTCGGTTACATGCGCAGCGACGGGAGCAGGTTCGCGCTCCGGCCCAAGATCCTGGAACTCGGCTACGCCTACCTGTCCAGCCTGACCCTGCCCGAGGTGGCAATGCCGCACCTGGAGCAGCTGGTCGAGCAGGTGCACGAATCGTCCTCGGTCTCCGAACTGGACGGGGACGACGTGATCTACATCGCCCGCGTCCCAACCAAGCGGATCATGACGGTGACCATCAGCGTCGGGACGAGGTTCCCGGCCTACGCGACCTCCATGGGCCGGGTCATGCTGGCCGCGCAGTCCGACCAGCGCCTGGATGAGTACCTCGCCTCCGTCAGCCTGCGCGGCCTTACCGGGCATACCATCACCAGCGCGACCGCGCTCCGCCGTGAGCTGCGCAAGATACGGGCCCAGGGCTGGGCCCTGGTCGATCAGGAACTCGAAGAGGGGCTGCGCTCCATCGCGGCCCCGATCCGGGATGCCGATGGCCAGGTCATCGCCGCCGTTAACGTCTCCACCCACGCCGGGCGGCGGACCCTGAACAGCACCGTGGAAGAACTCCTGCAGCCACTGCTCGCCACCGCCCGCCGGATCGAGCTGGACCTGGCCCGTTCCCGCGCCTCGGCCCGTGCTCGCCCCGACGCCTAGCCGCGGCCAGGCTCAGCTGTCACACTTGCTTGCTATGCGCACGCTCGTTATCGATCATCCTCTGGTCACCCACAAGCTCACCGCGCTGCGTGACGCCGCCAGCGACACCGCGACCTTCCGCAGCCTGACGTCCGAACTGGTGACGTTGCTCGCCTACGAGGCAACCCGCGAGATGCGGGTGCAGCCGGTGTCCGTCAGCACGCCCGTCGGTCTGGCCAGCGGGGTCAAGCTGGCCCGGCCGGTGCCGCTTATCGTGCCCGTGCTGCGGGCCGGCATCGGCATGCTCGAGGGCATGACCCGGCTGCTGCCGATGGCCGACGTCGGCTTCGTCGGGCTACGCCGTGATGAGGAGTCGCTGGTCGCGTCCACCTACGCGGATCGGCTGCCCACCGACCTGACCGGACGGGACACGTTCGTGCTCGACCCCATGCTGGCCACCGGCGGAACGCTCGCCACCGTCATCAGCATGCTGGTCGACCGCGGTGCCGCGTCGGTGACCGCGATCTGCCTGCTCGCGGCGCCCGAAGGCTTGCGGCATGTCGAGGAGGTCTTCGCCGCGGACGATACCGACGAACCCGGCGAGGCACCGTGGGTGCGGGTGGTGACCGCGGCCGTGGACGAACGGCTCAATGACCGGGGCTACATCGTGCCGGGGCTCGGCGACGCGGGCGACCGGCTGTTCGGGAAGATCTGATCACCGCGGCCCGCGACGGCGACCTGAACCCATCCGCCCCAGCCGACGTTACGGGCAGGGCGCCAGGCTCTGCCGCGGTGACAAGACGGCACTGCCCTGGCCCGGGATTAGCCCCCCCACGTCCACGGCGGGTGATGCTCCGCCGCAGAGCCCAGCGCCCTGCCACCTGTAGATAACCAGAACCCGCGGCCCTTTGGATATCCCCGAGTCCGGGGTTCCCGAGGCGCCGCGGACGGAGAGGATCCGGCCTAAACTGACCAGAGCGCGCCCGTCAGGCCTCACCGCAAGCAGGAAATCCAATGTCGTTCCGCACCCCTTGGACCCCCCGATGCCACTGAACGCACACGTTTGCACGGCATCAGGCCAGAAAGTGACGATCGCAGAAGGGCATCAGCTGGTCTTCGGCCGCGGACCGGGCGTAGACCTGGCCATCGCCGCCGGGCGGGGGCTCTCCCGGCGGGCCGGCGTCGTTACCGCGATGGCGGCCGGGGCGTGGATCGCCAACATCAGCCGGACCCATGCGCTGTACGTCGAAGGCGAGGGATACCGCACCAGGCTGCCACGGATGGAAGATGACGGCGAGCCCGCTGACGGCTGGTTCGTGCACGCGGGCACGGCGTACGTCGGCTCACGGGGAATGCTCGACGACGAACAGCCGCTGGCCGTCACGGTCGCCGGCCGATTCGAGGGCTGGTCAGGCGGGGTGGGCCAGGTGAACGGGGCCACAGCGGCCGCTGGCCTAGGGCTGGCCGCCGGCGCCTGGCAGGCCGATGAGGACTGGCAGGCCGACGAAGCCGGGCTGGAAGACGGGGCCCGGCCAGCGACCGGAGCCGGGCTAGCGACGGGAGCCGGACGGGCCGGGGAGGGGACCGAGCCTGGACAGGGGACCGGCGCCGGGCAGGGGACGCTGCTGCCGTTTTACATCGACCCGATGACCAAGCTCTTCCTGGTGGCGCTGATGTGGTGCCGGCCGTGGCTGCTTGACCAGAGCGCCACCAGGCCGCTGCCGCGCACGCCGGAGATCGCCAGGGGGGCCCTGGAAGTCACCGGGGCGTATCACGAACTGGAACGGTTCGATTCCGATCCGGAGTTTCGCGACGTGCTCGCGGCCCGGGTGGCCGAGCACATCAAGGTGCTGCGGCGGAAGATCACCGATCGCGGGCTGGCCCGGGCGGACGTTCGGCTCTCCGATGAGGTCGCTGTCCGGATCCTGATCGAACACGGCATCATCACCTCCGCCGACCTGGGGCGGCTGGACGACCCGGCGTGGCGGTCCCGCCAGGAAGACCTGTGGTGGACGCAGTCGTGACAGGCCGGCTGGCGTGATGGGCCGCGGCTGGCGTGACCGGTCAGTTGGCGGGCGCCGACCCCGGGAGCACCATGAACTGCGTGGTGGCCTGAGCGCCGCCGGAGCCGGTCACCTCGACCGTGAAGAGCCCGAGCGGGAACAGGCTGGGGAAGAGCTGCTTGACGGTGAAGCTGAACGTCCCGTCCTGGCCGGTCACCGGCTTGATCGTAGCCGTTTTCTCCATGACGTTCGCCGACGTCGGCGGCGGGCCGATCCCGGTTATCGTCACCGTGACCGGCGTCCGCGGCGCAAAGCCGGTCCCGTGCACGACGAACGTGGTGCTTGGTTCACCGGCAGCCTGCACCATGCACACCGCCGGGCCGCGGCTGACCTGCCCGGACGAATGACACGCGGTCGGCGGTGGCGGCGGCGGGCCGGAACCGAGGGTGTCGCCCGTGCTGGTCAGTGACGCGCCCAGAATGACGCCTCCGACGACCAGAGCCGCGCCCACGGCGGTCCAGCCGGCCCAGGCCAGGTGGGCCCTGAGCCACTGCCGCCAGCCGGACCCGGCCTCGGCCGGGTGCGCCTGGGGCGGCCGTCCGCCGCCGGGCTTACGCCGCGCCCGGGCGCGGCCGGGCTTGCGCCGCGGCCTGTAGGCGGCGGGGAGCTCGGGGAGCGAGGCGGACGTGGATTCCTCACCGCGCGCCTCGTGGGCCGGGGCGAGGGCGGCGAACTGGGGACTGCGCTGGTACTCCCCGATCAGGGCCATCACCGGGGCGGGGAGGTAGGCGTGCTCCTCGGCGGGATCTGTCCCCCCGAGGGCCTGGGCTTCGGTGAACAGGCCGAGCTGGGCGAGCATCGCCGAGGAGGTCGGGCGGACCCGGGGCACCCGCTCCATGCAGGCCATGATGAGGTCGGCGAGTTCGGCAGGCAGGCCGGAGGAATCAGGCGGCTCGGTCGCCAGCCGGGCCAGCACGTCCATGACCGAGGCGCCCGCATACGGCGGGTGCCCGGTCGCCGCGAACAGCAGCGTGGCGCCGAGGGAGTACACATCGCTCGCCACCGAGGCTTGATGAGGGTCCCTGGCCTGCTCCGGCGCCATGTAGGCAGGCGTGCCGACGGCGCCGCGCGACACCGTGAGCTCCATCCGCTCGGCCGCCCGGGCCACGCCGAAGTCGATCACCCGAGGGCCGTCCGGGGTGACGAGCACGTTCGACGGTTTCAGGTCCCGGTGCACCAGCCCGGCCCCGTGGATCGACTCCAGCGCCTCCGCGCACCCGGCCGCGAGCCATCTGACCGCCTGCACCGGCATCGGGCCGCACGCCGCGATCATCGCACTCAGCGAGGGGGCCGGAACGTACGCCGTGGCCAGCCAGGGCAGGTCGGCGTCGGGATCGGCCTCGACGACCGCCGGGGTGAAGAACCCGCTCACCTTCCTGGCGGCCGCCACCTCTTGCGCGAAGCGGGTACGGAAGCCCGCTTCCTCGGCCAGTTCGACCTTGATCGTCTTGACCGCGACCAGCCGCCCGGCCGCCGACCGCCCCAGGTAAACCTGGCCCATCGAACCGGCCCCGAGGCGGCCGAGGACCACGTAGGGCCCGATCATCTCCGGATCCCAACGGCGTAGCGACTCGGCTTCCGACTGCGGGAACACATCGGCCTCCCAGATCCGGTAAGCCCCCGTGACACCCCCAGCTATGCAGATCAGACTCCATCATGCCGAATGCGCTCGCAATTGCACAGCGCGCCCTCCCCGTTTGTGACAGGTGATTCTTGAGGGAAACCACTGCCCGTTCGGATAAAATATGCGTTTAGATGGGGATATGTACACCTAACGGACCGACCGGAATCACCGCGTCGCTCATGGCCCGGGCGGTGGCAAATCCCGGTTTTATGACCGTGTTGATCAGATGCAGGCGCTCATCGAAGCCCGCGAACGCGCTCTTCATCGCGTTTATCGTCAGCCATTCGACATCTGACCAGCCATAGCCGAATTCGGCGACCAGCCGGTGAAACTCCGAGCTCAGCGTGACCTGACTCATCAGCCGGTTGTCGGTGTTCACCGTCACCCGGAAGGACAACTGGCGCAGCACCCGGATCGGATGCCGCTCGATTGAGGGCGCCGCGCCGGTCTGAACGTTCGAGGTCGGGCACATCTCCAGCGGAATCCGGCGGTCGCGGATATACGCCGCCAGACGCCCCAGCCGGACATTTCCCTGGGCACTGATCTGGATATCGTCCGCGATGCGGACTCCGTGGCCGAGCCGCTCGGTGCCGCACCACTGCACGGCCTCCCAGATCGAGGGCAGCCCGAACGCCTCGCCCGCGTGGATCGTGATGTGGAAATTCTCTCGCTTGATGTACTGAAACGCGTCCAGGTGCCTGCTCGGCGGCCAGCCCGCCTCGGCACCCGCGATGTCGAACCCGACCACCCCCTGGTCCCGGTAGCGGACCGCGAGCTCGGCTATCTCCAGCGACCTGGCCGCCGTACGCATCGCCGTGAGCAGTGCATATACCCTGATTCCCCGGCCCTTCAGGGCCTGGCTGGCGCTGCCGTCGCGGAAACCCTCAAGGACCGCCTGGACCACTTCGTCCAGGCTCAGCCCGCGTTCGGTGTGCAGCTCGGGCGCGAACCGGACCTCGGCGTAGACCACCCCGTCGGCGGCCAGGTCCTCGGCGCACTCCGCGGCCACCCGCCGCAGCGCCTCCGGGGTCTGCATGACCGCGACCGTGTGCCGGAACGCGTCCAGGTAGATCTCCAGGTGACCGCGGTGCGCGCCTTCGGTCAGCCGTTTCGTCAGCTCTTCCACGTTGTCACCGGGCAGGTCATGGTAGCCCGTCTCGCGGGCCAGCTCCAGGACGGTCTGCGGGCGCAGACCGCCATCCAGGTGATCGTGCAGCAGGACTTTCGGAACCGCCCGGATCTGGTCGAGTGTCAGCATCTCACCATTGTGCTACCCAGTGCTTATCCCGGTCGCGGCTTGCCCCGGCGCTGGGAGAGATCGGTGCCGGTGAAGGCGGCCGGGAGCAGGACCCTTAGCTCGACCGGACCGTCCGCGGTGTCTACCAGCAGGTCGCCGCCGCCGGCTTCGAGCAGCAGCTGGCGGCAGCGGCCGCACGGCAGCAGCGGCTCCCCGTCACCTGCTACGACGGCCACGGCCAGCAGCTGGGCCGGGGCGTCCGGCTGCGCGGCACCCGACGCGTACAGGGCGCTGACCAGGCCGCACTCGGCACACAGGGTCAGGCCGTAGGAAGCGTTCTCCACGTTGCAGCCGGTGACGATCTGGCCGCCGGAGGCCTGAGCGGCCGCCCCCACGGCAAGCCCGGAGTACGGTGCGTACGCCCGCGCGGCGGCCGCCACCGCGGCCGCGCGCAGGGCTGGCCAGTCAATGGTCACCTGACGACTCTACGGGTTCGAGGGGCCCGCGGGTTTTCCAGGGCTCGGGGTTCGCGGCGGTTCTCGTGAGGCACCGGGATTTTCGAGGGTCTACCGGGGCCTACCGGGGTCTGAGCCCGCGTGGGTAAGGCTGCAGGGTGCCTTATCCACGCGGACCCTTTCATGTCCTGCGCGGTCGCGGCAGGGAGGCGGACCGCGCTAAGAACCGGAAACTCTTGGCCGGGAACTCTGGTAGAAATCATGCCCAACTACTGGCTAGGACCCACACTGGAAGAAGTTCAGGTTTGGTTAAGATCTGCGCCCAATTGGGTACTGACGGGTTTCGTGCTTAACGTGGAGGCCGTGAACGCACGTCTTGGCCGGGTCCTCGTGGTAGAAGACGACCCAGGCATCGCCACCCAGCTGGTCCGCGGGCTGACTCGGGCCGGCTACGAAACCGGCAGCGTCACCACGGGCAAGGCGGCGCTCGACTGGCCGGTACCCGACGTGGTGCTGCTCGATCTCGGCCTGCCCGACATCGACGGCATCGAGGTCTGCCGGCGGCTCCGCCAGTCCTGCGACGCGGCCATCATCATCGTGACCGCGCGGGGCGAGGAATCCGATCGCGTGCTGGCGCTCGACGAGGGTGCCGACGACTACCTGATCAAGCCGTTCGGGCTGCAGGAGCTGCTGGCCAGGATCAGGGCCGTGCTGCGCCGCAGCCGCCAGCCCGCGGGCCAGGTGCTGCAGCACGGCCCGCTCACCGTCGACCTGCGCACGCACAAGGTCACCGTGGACGGTAACCAGATCGCGGTGACGCCCAAGGAATTCGCCATCCTGGAGTGCCTGGCCAGCGATCCGGGACGGGTGGTCAGCCGCCAGGAGATGCTCGAACGCGCCTGGGATGAGCACTGGTACGGCCCCACCAAGGTGCTCGACGTGCACATGGCCGCGCTGCGCAAGAAGCTCGGCGACCCCGGCCTCATCGAGACCGTCTACGGCCACGGCTTCCGGCTCGCGGACCAGGGCAGCCCGGCGTGACCAGGCGGATCCTGCAGGTCTTGCTCGCCTTCACCGCCGTCATCATCGCCGGAGCCATGGTCCCGCTGGCCCTGAACGCCCGCGCGCACGACCGGAGCTCCTTCATCCAGGAAACTGTGGACACGGCCAACACCGTCGCGGCGGTCGCTCAGCCCCGGCTGGACAGCAACAAACCTTACTCACCGCTGGTCACCGTGCTGCGTGAGGTGCGGACAGCAGGCGAAGGCCTGATGATCCTCCGCAGCGCGCCCAACGATACCCAGGGCACTCTGCTGACCAATTCCGGCATGCCGACGGGCAACTGGGCAGCGCTGGCCGACGAGGCAGACAAGCAGGCCCGGCTCGCGGGCCAGGCCCACCAGCCGGTCACCGACGTTACCGGCTCGTGGGTAGCCGCCGCGGCCCCGGTCTACTCACCCGGGGGCCCGCTGGTGGGCACCGTGATCCTGGCCAGGCCCACGGACCAGCTCAACCGGGACATCCTCGCGCTGTGGGTCATCCTCGGCACGGTCGGCGTCGTCGCGCTGCTCGCCGCGGCGCTGCTGGCCTTCGCGCTGGCCCGGTGGGTGAGCAGGCCGCTCGCCGGGCTGGACAGCGCGGCGGGCAGGCTAGCCGACGGCGACCTGGCGATCAGGGCCGTGGTCGGCTCCGGGCCGCCGGAGCTGCGCCGCCTCGCGACGACGTTCAACACCATGGCCGGGCGGCTCGAGGCCCTCGTGCACGGGAACCGGGCCGTGATCGCGGACGTGTCGCACCAGCTGCGCACCCCGCTCGCCGCGTTGCGGCTGCGGCTCGACCTGCTCGCCGCGGACACCGATCCGGCCACCGGGCACGAGCTGGCCGGGGCGCTCGAGGAACTGGCGCGGCTGTCCCGGCTGGTGGACGGCCTGCTCGCGGTGGCCCGCGCCGAGAACGTAGTGCCGGCGCCTGGCACGGTGGACGTGGGCGAGGCGGCCCGGGAGCGGGTGGTGGCGTGGCGCCCCGTGGCCGACGACCGGGACATCCTGCTCGAGGCCAGGGCCTGCGACGCCAAAGAAGGGGGGCGGGCAGGCGGAGGGACAGCGCGCGGGCCGGCGCTGGCCTGGATCGGCGAAGGGCACCTGGAGCAGGTCCTGGACAACCTGATCGCCAACGCGCTCGAAGCGCTGAGCGCCGGCCACCAGATTACGGTGACCACCAAGGCCACCACGTCCGGCGCGCAGATCATCGTGGCCGACAACGGGCCGGGCATGAACGCCGAGGACCGCGAGCGCGCCTTCTTGCGGTTCAGGACCTCCAACCCCAACGGCACCGGGCTCGGCCTGGCCATCGTGCACCGGCTGGTCACCTCCAACGGCGGCACCGCGAGCCTGAGCCAGACTCCAGGCGGTGGACTGACCGTCACCCTTGACTTCCCAGGCGTCCCGGCCCCCAATGGCGGCGTCGGCACGGGCGCTAGCCCCGGACCGGGGAACGGCTCCGCCGCGCAAGACTTCGTCAGCCTCTAGGCTCGGCTGGCTTGAAGCCGGCTGGCTTGGAGACCGGCTGGCTTGGAGGAAGGCACCAAGACCGCCGGTGCAACCCTGGTGCGTATGTCTGGTAGGCCAGGGATGCCATCAAGATCGGGTTCCGATTCGGCAACGAGCACGCGAGATAGCCGCGTGTCCCCTTCACAGCTGGCACCACCAGGAATAACCTGCGGGACAACCCCGGACGAATACCAGGCCAGGCGCCACGGCGCGCTGGCCCAGTGGAGGTAAGCGTGAAACACAACGCATGGGCCACGACGGCGCTGGCCGTGTCAGCGACGCTGCTCATCGCTGCGTGCGGCAGCAGCCATAGCTCGGCCTCGTCCAATGGCGCATCCAGTAGCGCATCCAGTACGTCGACGAGCTCCGCGTCGACGACGGGCAAGTTCCTCGGCTGCATGGTCACCGACACCGGCGGCATCGACGACCGGTCGTTCAACGCGTCGTCCTGGCAGGGGATGCAGGAGGCCGCGACCGCCGACTCCAACATCAAGGTCACCTACCTGCAGTCCACCACGCAGAGCGACTACATCCCGAACATCAACACGTTCCTCACCCAGAAGTGCGGGATCATCGTCACCGTAGGCTTCCTGATGGGTTCGGCCACCGAGACCGCGGCCAAGGCGCACCCGAACCAGGACTTCGCCATCGTCGACTGCTCGTACGCCTCCGAGTGCCTGACCGGCACCAAGGAATCCAACATCGACCAGCTGACGTTCAACACCGTGCAGGACGGCTTCCTCGGGGGCTACCTGGCCGCGGGCATGACCAAGACCGGCAAGGTCGCCACGTTCGGCGGAGAGGACTTCGGCACCGTCACGATCTACATGGACGNNCTCGGCTGGAACGAGAAGACCCAGAAGGGCTCCTTCACCGGCGACTTCACTAACCAGACCAAGGGCCAGACGGTCACCCAGACGTTCATCAGCGAGGGTGCGGACATCATCTTCCCGGTCGCGGGTAACGTCGGGCTCGGCGCGGCCAAGGCGGTCCAGGACGCGGACAACGCGGCGGGCAGCCAGAAGGTGAACATGTTCTGGGTAGACACCGACGGGTGCACCAGCGCGCCGCAGTACTGCAAGTACTTCATCACCAGCGTGGAGAAGGGCATCCAGACCGCGGTGAAGAACGCGGTGCTGAGCGCGGCGAACAGCACGTTCAAGGGCGGCACCTACATCGGCACGCTGGCCAACGGCGGCGCCGTACTCGCGCCGTTCCACGACTTCACCGGCAAGGTCCCGGCCTCGCTGCAGTCCGAGCTGGCTCAGGTCGGAGCGGGTATCGCCAACGGCTCAATCTCCACGCCGACCAAGAGCCCGGTGTAGGCAGCCCGCCAGCGACGTAAGCAAGAATGTGGCAGCGGTGTGCGGCATGATCGCGCACCGCTGCCACATCGGCGCTCTGTCATCCGCTGCCATCCGCTCGGGGGCAAGCTCGGGAACTGAGGGACCGTGGAACTTGAGCTGAAGGGCATCACCAAGCGTTTCGGCCCGCTGGTGGCCAACGACCGCATCGATCTGTCCGTTGCCCCCGGTCAGGTGCACGCCCTGCTCGGCGAGAACGGTGCGGGCAAGACCACCCTGATGAACGTCCTGTACGGGCTGCTGCAGCCGGACGAGGGCCAGATCCTGGTTGAGGCCAAGCCGGTCAGGTTCCACTCCCCCCGGGACGCCATCGGGGCGGGCATCGGCATGGTGCACCAGCACTTCATGCTGGTCCCGGTGTTCACCGTGGCGGAGAACGTCACTCTGGGCATCGAGGAGACCAACCGGTCCGGCCTGCTGGACCGGCGTAAGACCCGGCAGGCAGTGCGGGAACTGTCCCGCCGCTACGGCCTGGACATCGACCCCGACGCGACCGTGGAGAACCTGCCGGTCGGCATCCAGCAGCGGGTCGAGATCGTCAAGGCGCTGGTCAGGGAGGCCAGCGTGCTGATCCTGGACGAGCCGACCGCGGTACTGACCCCGGCCGAGACCGACGACCTTTTCCGGATCATCAAGCAGCTGAAGGACGGCGGCACCTCGGTCGTCTTCATCTCGCACAAGCTCAGGGAAGTCCAGGCCATCGCCGACACCGTCACCGTGCTGCGCCGCGGCGCCGTGGTCGGCGAGCGGCCGCCGTCGGCCAGCACGGACGAACTCGCCGCGCTGATGGTCGGCCGGAGCGTACAGCTGCGGGTGAGCAAGGCGCCGGCCAAGCCCGGCGGCGTGGTGCTCGACGTCTCCGACCTGACCGTGACCGACGAAACCGGCCGGATCTGGGTGAACGGCATCTCGTTCGAGGTCCGGGCGGGCGAGATCCTGGGCGTGGCCGGTGTGCAGGGCAACGGGCAGACCGAACTGTGCGAGGCGCTGATGGGGCTGCGGCCCACAGTGTCCGGCCAGGTGACGCTCAACGGGCGCGACCTCACCCACGCCACGCCCCGGCAGCGGCTGCGCGCCGGGTTCGCCTACGTGCCCGAGGACCGGCAGGAAGACGGGCTGATCGGCGACTTCTCGGTGGCGGACAACATGGTGCTCGACGTGTTCGACCAGGCACCGTTCGCCTCCGGCATCAACCTCAACCTGGCCGCGATCGCCAGCCACGCGGCCGAGCGGGTGACCGAGTTCGACGTCCGCACCACCTCGGTGGACACCCCGGTCGGCACGCTGTCCGGCGGCAACCAGCAGAAGGTCATCCTGGCCCGGGAACTCGGGCGCGAGCACAAGCTGCTGATCGCCAGCCAGCCCACCCGCGGCCTCGACGTGGGCTCGATCGAGTTCGTGCACCGCCGGATCGTGGAGCAGCGCGACCAGGGGGACGCCGTGCTCATCGTCTCGGCCGAACTCGACGAGATCTATGCGCTCGCCGACCGGATCGCGGTCATGTACGAGGGCCAGATCACCGGCTTGCGGTCACCGGACGTGCCGGTTGAGGAGCTCGGGCGGCTGATGGCGGGCGGCAGCGATGACGAGTTCCCGGCCGCCACGGCCACCCCGGGCACGCCGGAGCCCGGGGACCCGGAAACCTCGACCCCAGCACCGGGAGCGGGCCAATGAGCGAGCACGAAACACCCGGCCGTTCGGGCCCAGACGACTCTTTCGACGCGGCCGGGCAGCCGCCCGCAGAGGAGCCCGGTGCCATCGAGCCGAGTCCCGACGACGCGCTCGCGCTCGAGAAGGGCCCGCAGGACCGGGACGAGCTCGGGGTGGGCCGGGGCCGGTTCCTCACCTTCATCCTCCAGGGCAACCCCCTGATCGTCACCGTGCTGTCGCTGCTGGTCGCGCTGGTGGTCGGCGGCCTGCTCAACGCGTTCACCAACACCACCGTGCTGCACGCCTGGGGTAACTTCTTCTCGGCGCCGGGCAGCGCGCTGTCGCTGGCCTGGGACACCGCGATCGGTGCCTACGTGGAGATGTTCGAGGGATCGATCTTCAACCCGCACACGGTNNTTCAACCCGCTGTCGGAGACCTGCGTGCAGGCCACGCCGCTGATCCTGGCCGGGCTCGCGGTGGCGCTGCCCTACCGGGCCGGCCTGTTCAACATCGGCGCGCAGAGCCAGTTCATCGGCGGCGCGCTGCTGTGCACCTACCTCGGCTACGGCGTCAACCTGCCGGTCGTCCTCCACGTGATCGTGTGCGTGCTCGGCGGGTTCGTCGGCGGGGCGGCGATGGGCTGGATCGTCGGCGAACTGAAGGCGCGGACCGGGGCGCACGAGGTCATCGTCACGATCATGCTTAACTACGTGATGCAGTACCTGCTGGCCTACCTGCTCTCGTATCACTACCTGATGCAGCAGCCGGGCAGCAGCAACCAGATCACCTCGACCATCGAGGGGAACGCGCACCTGCCCCTGCTGTTCGGCTCGCACCTGCGGATCAACGTGGGCTTCCTGATCGCGCTGGCCTGCGCGCTCGGCATGTGGTGGCTGCTGAGCCGGACCACCACCGGGTTCGAGTTCCGCAGCATCGGCAAGAATCCCAGTGCGGCCCGGGTGGCGGGCATCAACGTGGAGCGGAACTGGGTCCTGGTCATGCTGCTGGCCGGGGGCCTGGCCGGGCTGGCCGGGTCGGCGGTCATCCAGGGCACGGACTTCAGCCTCAACTTCCAGAGCTACGGCACCTACGGCATCGACGCCATCACGGTCGCGCTGCTCGGCGCGGGCCGCCCGCTGGGAGTCGTGCTCGCGGGCCTGCTGTTCGGGGCGCTGCACGCCGGGGCACCGCTGATGCAGTCGGTGACCGGCACCCCGGTGGACATGGTCCAGGTGCTGGAGGCGGTGGTGGTCCTGTTCGTCGCCGCGCCGCCGCTGATCCGGACGATCTTCCGGCTACGGGGGGCGGGCGGCGTTCTCGTGGTGCTGTCGAAGGGGTGGAACGCGTGACCGTCACCGAACGAGAGCTGCCGGTCCTGACCACCGGGGTCGCTCCGATCAGCACCTTCCGCCGCTGGCTGGCGCCCGGGACGTTCCTGCTCTTCGGGCTCATCGACATCCTTGTGCTGGGCTACTTCTCGGGCAAGGGCGATGCGACGTTCGCGTTCTCCCAGGCGTTCGCCAAGGTGACCGTGCCGAACCTGTCGCTGCCCGGCGCGGTCACCTGCTACGTGTGCGGCGGGATCTCGATCGCGATCGCGGTGGCCCGCGCGTTCCTGCCGTTCGGCAAGGTGCTGCGGCGGGTGGCCATGGCCGTGGTCGTGTTCCTGCTCATCATCGCGCTGTTGTGCTGGGCCGACGCCGGGCTGACCACCGCGTTCAACATCGTGAACCTGCTGCAGGGCACCCTGGCCGGGTCGATCCCGATCATGCTCGGCGCGCTGACCGGCGTGGTCTGCTCTCGCTCCGGGGTGATCAACGTCGCCATCGAGGGCCAGCTGCTGGCCGGCGCGTTCACCGCCGCGATCGTGGCCAGCGCCACCGGCTCGCTCTGGCTGGGACTGATCAGCGGCGCGCTGTGCGGGTGCCTGGTCGGGGCGCTGCTCGGCGTGTTCGCCATCGGCTACCGGGTCGACCAGGTCGTGCTCGGCGTGGTGATCAACACGCTGATCCTCGGCCTGACCGGCTATCTCTACGACGACCTCATGGTGCCCAACGCCAACACCTGGAACTCGCCCTCCACGTTCTCCTCGATCAAGATCCCCCTGCTCGGCGACATCCCCATCATCGGGCCGGTCTTCTTCGACTCGACGATCTTCCTGTACCTGGCCTACCTCGCGCTGGCCAGCGTCCAGGTGGGTCTGTTCTCCACCCGGTGGGGCCTGCGCACCCGGGCCATCGGTGAGCATCCGGTGGCGGCCGACACCGTGGGCATCGGTGTCATCTCGATGCGGTACCGCAACGTGATCGTGGCGGGCCTGATGGCCGGGGTCGGCGGGGCCTACTTCACGATCGGCTCGGTGGGATCGTTCGGCAAGGACATGTCCTCCGGCGAGGGCTACATCGCGCTGGCCGCGATGATCTTCGGCCGGTACACGCCGTTCGGCGCGATCGCGGCCGCGCTGCTGTTCGGTTTCACCTCGCAGCTGCAGTCGATCCTGTCCACGATCAACGTGCCGATCCAGTCGAACCTGCTGCTGATGAGCCCCTACATCGTCACGATCATCGTGCTGGCCGGGCTCGTCGGCAAGGTCCGCGGCCCCAGGGCGGAAGGCATCCCCTTCGTCAAGGCGTAGCCTTGCCATCGGATCTGAGCCGCCGGCCGGCTGCTGTTCTCTCTGGTGTGGCTCAGTCTCAGTGGCAAGGCCTTACGCGGTTGCGGGCGTTCGTCTGCCAGCGGATTTGAACCATTTCGCCGTGGGCCGGCCGGTGCACTCGTGGGCTCGATCCCGGCTTAAGACATGACCAGCACGTTCATACGACGACCGCCGTTACCTGTCGGCTTGACAACTTCTTGGCAGGCCTCTTGACAGCGATCACCGTACTTGGTCGAATGACTTAGACATGTGACTAACTCGGTGGACTGAGCACCTGGCTGACAGGGAGAGAGCTTGTCATGGTTGCGGTGAGCACGGCCGCGCCGAAGACGGCGGCCCGCGCCGCCGCCGAGGAGGCGCTGCTGGATGCGGCGGAGCGGCTGCTGGCCGACGCCGGGTATGCGGGTGTCACGACGCGGCGGCTCGCGAAGGAGGCGGGCGTCAACCATGGCCTGGTCCACTATTACTTCGGGTCGAATGAGAACCTGCTGGTGCACGCGCTGGAACGGTTCACCGGCCGGCTGATCGCCCGCCAGCGGGAGCTGTACGCAGCCGATCTGCCGTTCGCGGCCAAGTGGCGCACGGCGATGCGCTACCTGGTCAGCCAGGATGTCAGCTACCAGAAGATCTGGCTTGAGCTGCAGGCGCTGGCCTGGAACAACCCTGACATCAGGGCGCGCCTAGCCCGGGTGAATGCCGAGTGGCGGGCGGTGCTGACCGAGGCGTTCGACCAGCCGCGCCGTGAGCTTGGCATCGGGCTGCCCCTGGAGGCGCTGGTCTCGCTGGTGATGACGTTCAACCTCGGGATCATCATCGAGCGCCTGGGCGGCATCCAGACCGGGCACCGCGAGCTACTGGATTGGATCGAGCAATGGATATCCCGATGACCAAACCCGGCCGCGAGCAGTCCCGAGCACGGTACCCGGACAGCTCCGGCTATACCAAGCGCGACGGCATCCGCCTGTACTACGAGGTATACGGCTCTGGCGAGCCGACCGTCTTCCTCCTGCCGACGTGGTCGATCATCCATTCACGGCACTGGAAGATGCAGATCCCCTACCTGGCCAGGCACTGCCGCGTGCTCACCTTCGACGGCCGCGGCAACGGCCGATCCGACCGCCCCGCGGCCGGATACCAGGAAGCGGAGTTCGCCGCCGACGCCCTGGCGGTGATGGATGCCACCGCAACCGAGCACGCGGTGATCGTCTCGCTCTCGGTCGGCGCGCAGCGCGCCCTCATCCTGGCGGCCGAGCACCCGGACCGNNTTGGATGAGGTGCTGCCCACCGACGAGGGCTGGCCGAAAGACAAGTTCTCCGGTTGGCTCCGGGACTACCGCGGCTTCCTGGAATTCTTCTTCTCCCAGATGTTCACCGAGCCGCACTCAACCAAGCCGACCGAGGACTGCGTTGGCTGGGGCCTGGAGACCACCGCCGAGACCCTCATCGCGACGGAGATCGGCAACGGCCTGGACGAGGCGGCCGCGCGCGAGCTGTGCTCCCGGGTTCGCTGCCCGGTGCTGGTGATCCAGGGCACGGCCGACGCGATCACCGGGCCCGGCCGCGGGATAGCGCTCGCCGAGGCGACCGGCGGCGAGCTGGTATTGCTCCAGGGCTCAGGCCACGGCCCGCACGTGCGCGACCCGGTCAAGGTCAACCTGCTGCTGCGCGACTTCGCCGTCCCCCCGCGGCCANNGGCCACGCCCAGCGGGACGTGGCGATCGCCAGCGAGCTGCGCAAGCTGCATCCTGATCTTCAGATCGACTGGCTCGCCCAGCATCCGGTCACCAGGGTGCTGGAGGCGCGCGGTGAGCGCGTTCACCCGGCCAGCGCATACCTGGCCAATGAGTCCGGGCACATCGAGTCCGAGTCGGCCGAACACGACCTGCACGCCTTCCAGGCCATCCGGCGGATGGATGAGATCCTGCTGGCCAACTTCATGATCTTCCACGACCTGGCCCGCGAGGAGGACTACGACCTGTGGATCGGCGACGAAGCCTGGGAGCTCGACTACTACCTGCACGAGAACCCCGAGCAGAAGCACGCCGCCTACGCCTGGCTCACCGATTTCGTCGGCTGGCTGCCGATGCCCGACGGCGGCCCGCGCGAGGCGTTCGTCACCGCCGACTACAACGCCGAGATGATCGAGCACATCGCCCGCTATCCCCGCGTCCGCGACCGGGCCATCTTCGTCGGCGACCCCGACGACATCGTCCCGGACGCATTCGGCCCCGGGCTGCCGCTGATCCGCGACTGGACCGAGCAGCACTACGACTTCCCCGGGTACGTCACCGGCTTCGACCCGCGCCAGCTCGGCGACCGGCAAGCACTCGGCTACCGCGACGACGAGCGCGTCTGCATCGTGACCGTCGGTGGCTCGGGGGTCGGCGGACACCTGCTGCAGCGCGTGATCGCCGCGTTCCCCGAAGCCAAGCAGCGAGTGCCCGGCCTGCGGATGATCGTAGTGACTGGCCCGCGGATCGACCCCGGCAGCCTCCCGGCTCACGACGGCCTGGAAGTGCGGCCCTACGTCCACGAGCTCTACCGGCACCTGGCCATCTGTGATCTCGCCGTCGTCCAGGGCGGGCTGACCACGGCGATGGAGCTGACCGCGAGCCGGCGGCCGTTCCTGTACTTCCCGCTGCGCCACCACTTCGAGCAGAACCTCCACGTACGCCACCGGCTGGACCGCTACCGGGCCGGGCGGTGCATGGACTACCAGACTGCGGGACCGGCCGACATCGCTGCGGCGATCGCCAGCGAGATCGGCCGTGAGGTCGACTACCGCACGGTTGCCACCGACGGCGCCGCCCGCGCGGCGGCCCTGCTCGCCAACCTCCTCTAGCAATCGGCGCCCCGGCCTGGAAGTTGTTCCTCTACCCGGACGATGCCCGGTAGAGGAACGCCGCACATGGCTCGGACACGCTGGCAATAGCTCAGATTCATCGGCAGAGGACACCACGTCGTCACCACAGCCCGTAACTCCCACAGTTGAAGATCTTCTTAGCTACGCTTCTTTTGTAACGAAACGTAACGACGTGACGAAACGAAATTTGCTGAGGGTGAATCTATCGGGGAGCGCTGAGGGTGGCGCGCGCGAGAGGCCGGGCCGCCGCAGCAAGGCCCCGGGCCGGTGCCGGTGTCCCCGGGCGGATCCGGTAGGAGGATCCGCCGGGTGGTGGACATGCATCTCCACGAGCCAACCGAGGCCATCACAAGTTTATCGTGGCGTCGATGGTCAACCGACGGGCAGGTCGGACATTTTCGGACTTGGCGTGTGGCACTTGGCCGCACTGGATCCACCGCGGAACCTCGATCCACCACAATCTTTGGGCTACCGTGAGGTGGAGTGCAAGCAGATTGGCGTGAGTGGTGGAAGCGACGGGTGAGGCCGGGCTCCGGGCTGCGGTCGAGGCGTGGATCGCGGATGACCCTGACGCGGGCGACCAAGCCGAGCTGCGGACGCTGCTTGATCGGGCGGATGCGGGCGCCGAATTGCGAGATCGGTTCGCGGGGCGGCTTCGGTTCGGGACGGCCGGGCTGCGCGGGGCGGTCGCCGCGGGGCCGAACCGGATGAACCGCGCCGTGGTCAGGGCCGCGACCGCGGCGGTGGCGGGCTGGCTGCTGGAATCTGGTCCCGGCGCGACTGGTCCCGGCGCAGCGGGTAACGGCGCTGGCGTGGTGGTGGGCTGCGACGCGCGGCATCGGTCGGCGGACTTTGCCGACGAGGCGGCGAGGGTGCTGGCGGGCGCGGGCATCGCGGTGCACCTGCTGCCGCGGCCGTGCCCCACTCCCCTGCTCGCGTTCGCGGTCCGTCATCTGGGTGCCGCAGCGGGCGTGATGATTACCGCGAGCCACAACCCGGCCGCGGACAACGGGTACAAGCTCTACCTGAGCGACGGCGCCCAGGTGATACCGCCCGTCGATGCCGAGATCGAGCAGCGGATCGCCAGCCTGGGGCCGCTGGCACAGATTCCGGTCGCCGAGGCCGGGAGCCCGCTGATCATCCGGGACGGCGATGAGGTGGCCCAGGCGTACCTCGACGCGGTGGCTGGCCCGGAAGCCCGTGGGCCCGCCGGGCCGGAGCTGAACGTGGTCTACACGCCGATGCACGGGGTGGCCGGGGACCTCATGCTGCGGGCTATCCGGCAGGCGGGCTTCGAGCCCCCGCACGTGGTGGCGGTGCAAGCAGAACCCGATCCGGACTTCCCGACGGTCGCGTTTCCCAACCCGGAGGAGCCGGGCGCCCTCGATCTGGCGCTGGCCGATGCGCGACGGCTCGGGGCCGAGCTCGTCGTGGCCAGCGATCCGGACGGCGACCGGCTGGCCGTGGCCGTACCCGAACCTGCGGACGGCACCGGCCTCTCGCCTGCCGCCGCGGGCGACTGGCGTGTGCTGACCGGAGACCAGGTGGGTGCGCTGCTCGGCGCCAGCCTGCTGGAGCGGACGGCGGCGCAGGCCATGCCGGGGGCGCGGCTGGTGGCCTCCACCATCGTCTCCTCGACGCTGCTGACCAAGATCGCGGCCGCCGCGGGCGTCGGGTACGCGGAGACCCTGACCGGGTTCAAATGGATCGCCCGGGCGGGTGACGGCCTGCCTGGGACTCGCTTCATCTTCGGCTACGAGGAGGCGCTCGGCTACGCGGTCGGCGACGTGGTGCGAGACAAGGACGGCATCGGCGCGGCGCTGGCCATGCTCTGGCTCGCGACCAACGCCAAGGCCGCCGGACGCTGCGTGCTCGAAATGTACGACGCGCTGGAAACAGCACACGGCGTGCACCTGACGTCCCAGCTGACCCTGCGCACCGCCGAACCAGCCCAGGTCATGAGCCTGCTCCGGGCCGATCCCCCGGCGGAATTCGGCGGTGAGCCGGTGCTCGGCATGGTGGACCTGACCGACAGCCAGGAACGCCCCACCGGGACCGCCCCGCCGCACCCGGCACACCCGCCGCTCCCAGCCGCGGATGTACTGATCTTCCGGCTTCCCGGCGCCCGGGTCGTGCTCCGCCCGAGCGGTACCGAACCGAAAACCAAGTGCTACATCGAGATCACCGAACCGCTCGCGGGCCGCTCGCTGGCCGCGGCCCGCCACGCCGCGGCGCAGCGGCTGGCTCCGCTGCGGTCCGCGCTCGAAGCCGTGCTGGCCGAGGCCTGACCGGTCGCCCTAGCGCGGCCGGGTTCAGCATGAGACGGGCCACCCGGCAATGGCATGTTAGGAGGGTAATGCGCCTGGGCGGCCACTACGTGAACGGCGTACTTCGACAGTAGGAGGTCACTAATGAGCTCCGCTTTCGACGGGACGGCCATCGACAAGGTACTGCGGGATGCGGTGTACTCCGGTGCCGTTCCGCACGTCGCCGCGATAGCCGCCGACCGCGACGGCGTCATCTACCAAGGTGCGGCGGGCCCGCGGAAAGCCGGCCAGAGCGATCCGGTCACCGTGGACGCGTTGTTCCGGATCATGTCCATGACCATGATGCCTGCACGGTGGCCGCGCTCCAGCAGATGGAGCAGGGCAACCTCGACCTGGACAGCGCCGCTCCCCTAGGCGGTCAGGGCACGGGCCTGGCTCACGTCCTGGTGCATCTGGGTGACCAGGGCCTCGATGGAGTCGAACCGCTCGGTGCCGCGGAGCCTGGCGGCGAAATCGATCGCGGCATGGGCTCCGTAGAGGTCTAGGTCGTCCCGGTCAAGCGCGTACGCCTCGACGGTTCGGTCGCCGACGCCGAACGTCGGGTTGGTACCGACCGAAATCGCCGCCGGCCAGCGGCTGACCTCGGATCCGTCCAGGTCCAGGCTGGTCAGCCAGCCGGCGTACACCCCGTCGGCGGGAGTAGCGGTATACGGCGGGGTCTCCAGGTTCGCGGTCGGAAAGCCGAGCCCACGGCCGCGCATGTGACCGCGGACGACGACACCCTCCACCCGGTGCGGGCGGCCGAGGGCCTGGGCGGCGGCCACCACGTCGCCGACGGCCAGGCGCTCCCTGATGTAGGTCGAGGAAATCGTCACGCCGTCGACCACCAGCAGCGGGACGCCCTCGGCGGTGAAGTCATACTTCTCGCCCAGCCGCGCGAGCAGGGACACGTCCCCCGCGGCCTTGTGGCCGAACCGGAAGTTCTCCCCCACCACCACGACCGCCGCGTGCAGCCGTTCGGACAACACGACCCGGATGAACTCATCCGGGCTGAGCCGGGAGAATTCCAGGCTGAACGGGAGCACGAGGACGGCGTCGGCGCCCAGGCCGGCCAGCAGCTCCGCCCGCCGCCGCGAGGTGGTGAGAAGCGGCGGGTGCGACCCCGGCCTGACGACCTCGTCCGGGTGCGGGTCGAAGGTGATCACCACGACCGGCAGGTTCCTGGCCTGGGCGATCTCACGAGCCCGCTCGACGAGGCGCTGGTGGCCGCGATGCACGCCGTCGAACTCGCCGATCGTCGCGACGCACGCACCCCAGCCGGAAGGCACTTCGGCCAAGCCGTACCAGCGGTACACGATCCCCGTTCCTCCTTCGTCGCCAGACCCCAAGCCTAACCATGACCGCCGACGGGCCGCGATCAGGTTACGGCCGATACGTTAACGGCGTATGACCGGCCGGCCCCGGCACGCCTCAGGCGAAGACCACCAGCGGCCGGGCCTGCCCGGACTCTTCGGTCAGCAAGGCGATGAGCGTGCCGTCAGGCGCGTAGGCGGCCGTGGGGGTCCGCGGGTCGGTGACGGCGGCTGGGCCGGTCACACCGGTGCGGTCGGCACCTGCGGCCGCCGCGAGACGGCCGCCGTGGGCCAGCCGCCGGGCCTCGTCCGCGGTCAGCTGACGGCCGGGGAAGGCCGTGGAGGCCGCCTGGGCCAGCGGCAGCACCTCGAAGCTCTCAGCGAGCTGGTCCAGGGTGTGAGCCTGATCTATGCCGTACCCGCCCACCCGGGTGCGGCGCAGCCGGGTCAGGTGCCCGCCGGCGCCGACGGCCGCGCCGAGATCACGAGCCAGGGCCCTGATGTACGTGCCGCTCGAGCAGCGCACGGTCGCATCGAGATCCATCAGCCCGTCCTGCTTCGCCGGGCGCACCGCGGTGACCGTGAACTCGTGCACCGTCACCGGCCTGGGCTTGAGTTCCGGAGCGGCACCCGCCCTGGTCAGCCGGTAGGCGCGCTGGCCATCGACCTTGATGGCGCTGACCGCGGGCGGTACCTGCTGGATCTCGCCGGTCAGGCCGGCCACCGCCTTGGCCAGCGTCTCCGCGGAAACGCCCGCCGCCGACGCGGTGCCCGTGATCTCGCCTTCCGCGTCATCGGTGCTGGTCGACTGGCCGAGCCTGATCGTGGCGGCGTATTCCTTCTCGGTCAGGGTCAGGTATCCGAGCAGCCTGGTGGCCTTCTCCACGCCGACCACCAGGACGCCGGTCGCCATCGGATCCAGGGTGCCCGCGTGTCCGACCCTTCTGGTTCCGGCCAGCCGCCGGATCCGCGCCACGACGTCATGCGACGTCATGCCGCCCGGTTTGTCCACGATGACAAGGCCGCTCGGGACGCTCATGCCCTGTTTCCCGCCCGCCGGTCGTCGCTCATTCGTCGTCGCTGGCCTCGTCGGATTCTTCGGCGGGCTTGCGGTAGGGGTCGGGGTCGCCGGCGTAAACCGCGCCGTCGCGGCTGCGGGCGAGCTCCTCGTCGGCGGTCCTGGCCTGGGTCACCAGGTCCTCGATCCGCTTGGCGGTGTCCGGGATCACGTCGGCGACGAACTCCAGGGACGGGGTATGGCGCAAGCCGATCTGGCGTCCCACCTCGGACCGGATGATGCCGGTCGCACTGTGCAGCGCCAGCGCCGTGTCCGTCCGTTCGGCGTCGGACCCGTACACCGTGTAGAACACCTTGGCCTCGCGGAGGTCGTTGGTCAGCCGGGTCTCGGTGACGGTGATAAAACCGAGCCGAGGGTCCTTGACCCGCCGCTCCAGCATTTCCGCGACGATCTGGCTGATCCTGTCGGCAAGCTTGCGCGCCCTCGCGGCGTCCATGCCGTCACTCCTCCTCGTTGAACAGCCGCTGCCTCGCCGACAGCAGCTCGATCTCAGGGTGCCTGGCCACCATGGCCTCGCACTCGGCGAGCACGCTCATCGCGTTCCCCGCCGTCGCCGATACCACGGCCACGCCTATCTCGGCCCGCCGATGCAGATCCAGGTGCCCGGTCTCGGCGACCGCGACACCCGGATAGCACCGGCGTAGCTCAGCGACCAGCGGCCGGACGACGCCTCGCTTGCCTTTCAGCGAGTGGACGTCGCCCAGCAGCACGTCAAGCGTCAACGCGGCAACGTACACGGCATCATCACTCCGCTCCTGGCCTGGTAGCCCGGCCGCAGTTGGCCCCGCCCGATCGGGCGGTGGCCTAGCGGGTACCTGGTCAGGTCCTCGGTATCTCCCTCATCTCGAAGGTCTCGATCGTGTCGCCGATCCTGATGTCGCTGTAGCCGACGCCGATACCGCACTCGAAGCCCTCGCGGACTTCGGTCGCGTCCTCCTTGAACCTGCGCAGCGAGTCCACAGTCAGGTTGTCGGAGATCACCACGCCGTCCCGGATCAGCCGCGCCTTGCTGCTGCGGTGGATCGTCCCGCTGCGGACGATGCAGCCGGCCACGTTGCCGATCCGCGGCACCCGGAAGACCTCGCGGATCTCCGCCGTGCCGAGCTGAGCCTCGACGAACTCGGGCTTGAGCATGCCCTTGAGCGCGGCCTCGACCTCTTCGATCGCCTGGTAGATGATCGAGTAGTAGCGGATGTCCACGCCCTCGCGCTGCGCCAGCTCGCCCGCCCGGCCAGCCGGCCGGACGTTGAAGCCGATGATCACCGCGTCCGAGGCGATAGCCAGGTTGACGTCGTCCTGAGTGATCGCGCCGACGCCGCGGCCGATCACCCGCAGGGTGACCTCTTCACCGACGTCGAGCTGGAGCAGCGCGTCCTCGAGGGCTTCCACCGAACCGGACACGTCACCCTTAATGATGAGCAGCAGTTCCTCGCGCTCACCGGCCTTGAACGCCTGGTCCAGGTCCTCGAGCGTGACCCGCCTGCGACCCTGGGCGAACTGGGCGACCCGCTCCCTGGCCTCCCGGCGCTCGGCGATCTGCCGGGCCATCCGGTCGTCGGTGACGACAAGGAAGTTGTCGCCCGCGCCGGGGACTGCGGTCAGGCCGAGCACCTGCACCGGCCGGGACGGCGGTGCCTCGGGGATCTGGTCCCCGTTCTCGTCGAGCATGGCCCGGACCCGGCCGAACGCTTCGCCACAGACGATCGAGTCGCCGACGTGCAGCGTGCCGCGCTGGACCAGCACGGTAGCCACCGGGCCGCGGCCCTTGTCCAGATGCGCCTCGATGGCGACGCCCTGCCCGTCCTGCTTGGGGTTGGCCCGCAGGTCAAGGGAGGCGTCGGCGGTCAGGATGATCGCCTCGAGGAGCTCGGTTATGCCGGACCGCTTGGTCGCGGACACGTCCACGAACTGCGTGTCGCCGCCGAACTCCTCGGCGACCAGCCCGTACTCGGTGAGCTGTGCCCGCACTCGCGCCGGGTCAGCGCCCTCCTTGTCGACCTTGTTGACCGCCACCACGATGGGCACGCCAGCGGCCTGCGCGTGGTTCAGCGCCTCCGTGGTCTGCGGCTTCACCCCGTCGTCGGCCGCGACCACGAGAACCACCAGGTCCGTGGTCTCGGCCCCGCGGGCCCGCATGGCCGTAAAGGCTTCGTGACCCGGGGTGTCGATGAAGGTGATCTTGCGTTCTTCGCCGTCGACCTCGGTGGTCACCTGATAGGCGCCGATGTGCTGGGTAATGCCCCCGGCCTCGCGGGCCTGCAGGTTGGTGTTCCTGATCGCGTCCAGCAGCTTGGTCTTGCCGTGGTCGACATGTCCCATGACCGTGACGACCGGCGGACGGGCCACCAGGTCGGCGTCCTCGCCCTCGTCCTCGCCGAACTCGATGTCGAACGACTCGAGCAGTTCCCGGTCCTCTTCCTCGGGGGAGACGACCTGAATGTTGTAGTTCAGCTCGGCCCCGAGCAGCTGCAGGGTCTCGTCGTTGACCGACTGGGTGGCGGTCACCATCTCGCCGAGGTGCAGCATGACCTGCACCAGCGACGCCGGGTTCGCGCCGATCTTGTCGGCGAAGTCGCTCAGCGACGCGCCACGGGACAGCCGGACCACCTGGCCGTTGCCACGGGGAACCTGGACGCCGCCGATCGACGGCGCCTGCATGTTGTCGAATTCCTGACGCCGCTGCTTCTTCGACTTCCGGCCCCTGGACGGGCGCCCGCCTGGGCGTCCGAAAGCACCCTGGGTACCGCTACGCCCACGGCCGCCACCCGGACGGGGCGGACCGCCGCCGACGCCGGCGCGGGGAGCGCCCGCACCCGGGGCGCCGCCAGTGCGCGGACCGCTGGCTCCGGGACCACGGCCACCGCCGCCACCGCCGCCACCCGCATTTGCCCAGCTTCCGTCGCTGTCGTATCCGCCTCCCGCGCCGCCGGCTCCATTGCCCGCACCGCCGGCCGCCGTGCCACCGCCGCCGCCACCGCCACCGGTA
>PMST01000028.1 GCA_003168295.1 Actinomycetota bacterium
CCAGCTCGGCCAGCTCGGCATCTCGGCCGGTGAAGTGAGGGTCGCGTCGCGGCACGTTCCACGCCCGTGGAACTCCCCCCGGGAAAGGTGCCCGGGGGGTGCCGGGAAGCGGCGGCGGCACGTGCGGTTTAACCCGGCCGGCCACCGCAGCCCCGACCTTGTATAGCAGCCGCTGCCGGGCGCCCGCCTCGTCTAGGTCCGGGTCGAACAGGTCGAAGCCCACCACCGGGGCCAGCAGCGCCGGCCGGTCGCNNGTTTGCGTACTCCGACTCCAGGTAGGCCTCCGAGAGCACCGCGATCGTCCGCACCGCGTTCTGGATCGCGGCCTGCATTCTCTCGGGCCAGTTGCGGCCCGGCACGAAGTCCCAGGCCTGCACTAGGACCCGGTATCCCGCCTTTTCCAGCTCCCAGGCGATCCACTCAGCCCAGGCCAGGTCCGTCTGCGTGTAAGAAACGAAGAAATCCCAGCCCTCAGGCTCTGCCGCACGCACAGTAAAATAATTCCACACTCCGGCCGCCATGACACCCGAACTACTTGCGATGTAACTTTTTCGATAAGGTCAGAATCGTCGTCTGGCCTCGTGACTCGGACTTCAGTATCCTGAACATCATCAAGTCTGAGGTGACCCTATGATCGTTCGAGGTCGGCGAGACCCCGGCCATCAGCGGCGCACGAGCCGGGGATCGTCTCTCGATTCCTGCCTCGGTAATTTTGAAGACCTAGGGATCTCAATGCTGGATCTAGTCTGCCGGCCGGCGGACGCTTTAGTGATCGCTCCCACGCCCGAAGTCAGTGCCGGGCGGTGGGGACTGCCCGGGAATCCGGGTGGCGGGCGCATCGGGGAATGTTCCGGGTCTAGGCCGCGGTCGGGTAATGGCCTACCGGGATGAGGGCGGCGTCAAGCGCGACGAACTCGCAACCGTCACGGCCGACCGGATCTAAGCACGTGAGCCGGGGCCGTCACCGATTCATGGTTCTCGTGGTCAGCATGGTACTGGCTCAGGGGGCGGTGGACGTTTTCGTCTCGTACGTATCGGGGCGGCGGGTTTCTTGGCTAGTCTATTTCGTAGCCGCGAGCGGCGTTTGGGTAGCAATTCTTGCCGGCCTTGCCCACATCTCAGCCGCTCGCGCCCGCGAGGCCAGGAAAGATGGCCTCGCATATCTGCAGATCCTCCTTATATCCTTCCTCTGCACGGTGGCCGAAGCCGTCGTTATCAGCCTCTCGCCGCTGGCCAGGCAGGCGAGACCGCATCAGTTCCGATGGACCGGATCGATCCTGGTCCTCGTGCTAGCAGTGGCATTGATCATGATCGTTGCGTACGCATTCGTAGCAAGATACTACGCTTCTGAGATCTACACCGCATTGTTTCTTCTGGATATTCTCTCCAGGCTCAGGCAGCCGTTGTTGCCTGATTTCGGAGCGGTAGGCACGGATATTAGCGCGAGAGAGATTCGGGCCGCGGTCCCGCCGGATTATCCACGCGGCGAGCCAAGGGGGCCTCGGCCCACCGGATTGGCCGGAGACCTCGCCCGGGCGACCGAATGGGGGGAAGGGCTGCTCACCGTGAGTAGTCGCGAAAGGCCGCGAACAGGAGCGCCGGTGCCCGTTATGACGGCGGTGGGGTTCGTCCTGCTGCGCGGCGGGGGCACCGAGCTGGCCGTCATCGATTATTTCCGGCCGCGACGCTTTGTTTGGGCCCTGCTCACGATGCCGCGAAAAACTGAGTTCGCAGGCCGGACTTTCCGGGTTGTCCTTAGACCCTGGCTGCCGGAAGAGCCTAGCGCAGACACCGCGGGCGACGGGCATTGCTGGGTAACGTTCGGCGAAGACGCCGAACGTTACGGCGTGGTGACCGCTAAGAGCGTAGTAGACCAGCCGCATTCCGGGACGGGCAGCGATGTCAGTACCAGGGCATCGAGAACTGAGATATCGGGTACGGTGCGCGCAGAAAGCGATACAATGCGCGCCACCCTCATAGAGCTAAATAGCAGACCCCGGCCGAGACTGATCCCTGCTCCGCACCGGAAGAAGGCCGGATTTGGACTGATCCGCCTTTACACTGCCCGCGGTCAGGTCGATGGCTTCATCACTGGACTGACGAATTGCAGTCTAGGTGGCTTTTATGCAAGTGATCCCGAGGCGGAGCCCGCGGCGGCTGCGCTCATATCTTTCAATGTGGTCGGCGAGAAAGGCGACTACGGCTCTCTGGTGCTGGACATTAAAGCTGAGCAGGATGCCGACCCGGCACCGTATCTCATGTATCTGGATAACGTGCGTTTGGGGGGCGCCCAGGAAGGCCTCGGCGTACTTCTGGAGCAGATTTCACACCACTGGCAGATTAACACCCAGTTCAACCTCCAGTCAGAATATAATCTTATTAGCGGGATAATCGAGAATGATGAATGGCAAATTAAGCTGTCCATTGAGGCGGGCCAGACGGGCCCCCGGGATCCCGATTCAAAGCGGTGACCGGTGTCGCTGGCTAAGGCAGCGCTGTGCGCGGGGCTGGCCTCGCTGGTGTTCCTGCTGCTGTTCGCGAAGGTGGCCTTGGCTCCCCTCCCGCAGTCACCGCCGGACTATACGCTGCGCGTATTGGCGGGCAGCGAACTGGGCGACATGACGAGCATTCTGGCTCAGGCGTCGGCCAGCACGGGCGTCAGGGTGCGGTTGACCACGACCGACTCCTTTATCGCCGCGCAGGAGGTGGCGGACGGCACCGCCCAACGCCACTATGACGCCGTTTGGTTCGCCTCGGATGACTACTTCGACCTCTTCTCGCCCGCGGCGAAAGACCTCAGTGGCACCACGCCGATTATGTCTTCTCCGGTGGTGCTCGCGGTCCGGTCATCGGTTGCTCGCCGTCTCGGCTGGGAAAACGGATCCGCGACGTGGGCGGACATCGCTGAGGCGGCGGCCTCCGGCCATTTCACGTTCGGTATGACCAGCCCGGTCACGGCCGACGCCGGATTGTCGGGGCTGGTCGCCGCCGCTACCGCCACCGCGCGCGCTAAGGGGCCGCTGCAAGAAGGCCAGATACTCGCCACCGTGCCCGAGCTCACCGGTCTGTTCCACAGTCAGATACTGTCCGCCCCTGACTCCACCGACCTGACCCGGGTTTACCTCAAGGAACTTGCGCATCCGGAGCCGGGGCTGCCAGATGGCATCATCGATAACGAAGCCGACCTGATCGCCCTCAAGGCCGAAGCTCCCGGGGGTGACCCGCTTACCCTCGTCTACCCGTCGAACGGCGTGATCGAGGCGGACTACCCGCTGTCGATGCTGACCACCGCGCGGCCGGCCGCCCGGACCGCCTTCGAGCGGCTGGTCGGCTACCTGACCAGCGCCGCCGTGCAACAGCAGATCATGAAAACTACACACCGCCGACCGGTCGTACCGTTGCCCGATAGCGAGCTGCCGACGGGCCTGGACGTTCTCCGCTCCCCAAATTCCGCGACCGTTCAGACGCTCATCGACGTCTACCTCGGCCGCCTCCGCGCACCGGGGCGAACGATCTACGTGCTGGACACCTCCGCGTCAATGAAAGGCCAGCGACTGGACGATCTTAAGAGCGCGCTCAGCGCGCTAACCGGGGCAGGGGCCAGCCCGGCCGGGAAGTTCAGCGAGTTCCGCGACGGGGAGGAGGTCACCTTCCTGCCGTTCAGTTACCGGCCCGGGCCGCCGACCGTCTTCACCATCCCGGGCAGCGATCCCGGGCCGACACTAGCGGATATTCGCAGCGACATAAGGAAGTTGCAGGCTCGCGGGCGAACCGCCATTTATGACTCACTCGTGCGCGCCTATCAGCTCCTGCAAGCCCAGGACACGAAGGCACCCGGCCGGATCGACTCAATAGTCCTGATCACCGACGGCGGGAACGACTGGGGCAGCGGCCTGGGCGAATTCCTCGCGTACTACCGCTCGCTATGGGCCCGCAGCGAGCCTGCGCCGGTGTACTCGATCGCGGTCGGGGAGGCCGAGCTGAGTGAACTTCAGCAGGTAGCAGACGTCACCGGCGGCACTCTCACCAACGCCGAGCAGGAACCGCTCAGCGCGCTGGAGACAATTGTCGAGGACATCCGCGGCTACCAGTGACCAGTGGCTGCCGGGAGCCGGGATCCGGTGTGCCTGTCGGGCTGCGTCCGGCGGTTCCGGTCAGTGCCGCCGCGCCGCGCGCTCCTGTCACCTTACGCGACCTGAGCGTATTCACGGATCAGGCCGACGGAATTAGCACCTTTTCCGGGTCATTAACGACGACGGTTCCGGCGATCTTGTCCCACAGTTCCTGCTTGTCCTTGTCCCACAAAAGCCAGCAGTCCGCGATTACACCTCCGATGAATAGGAGCCCGAAGGTGAGCGACACGAGCAGCTTGCCGATGAAGTCGCGCAGGAACATTCTCCCCCAGCCTGCGTGAGCTCTGGTATCAAGCCGCACGACCCGCATGCCGAGCACCTGCTTCGCGGGCGTCTGCCCGCGGGCCCATACGACGAGCGTCCAGATGATCCATCCGATCCCTAGCGTGCAGATCAAGAGAAGCCCCTCGAGCAGGTACCCGCCGAACCGGCGCCCGGCCGACGACAGCGTGATGCCCTTCGGCAGGCCCCATACCTGGCCGCAGAACGTGCAAGCCTGCGATCCGGTCCAGGCCTGGCCGCAGCCCAGGCACACGGCCGCACGCTGGGGAACGCTGAACCCGGCCGGCACCGGAGCCCTGTCCATATCGACAGCGGCGGGAGGGAGCCCGTCCGGCGCGGTCCGCACTTGTTCCGGCGGAAGGTACAGGTCGGCCGCGGCAAGCTGGCTGTTGACGGCCGCGGCCGTGGCTGTGACCGCACCCGTGGCTGGGGCTGTCCCTGTGGCTGCGCGGGCGTAGGCGTCCGGACTGGCCTGCGCCGGCGTGCGGTTATGTCGGACGCCGCAGTTGGTGCAAAAACTGTCGCCAGGAATGATGTCATAGCCGCAGACCGAACATGTTTCCATTGCCGCCCCTCCCATTCGGCCCGCTCACGCGCCGAATACGTAGTTCAGTGACAGAGCGAGACATTCTTGATCCGCAGAACGTGATTGACGGCATCGTCGAGCCGGGCAGCAGGCAGCTGACCCGATGCGGCAGCCGAAACAATGGTCGCGATCACATCGTTGGCTGTTACCTCGGGATCCGGACTGGTGAAGAGCACCATATCGGCACCCGCCTCGACCGCGCGGGCCGCCGCCTGCGGCACGCTGTACCCGGCATCCTGGACCGCGGCAGCCGACAGTGTGTCGGTCAGGACCAGGCCGCCGAAGCCGAGTTCGTGCCGCAGTAGCCCGGTTATGGCAGGCGCGGACAACGATGCGGGAAGCGTGCCGGTCAGGCCGGGGATGACCACGTTCCCCACCATCACGGCGGGCACGCCGCCCCTGATGGCGGCTTCGAAGGGCCGCAGCGAC
>PMST01000692.1 GCA_003168295.1 Actinomycetota bacterium
GCGTCCGGCTACCGGAGAAGCAATCCGCCCCCCGCCGCGACGCAGGTGCCTGATACGGCCACGCAGCAGGCGTTCATCAGCCAGGTCGCGCCGGGCGCGGTGGCGGCGCAAAGCAGGTACGGCATCCCGGCTGCAGTGACGATCGCTCAGGCCATCGAGGAATCGGGGTGGGGTCAGAGCGCGCTGGCGGTCCGTGACCACAATCTCTTCGGCATCAAGGGCACTGGGCCGGCCGGAGCCGATATGCAGCCGACGCGCGAATACGCGAACGGGAGCTGGTTGACCCAGACCGCCGCGTTCAAGGTGTACCACAACGTCGCCGAGAGCATCGCCGATCACAGTCAGCTTCTCGCCACGGGCCCGAGCTACCAGCAGGCCATGGCCGACCGGCACGTGCCTGATGCCTTCGCCGCCGACCTGACCGGCGTCTACGCGACCGATCCCGCCTACGGCACGAACCTCATCGCACTCATGAAGCTCTACAACCTTTACCGATACGACGCCGGGCCGTCCGGGACCACGGGGACTCCACAGGCGGCCAGCCCGAGCAGCACGCCGAGTCCGAACGAGACGCCGAGCCCGAGCAGCACGCCGAGCCCGAACGGTGCCGCGAGCCCGAAGGGGACGCCGAGCCAGGGCGGGACAAGTAGCCGCAGCGGGGGAACGCAGGGCCAGGGCGGTGCCACGATCCCAGGCATCCTCGATGCCTATACCGCGGCGACCGCGGCGCCTGCGGCTACCGCGGCGCGCGCCGCCGCTCCCGCGAGCGCCCGCGAGGCGACCGCAGGAGGTTCTCGGCCGGCTGGCCGGCCAGCGCCGAGGATCGCTCCTCGCCGTGCTCAGGCTGGCACCCGTCGGTATGTGCCGCAGATCCCCCGGGCGGTCACGGCCGACTTCATCACGACGGCCAAGGCGCCGCTTACCCGCGCCGAACCCCTCTACCAGGACGTCGCCACCCACAGCGGCATTCGCTGGGAGTTGCTGGCGGCTTGCGACTGGATGCAGTGCAAGGCGCAGCCGCGCAGCTCGCCGGTCCACGGGGAGAAGCTGGGAACGGCCAATTCCGATGGGACCGTCTACCGGACCAAATCGGAGGCGCTGACGCAGTGTGCCAACGATCTTATCGAGCTGGCGATGGCCGTCTACTGGATTGACATCACGGCCCGCCGGGCGCTTTCCGTGCGTAATCTGGCGAACGTTTTCGCGGCGTTCCGGTGGGGTGGCCTGCTCAAGCTGCACAGCATATCGGCCATGGAGTTTCCGTATTCGGTAGAAGGCCTGACGGCGCAGCACGTGAAGATGCGGTGGCCCGACATCAGAGAGCGGAGCGCGCCGGACAAGCCCGGCTCAAGGTTCCGCCCGCCATTCGGGGCGGTACCGGTTGTTCTGAGCCTGGGTTACCCGGCGGTAGATGAGTTATCCGCGGCACGCACATAAAGGAAACCGATATGCTCCGCTTCTTTATTTTCTTGCTGGGAATGCTCACGACGAGCCGGGGCGGGAGCCCGAGGTTCAGCTCGGCCCGGGATCAGGACTCATCCAGCACGAGAGAACTGCCGGGTCCGTCTGGCCCACAGTTGTACAGCGCTTCGCGCGGGCCTCGTCCGCGGAGCGGCCCGCCGCCTGCTCCGCGATATAGCAACAGCGGGGAGTGGTGGCCCGCCCCGGATGAGTCGGCATCGGCGCCCCCTGAGGGCGGTCCATACGCTCCGCAGCGAGATCTTCGCAAAGGGGCCAGGATCGGCCGGGACGGGCTTAACGGCTCTAGGGGGTCTAACGGGCGACGCCGCTGGATCCCGTTGCCGGTGAAGTGGGGAGCGGTCATTCTCCTGATTGGCCTGATTTTCCGTAAGGCGGTCGCGTGGGCGGTGCTGCTGGCGCTTTCCTCGGTGCTGCACCTCGTGGGGGTCAATGTCCATCTGCCCCATGTCAAGCTTTCCTGGCCGTGGCAGTCGGTCAGCGCAGGCACCACCACCAACATTTATGTAGGCCCGTGGGTGCTGCAGAAGATCGAGGGCATCTCGAAGCCGGCCCTCGGCACGGAGAACTTCAACTTCACCTTTACCCACAAGGTCTCAAAAAATATAGGCATCTGGCCGTGCTGGTACTCAAGTACCTTCAATACGGTCGGCCACGCTTCGGCCACGGTCGATCTCAATCCGGGGGCGGCGTGGTGGGCGCCGTCGGCTGGCCACTATAAACTGCAGGTCCTGAGCAAGCCGGTCACCGGCAAGCCGGGGCGGGTGAGCGTCGTCGTTGTCTTGCCTCAACCGCAGCTCCCGCAGTCCGTGCACGATGTCACCATCGACGACACACTGTCGCATCCGATCGACACGCAGCACAGCTGGACTTATCCCGGATTCGGCTGCGGCGGACTTATCCGTCCGCAATTTTCTGAGTCGGTACTTTACTCCCAGGCGCAGAGCCTCGCGTTCAGCCAGGTCAGGACCAATCCGAAGATTACACGTCCGCTGATTAGCGCGGCCGAAGCTGAGGCGGGCCAGATCATCAGGAATAACTTCATCCAGCCGACCGTGAATGCGCTCGGCTACACGCTGGCAGACTTTACCCTCCGGTGGTCTTAGCGGCCGTCGAACTTGTCTGGGTCGGGGCCTGTGCGCTCGTTCCGGTTCAGCAGGGTGATCGACTCGACGTCCTCGCCGGAGAGCGCGAAGTCGAAGATCTCGATGTTCTCCTTGATGCGCTGGGGGGTCACCGACTTCGGGAAGATGATGTCACCGCGCTCAATATGCCAGCGCAGTACGACCTGGGCCGGGGTCTTGCCGACGCGGCGAGCAATCGCGTCGATCGTCGGGTCGTCGAGGGCGTTGCCCTGTGCCAGCGGCGACCAGGCTTCGATCGCGATCTGGTGCTCGGCGCAGAATCCGCGCAGCTCGTCCTGGGTCAGGTAGGGGTTGACCTCGATCTGGTCGACCGCCGGGGGGATGTCTGATTCGCCGTGCAGCCGCCGCAGGTGACGCGGCTGGAAGTTGGAGACGCCGATGGAACGGGCGCGTCCGTCGCGGTAGAACTCCTCCAGGGTATTCCAGGTCGATACGTAATCGCCGTCGTACCTGGTCGGCAGCGGCCAGTGGATCAGGAACAGGTCCAGGTAGTCGAACCCGAGGGTCTTGAGCGACTCGTCGAAGGCCCGGCGGGCGTCATCGGGTTCGTGCGCGTCGTTGCCCAGCTTGCTGGTGACGAACACATCGGCGCGGTCCAGGCCCGACCGCCTGATCGCTTCGCCGACCTCCCTCTCGTTGCCGTACATCTCGGCGGTGTCGATGTGCCGGTAGCCGACTTCCAGGGCGGTGCTCACCGCGGCGGCGGTGTCCTCGGGCTTGACCTGGAAGACGCCGAAACCGAACTGGGGGATTTTCTGGCCGTTGCTCAGCGTGATATCGGGTATGGCGGTCACGACGGAATCTCTCCTTCGGGCGTTCCAGTAGCTGCATAAGCGTTCGTCACGCAGCACTGCCCGTTCCTGGCCGGCCTACACGGTCCGGTTACCCGTTTCTTCTGGCCCTCGGGGTCAGGCTAGCGATAATGCTGTCATGTCGGGCCAAAGAGTTATGCAGGCAGCCCCGGGCAGAGCGGGCTGTGCCGGGGGCTTGTGGCTCATGTTGAAATTGCCGTTCATGATCTTGCGGGTGATACCGCATGTCGGCAGCATCCTTCGCGGCGAAGCGGCCACCGACTCTGGCGCACGGGCCCGGAGTGCGGGAGAAGAACTCACGCCTGCCGATGACCAGGCCGTGGTGGCGGCCGCGCTGGCTGCATTGAAGTCCCGTGATGGCGGCTTTGACCTTGCGGCCACGACGAGAGGGGTCGTGCGGGCGCGTGAGGTGGTGGACCTAGCCCGGCAGGCGGACGATGCCTCAGCCGCTCGCCAGGTCATGTCCGACGGCCTGTGGAGAGTCTTCGTCCTGCTCTTGGCCGAGCGCGCCGCTCACGGCGTGCGCCGTCACGGGACATCAGTGGTCGTCGGTGCCGAGGTGGTCGCGGCGACCCGCGACCGGCAAGCTGAACAGCTCCGCATCCGCCTCGCCTGCCAGGGTGAGCGGTGCGAGGTCGCCGACGTGGTGCTGGGCGGCCAGTACGGACAGCAAAGGTGGGATGAGGACTGGATCATCCGCCGTTCGGCCGACGCGACGACGCCCGCAAGCGGCGGCGTCCTGAGCAGCCGGTGCCCGCAATGTGGCGCAGCCCTTCGGGTCGAGACGGACGGAAGCTGTGCGTACTGCCGGGCCCTGGTCCTGGCGGGCGGGCGAGACTGGGTCGTGTGGAGCATCGAGGAGGCGCCATGGTGATCGTCAAAGACGTCATCGGCGGCATCCTCGGTGTCTACATTCTGGCCTGGGTCGTGGCGCTGGCCTTCATCGTGTTCCTGGCGCTTGTGCTCGTCGTCTCGCGCGGGCGTTCAGACGCCGTGCGGAACGTATTCCGCCGGGCAGTAGCGGCCGGAGCCCCGCAAGGGGCGGTGCGCACGGCCGGGAGGTCCGGCTCATCCGCCGATTTGGCCGCGGCCATCAGGGACCTGCAGTCGGTTGATCCCGGCTTCGACGTGACCGCGTTCCTAGACAACGCCCGGGTAGCGGTGGGCGCCTACGCCATGGCCCACTCGGCGGAAGATGACCGCCTGCTCCGGCGCATCACCACGCCCGGCTTCTGGCAGACGCCCAACGGCAAGGCGGTGGCCGCGGCGGTAGCCGAGTGGCAGCGCTACGCCGGTGACCGGCCGGGTACGACCAACCGCGGCCGGATGGTGCTGGACATCAGCTGGCGCCAGCCGGAGGTGAAGAACGTCGCGCTGGGCGACCAGGGGATGGACCGGATAACGGTCCGGCTGGCCTCGGTGATCGCCGGGGCGGTGGCGCCGGGCTGGCGGCGGACCGACACGGTCACGCGATTCGACTGGGACTTCGTCCGACCCGCTGGCCAAAGGACCGACCCGAGGGCCGTGTTGCTGCCGGGGACATGCGCCGAATGCGGTGGTCCTTACCGTTCGGATGTCGACAACGTTTGTTCCCACTGCCAGGCCGCCCGGCCTGACACCCAGGCCGGCTGGCGCCTTGACCGCATGTACCTCGTGGTCGGCGGCTAACTGACCCGGCGCGAGGGCGACGGCGGCGTTGAGGCCGTCGAGGGCTGAACTCTGCCTGGCCGCATCGGCCCGATCGAAGGGCCCGGTCCAGCGCAAGCCGAATTCGTCGTTCACGTTCTTGCTGGCGGCCCACAGGGACCGGGCATTGCCGAGGATAAATTCGCGGTAGGCGGGCTGGCGGCTCCGCAACCAGAAGTCGTAGAGGTAACGCACAAAGATCCCTTTGAACTGCACCTGGTCGCCGTCGCATCCCTGGCCGCCTGCCTCGCAGGGCTCGGTGAGGATCCCGGGTAGGGTCGGGGACGGCGGGGTGGTCAGCATGCTCAGCACCGCGTCGGCGATGGACTCTCCCTGAGCCAGGTAGGCATGATCGCCCGTGATCTCGAACAGGGCGCCGAGGCCGCCGAGGATCACGCCCTGGTTATAGGTCCACGTGGTACCGCCATTGTTCTCGCACGTCGCGGTGAGCCCGTCGTTGACCAGGCCGTCGGCGCCGATCAGGCCGTGTGAGCTGAACCATTGCCAGGTCCGCAGCGCCCACGTCAGGTAGCTCCCGTGATCACCTGGCGTGCGCTGATGGAGCAGGGCCGCGAGGGTGAGGAACAACTCGTTCGTGATCGCGTTCTTGTAGTTCTTCGACTCGTTCCACCATAGGCCACCGGCGCACGTATCGTCCCAGCCCGCCACGTTGTGGGCGAAGATGGTCCGGGCCGCGTCGAGATAGCGGCGGTCACGGGTCAGGTCGTAAGCCGCGACCCAGGCCAGTGCCCACCACGCGTTGTCGTCGTAGTAGTTGTTGATGAAATCCGCGTGCTTCCTGCGGGCAGCCGTGAACGTCGTCCCGATGACGCCCGCGTGGGTGCCATCCCCGGTCAGCTTGGTGTACCCGATCACCGCCGTCAGCGCGTTGGCGGCATTCCACCAGCTCGTGCTCCTCCACTGACCGGTCGACGGGTCATACCACCGTTGCAGTGCGTTGATTCCGGCCGCCGCCCAGGCCCGGTAATCGGGGTCTGTCATGCACGTCCTCCACTGGCCACCGCCCGACTCGCAGCATGACACCATGATGGCGCCAGGCAGGTGACTGATCCCGCGGCGGGCGGGTAGCACAGGAACCGGTACGCGACCTAAGGCGGCACAGATATGTGGCACGTGCTTGAACATCGTGAGATGAGACGCCGCGCCCGGCTGGGCGTGGCGGCGGAACCGGGTCCGCTCCCCCGGCCCGCCCTCCCGGCCGGCACCGATCTTCTGCCGCAGATCAGGCACATCGTGGTGCTGATGATGGAGAACCATTCCTACGACAATTACCTCGGCATGCTGCCGGGCCGGGGCGAAGGCTTCCCGCTTGGTCCCGATGGCCAGCCTGAGGTGTCCAATACCGGGACGGACGGTGAGGTCATCCGGGCGTTCCCGCAGCCCGCGACCCGTCAGCGCCGCGGTGTGCCCTCGCAGAGCTGGCAGGCGAGCCACCTTCAGTGGGGGGAGGGAAAGTGCGATGGGTTCGTGACCAGTGTGCAGACCGTGCAGTCGGAGGCCAGGGCGGGCACGGCGGCGCAGGCCGACACCACGGCGGAGGCGACCGCCACCGCCATGGGCTACTGGACCGAAAGTGACCTGCCGTTCTACTACGGGCTGGCCCGGACGTTTCCGGTGGCTGATCGATGGTTCAGTTCATGCCTGGGTCCCACGTTTCCCAACCGGCGTTTTCTCATCGCCGGAACCGCGCACGGCCTCATCGACGACTCTTCGTACGACCTGCTCGACTATCCCCCGGCCGGGACCATCTTCGACATGCTGACCAAGCACGGGATCTCCTGGGCCAATTATCATCCCGTGCCCAAGGACGAGTCCCGGTGGAAGCACTACTCCCGGCACAAGCGGAAGATGATCGCCCGCCGGCTGAGATCGGCGGCCCGGTCGTTTCCCGCCGTGCCCCAGTATGTGCATAAGGACATTCAGTTCACGGCCGACGTCTTTCCGCTCGGCATCGGCCGCTGCATGGAACACATCCGCAGTATCGACCAGTTCTTCACCGATGCCGCCGACGGCACACTGCCGGCCTTCAGCCTCGTGGATCCGGACTTCGACGCCTATTCCGAGGAAAACCCGCAGGACATCGCCAAGGGCGAAAGCTTCGCCGCGGAGATCATCAAGCGGGTGATGCACGGGCCCGGCTGGCCGCACACCTTGCTGCTCTGGGTCTACGACGAGCACGGCGGATATTACGATCACGTGCCGCCGCCGGCCGCGGTCCGGCCCGATGACATCGAGGGCCGGAGCGTGATCGGGAGCCGGACCCGGCTGGAAGAATGGCTGCGGCCGATCCTTCCTGGCCTGGTCAAGAGCAAGCAGAACCTGGACCAGGGACCGAAGCGCTACGACCGGTACGGATTCCGGGTTCCGGCCGTGATCGTGTCGCCGTACGCGCGGCCGGACTACGTCTGCTCGGAGGTGCTCGATCACACCTCCGTGCTCAAGCTCGTCGAGGAGAAGTGGAACCTGCCTGCGCTCACCGCGCGGGACGCCGCGGCCCGCACGCCGCTGGACGCGCTTGACCTCACCGGTGAGCCTGCGTTCCTGAAGCCCCCTTCGCTGCCCGAGCCCAGCCTGCGCTGGGGCACCTGGTAGCGGCGCGAGGTTTCTCAGCCAGCCGGCACGGTACTTAGGGGTATGCATACCACCTCTTTCGCGCACGTGACCCGCAAGGCCAGACGGGCGTCGGACAGTCAGGGGGTGCGAGCGCTGGCCCGGGCGGGGCTTACCGCGCGGGGTGTCATCTACATACTGATCGGCTGGGTCGCGCTGCTGGTCGCGTTCGGCCAGAGCACACGGGAGGCCGACCAGCAGGGCGCTTTGCAACTGCTCGCGAGCAAACCCTACGGCCTTGTTTCGCTCTGGCTGCTCGCCATCGGTTTCGCCGCGTACGCGTTGTGGCGGCTGAGTGAAGCGGCGTTCGGCGTCACCGGCGAGGGAAACGGGGCAGGCCCGCGGCTGAAGTCACTGGGCCGCGGGGTCGTCTACGCCGGCTTCGTCTACCTGACCGTCAAGGTGATCACCGGGACGCAGGGCAGCCAGTCCCGTCAGCAGCAGGACGTGACGGCCCAGGCCATGCAGCACCCAGCCGGGCGGTGGCTGGTCGGCATCGCCGGGGTGATCGTCGCCATCATCGGCCTGGTCCTGCTCATCGAGGGCATCCGCCATAAGTTCATGAAAAACCTGCGGACCTCGCAGATGAGTGCCCGGACACGCCGCGTCGTCAAGTGGCTCGGCACGATCGGGACGAGCGCCCGCGGGGTGATCTTCGCGCTGGCCGGCGTGCTGGTGATCGACGCAGCGGTCACGCACGACGCGGCGAAGTCGGGCGGCATCGACAAGGCCCTGCTGACACTGCGCGACCAGCCGTTCGGCGTGGTCCTGCTGGCCGTGGCCGCCCTCGGCCTGGTCATCTTCGGCGTTTACGGGCTCTGCGAAGCGCGCTGGCGGAAGGTCTGAAACCCGTGGCTACCGAAACTGCCGGGCGCCCGCGCCGTAGCCTGGCGCCGCTGATCGCGGTGACCGCCGCGGCGGCGGTGTTCGTGATCCTGCTCCTCTTGATCCGCGTCCAGTGGGCCCCGCTCGAGTCGGCTGACCACGGGGCCGCAGCTCACCTGAACCACCTGGTCGCGGGCCACGCTGCGCTGATCTCCGTGATCAAGGCGGTGACCTTCCTGGGCAGCGACGGCGCGGGTTGGACCGTGATCGGGGTGGCGGTGGTCCTCCTCGCTCTCCGGAAGCGCTGGTGGCTGGCCCTGTACCTGCTCGTGACCGGCGCGGGCGCGCTGGTGCTCGATCCGGTTCTCAAATCGCTCGTCGGCCGGCTGCGCCCCGTGGTCGCGCATCCCATCGCGTATGGCACCGGGGACAGCTTCCCCAGCGGGCACTCGCTCGGCTCGATCGTCTGCTACGGAGCGATCCTGCTGGTGTTCGTACCCGCCACCCGCGGCCGGTGGCGCACCGCGTTCATCACCGTGATCGCCGCGCTCGTCGCCCTGATCGGCATCAGCCGGATCCTGCTCGGCGTGCACTTCCTGTCCGACGTCATCGGGGCCTGGGCGCTGGGGATCACCTGGCTCGGCGTCACGGCCTTCGCCTTCGAGCTGACCCGGCGCGCGGCCGGCCGGCCGGTGACCGATCCGGTGACCGAGGGGCTGGAGCCCGAGGCCCGTGCCGACCTGACGCCGACCGCGCCGAAGCCGGCCGGTCACGGGCCCCGCCTGCACCGCGGCCGCGTCGCCGCCGGAATCGTGATCGCCTGGGTGCTGATCCTCGGACTCGTGGTCGGCGTCGGCGAACTGGTCACCAAGGACGGCAACGGCAACGTGCTGGGTGACCGGACGGTCCCGCGCTGGTTCGCCGCGCACCGGACCCCGGGCTGGACCCTGTGGAGCAAGGTTTTCACCACGCTCGGGGCGACCCAGGCCATCCTCATCGTGGCCCTGGCCACCTGCGTGGTCTTCCTCGCCGTGACCCGGCGCTGGCGGCCGGTGGTGTTCATCGCCACGGTCATGTTCGGCGAGCTCGCGGCGTTCCTCATCGCCGCGGACGTGGTCAAACGGCCCAGGCCGGACGTGACCCACCTCGACCAGCACCTGCCGACCTCGGCGTACCCCTCCGGGCACGAGGCCGCCACCTGCTGCCTCTACGTCGCGGTGGCCATCTTGGTCATCGGCCACGCTCGCGGCTGGTGGCGATGGCTGTTCCTCCTCCCGGCCATCGCCATGCCGGTCCTGGTCGCGCTTTCCCGCATGTACCGGGGCGAGCACCACCCGACCGACATCGCCGGCAGCCTCCTGTTCTCCGCGCTCTGGCTGACCGCGACTTCGCTGCTGATCAGGCCGAACACGGATGGCCGTGGGCGGCGACGCGAAGCGGCGGCCGACGCGAATCGGGTCGGAGGGGATCAGGCCGGAGAGGATCAGGCCAGCGCGAACCAGGTCAGCGCGAACCGCGGAGCGCGGTCCTCCGGGTGAGTGGCCCCTCGGCATTAGACGGGGTTACCGCGTTGGCTCTGGTCGCGACCCAGATCCCGGCATGCGAAACTACTACCCAAGAGTATTCTCTTGGAGTATTCTCTTGGTTATGAGCGTTCCGCTGACACTGCTTGGCCTGCTTGAGCGGGGGCCGAGCCACGGATATGACCTGAAACGGGACTACGACGCGTACTTCGGCCGGGGCAGGCCGCTGCGCTACAGCCAGGTGTACGCGACCCTGTCCCGGCTGGCCAGGGACGGAAAGGCGGTCGCCGGGCCCGTCGAGCAAGAGGCCGGCCCCGAACGCCGGCGGTACGTCATCACCGAGACGGGCGCCGCCGACGTGGAGCGGTGGCTGACCGAGCCGGTCCCGCCGGAGCCGGACCTGCAGAGCGAACTGTTCGCCAAGGTGGTGCTCGCCCTGATGCTCGGACGGCCGGCCGACGGCTACCTGGATATCCAGCGGGCGGCACACCTGCAGCGGATGCGCGAGCTCACCGAACTAAAACGGCGCGGCGACCTCCTCGACACGCTGCTCGCCGACCACATGATCTACCGTCTGGAGGCTGACCTTCGATGGATCGACCGTACGGCGGCCCGAGTGGACCTGCTCGCGCGAGCGGTACGCCGGTGACCGCAGACCTCCCCGCCGTCACTGCATCCACCGGAGGTGCGATGATCATCGAGGCGCGGGACCTGTTCCTTTCGTTCGGCGAAACGCCGGCGCTGCGCGGCGCCTCGCTGGGAGTCCGGCAGGGCGAGATCGTCGCGGTCATGGGGCCGAGCGGATCGGGCAAGTCCACCTTGCTGCACTGCCTGGCGGGCATCCTGGTCCCAGACCAGGGCGAGGTCTGGTTCGCCGGGCAGCGGCTGGACACCCTCAGCGACGATGGGCGCAGCACGCTGCGCCGGGACCGGTTCGGGTTCGTGTTCCAGTCCGGTCAGCTGGTCCCCGAGCTGACCGCCGAAGAGAACGTCGCCCTGCCCTTGCTGCTGTCCGGCACCCGCCGCGGCCCGGCCATGGCGGCGGCCAGGAAGTGGTTCGGCACGCTCGGCCTGGACGGGCTTGAGCACCGAAGGTCCGGGGAGTTGTCCGGCGGGCAGGCACAGCGCGTCGCGCTGGCTCGCGGCCTGGTCACCGCGCCTGAGGTGCTGTTCGCCGACGAGCCGACCGGGTCGCTCGACTCGGCGTCCGGGGAACTGGTGATGGAGTTGCTCACCGACGCCGCCCGCGAGCACGGCACCACCGTCATCCTGGTCACCCACGACGCCCAGGTCGCCGCGTACGCGGACCGCGAGGTCGTCGTCAGGGACGGCAGGGTCGGCACGCTGACCGGGGTCAAGCCGTGATCAGGCTCGGACTGCGGCTGGTGATCAGCGGCGGCCGCGAGGCCGTCACCCGGTTCGGTGTCCTGGCTGTCGCGGTAGGCCTGGGCACCGGCCTGCTGCTGACCGTCGTGGCCGCGACCAACGCAGTCACCACCTGGAACAACAGCCACGCGTGGCTCTGGACCGGCACCGCGTCCGTGCCCGCGGGCCCGACGGCCGGCATCGCCCCGCTGTGGTGGCACCCCGGCGGTGACACCTTCGAAGGCCAGCAGATCAACCGCTTCGACGTGGCCGCCACCGGTGCCTCGTCACCGGTGCCGCCGGGCATGACCCATGACCCGGGCCCTGGCCAGTACTACGCCTCGCCCGCGCTCGCCGCGCTGCTGCGGTCCACCCCGGCGAACCAACTGGCCGACCGCTACCCAGGCCGCCTGGCCGGCACGATCGGCGACGCCGCGCTGTCGTCGCCAGACTCGCTGGTCATCATCATCGGACACAGCCCGGCGCAACTGGCGGGCACACCCGGCAGCGTGCGGGTGACGTCGATCGCCACAATGGTGCCCGGCAGGTTCGATGCCCGGGTTAACCCTAAGGGCCTGAACTACATGCCGCCCAGCGCGGGAATCGAGTCGGTCAGCATCGACCTCATCCTGTCCGTCGTGGCGCTGGCCATGCTGGCCCCGGTGCTGATCTTCATCGCCACCGCGACCCGGCTGTCGGCCGCCCGCCGCGAGCAGCGGTTCGCGGCGATGCGCCTGGTCGGCGCGACCCGCAGGCAGGTTTCTCTGCTCGCCGCCACCGAATCGACGGCGGCCGCGGTGCTGGGGGTGGCGGCCGGGTTCGGGATCTTCTTCGGCCTGCGCGCCCCGGTCGCGGGCATCCCGTTCCTCGGCGAGCCGTTCTTCCCCGCCGACATGTCGCTCAGCCTGCCAGACATCCTCGCGGTCGCGCTCGGCGTGCCCGTGGCCGCCGCCGTGGCGGCCCGGCTGGCGCTGCGCCGGGTGCACATCTCCCCGCTCGGCGTCGCCCGCCGGACAACGCCGAGGCCGCCGCGGGCCTGGCGGGTGCTGCCGCTGCTGGTTGGCCTCGCCGAGCTTGGCTTCTTCGTCGTGCACGGCACCCCGGTATCCCCGAGCGGAGAGATCTGGGCGCTCCTGCCCGGCTTCCTGCTCATCATCGCCGGCCTGATCATCGGGGGCCCATGGCTCGCCATGGCCGCGGCCCGGGTCATGGCCCGGCGGACCAGTCACCCCGGTGCGCTGATCGCCGCGCGTCGTCTCGCCGACGACCCGAAGGCCGCCTTCCGCGCCGTCAGCGGCCTGGTACTCGCCCTGTTCATCACCACCGTGGCCGTGGTTGGCATCACCACGCAGGACGCCAAGGACCTCACGCAGTTTGCCACTCCCGCGGCCGCGGCCGTGGTGACGGACCAACTGGCGGCGTCGGGCGAGTTCACGTCCCCGCAAGAGCCCGCCGCGGCAGGCGCGGGACCGGCCGCGCCCGCCGCGCCGCTCGCGGCACAGCTGCGCGGAATTCCCGGCGTCCAGGGGGTGGTCGTGGTCCGCGCGGACGCGAAGCTGACCATCCCAGGGGCATTCCATAACCTCGGCACCTACCCGGGCGGCTCCAGCCCGGTGCCGGCGGGCGTGATCTCGTGCGCGCAGCTCGCGACCGTTCCCGCCCTGGGCCGCTGCCCGGCCGGGGCGACAGCGGCGGCGTTCCCGGAAGACGGGTTCGACGGACCCCTCGACGCCACGACGTCGGCCGGGATCACCTGGCCGGCCGTGAACGTCCCGGCCTCGCAGCTGGACAGCCTCGGCGTGGACGCCATCAACGTGGGGACGAACGGCTCCGCCTCGGCGGTCGAGCAGACCAGGACGGTGCTGGAGAGCGCACAGGCATATGCCGCCCCCGGCGGGCCGTCCACCCTCGGCGACCTGATTAGGCAGAACAACTCCGGCAACAACGCCTACCAGCAGCTCGCCAACACGGTGATCCTGGTCAGCCTGCCGATCGCCGGCTGCACCCTCGCCGCGGCCGTCGCGGCCGGGCTCGCCGACCGCAAACGGCCGTTCAGCCTGCTGCGGCTCACCGGCGCCCGGCTCACCACGCTGCGCCGCGTCGTCGCACTGGAAAGCGCCGTCCCGCTGCTCGCCGTCGCCGCCGTCGCGATCGGCACCGGGTTCGGCGCCGCCGCGGAATACGCCTCCGTGGCGCAGCACTACCCGATGGCGGCGCCCGGCGNNGCGTACTACCTCATCACCGCGGGCGGGATCCTGGTGTCCCTCGGCATCATCGCGGCCACCTTCCCGCTGCTGGCACGCATCACCGGACCCGAGGTCGCGAGAAACGAATGAACTCGCTCGGGCGTCAGACGCCGAGGTAGGACACGACCTTGTTGCCCTCGGGGACGAACAGGCGGGAGCCGGAGGCGGACAGGCTGGGGAAATCGGTGTCGACGGGGGCGATCGGGACGGAGAACACCTGCTGGCCGTCGGAGAGACGGTAGCCAGCCAGGGTGCCCTTGCGCCCGGCGTCCCAGACCACGCCGCCGGCGATGATGGGCGGCCCCGGGCTGAGGCCGGTCACCGACCAGCGGACGCTGAGCTTGGCCGCGGCGCCGCCTTGACCGGGCGTGACCTGAAGAGCGCGCAGGCTGTCGTAGCAGGAGAACACGACGGTATCGCCATCCACCGCGTCACCGCCGAAGCCTCCCTCGCACACGGTCGCCGAGGTCAGCTCCCCGCCGGTTCCGCCCAGCCGGGTACCGTCGAGCACATAGCCGACCCCCTCCTTGCCCACCTGGAAGACCAGGCCGTCCGGCAGCAGGGCCGGAGCGGTCGAACCGAGGTCCTGGTCGCCGGCGGACAGCGACTCGAAATTACTAGGGGTGAAAAGGCTCTCGACGGTCAGGTCCGGACTGAGACGCAGGACACTGTCGGAGTCGTCGACCTGGTCGTACGGCATGCCGTTACCGGTGGCGGCGTAGAGACTGTCGTCGCGCACGGATTCGCCGGCCGGAGCCCAGATGCCCGCCTGGCGCTGGTTCGACGTGGTGAAGCTGACCAGCGGACCCGACCCCGAGAGGGGCGCACCCACCACGCGTCCCTTGTAGTCAGAGCAGTCCCCGTACAGGCCGCCGAACGGCACGTACACCCGGGAGCCGAGCACGACCAGGGCACCGCGCTCCTGCTGAGCGCGCGGATCGCTGCCGCTGACGTCGATCGGGCGCTGTGCCACCGTCTGCCCGGTGATCAGGTTGAGTTCCCACAGGGTGTGTCGGTAGGTCGGCCGGGCGGTGAACGTGACGAGCCAGAGCCGTCCGGTCGCTACGTCGGCCACCGGGGTGCCGGTGATACCAGACGGATCGACGTTGCCGCACGGCAGCCCGCTGGGAACCGGGGTGGCCAGGTGCCGAGACCAGCGCACCGCGCCGCTGGCGGCGTCCAGGGCGTAGACGGTGTCGTTCTCGGTGGCCACGATAACCTCGGAGCCGATGACCAGCGGCTGGGCGTACACCGCGCCGTCCACGGCCGCGGTCCACGACGGCCGCACCGTGCCCGGCGCCGGCGAGCTCACCGAGACCCCGCTGCGGTCCGCGGTGCGATCGTAGGTCGGCCAGTCCGCATCCTGACCGGCCGCGGCGGCGCTGGGGACGGCCGGTGAGGCCGGAGAAGAGGCGGCGGTGGGCGGGGACGGCGGCGGTTCGGTGCCGGTGGCGTTCGAGGCCGTCGTGCCCGACGTGCAGCCCGCCGCGGCCAGCGACACCGCCGCCGCCAGTACCGTGGCGTAGCCCATCGTGGTGAAGGTCCGGCCGCCGCATCGCTTCATCCGGCTATCCTCGGGCCGCCTCGGTCGGCCGGTCAAGGCACAAGCGACGCGGGTCATAGGCCGCAATGGGTATCTGGTGGCTGGCGTTAGGGGACGCTGGGCCGGTTCGACCGGCTCACCTTCGTTAGATCGGGTATCGGGTTGGTTCGGTGGTGTACTGGCGTCCGGACGGGGCAGTCCAGCGGAAGGTTCCCGGGGTGATCTGCTCCACTTTCCACCGGGGATCCTGTTTCAGCCGGTGCTCATGCCTGCACTTCGGTCCGGTATTACACAAACATGTTCGGCCACCCGCCTCGTACGGGATGTTATGTTCGAAGTCACACTGCCGGGACGGTCTGCGGCAGGTCGGGCCGGTGCAGGTGGCGTGCCGGATCTGGGCCAGGTGCCGCAGCTTGACCCCTGGATCATGACCCCGGGCCTCAAAACGGTGGTCGCAGGTGTCCAGGGCGATCGGGTCGAGCTCGATCAGCAGGCCCGGCCGCCCCGGGATCCCGGTAGACAGCCGCCAGGCGCCGTAGCCGCCGGGCGGCCCGTCCGCCCCGGACGCCGTGAACGTGAACCCCGGCCGGGTACCGGCGCCGGGCCCGCCCGGCGGATCATGCCCAGCGGGCGGATCATGACCGGCAGGCGGGCTGTGGCCGCGCGGCGGGCGGGGTTCAGGTGCCCTGGCGTCGCGGGTGTGGTTCTTGGGTTCGGGGCGGGCGCAGCCGTGGCCGATGGCGTGGCCTTGCTCGTCGGTGACCGTGACGCAGTAAGTGGTCCTGGGGTTCAGGGCGGCCGCGGCGGCCAGGTCACGGGCCAGGGCGGGGTCGACGGGGCCCAGGGCGGAGAGCTCGCCGGGCCGCTCGGCCAGGCCCGCTAGGGTGGCCAGGGGGACGGTGAGGTTGATGCAGCCGATGTACCCGGCCGGGAGCACGCCCGGCGCCGGCGGCGTCCGGGTCGGGTCCGGATCCGGCGAGCCCGATCCGCCGTCACCCGGGCCGCCGTCACCGCGACCGCCGTCACCGGGACCGCCGTCGCGCGGACCGTCATCGCGCAGACCGTCGTGCGGGTCTTCTGGCGTCTGGCGGCCGGGACTGTCCTGCCCGCCGCCAGTGCCCTCGGTGGCGCCGGTGCCGGCCGGGGGCCCGGGCTGGGTGACGGGCCGGGAGTCGCGGCTGAGCATGATGTCCATGTACGCCAGGGCCCTCAGCTGGTCCATATCCCCCTCCAGGCCCGCTTTCCTCAATTCCGTGGCCCACCAGTGGATCCGCTGGTCCGCGGCCAGGACGTCGGCCGGGGGGAGCTCGCGGCCCATCAGGGCGGCGTTGCCGGAATCTTCCAGCCACCGCTGCACCCGGGCGTTCCGCGCCGCCTCCTCCCGCCGCGTGCGGGCCTTCTCCGGCGCGACCTCGATCACCGCGCGGGCGACCGCGGACCGCAGGCCGCCCGGGGTCAGCCGCCCGGCCCGGCCCAGGACCAGCGCCTCCACCGCCCGCGCCTCCTCCGGGGTCAGGTTCACGGTGCCGCGCGCGATGATCTCCACCTTGGACTGGCGCAGCATCCCAGACCGGAACGCCGCCCTCGTCCCGGGCAGCTTGACCTCCAGCTCCCGGGCCAAGGTGAGCATCCCCTCCGCGGCCTGGCGGGTCTCAGCCAGCGCGTCGCCCAGCTCGGCCACCGTGAACTCATGCCAGGTGGCCGGCATCTGCGCCGGGCCTTCCAGCTCGCAGCCGTCGTCAGGGCTGCGGTGGATCAGCTCGGCCACGGCAGCATGCTTCAGCGCGCACGCCGCGGCCTCAGCCCGGTCCAGCCCGCAGATCAAGCCGGTCAGCTCATCGTCGGTCGCGCCGGCGAACCGGGCATCATCCCCGGCCGCGTGCTCGGCATGACCGAACACCACCGGGCCGCCCGGCGCGGTATCCATCACCTGACCCGACGCGAACGCGCCGACGGGGCCGGGCGACTCACCCGGGAGCCGCCGCGCGGACCCGGGCTGCCCCGGACCGCGGCGCTTCCCCTTCGGGACGCGAAGCGTCCCCTTGGGGACACGGGCCGCCTCAGAGGCGCGGGATTCCTTGGGGGCGCGAGCGGCCTTGGCGCCTCGGGCGGGCCTGGCGCTGCGGGCCGCCTGGCCGGGATCATTCTCTGGATCCTCGTCTCCGGGGGCGACCGTGGACAGCCAGTCCAGCCACTCGTCGTCGGTCAGCCAGTCCTCAATGGGCGGGGGTAGCTCCTGGTCGACCTCATCGGGGGTGCCGCCCGGTTCGCCAGGACGCCGGGCGGGATCGTCGTCCCGCCCGGGGTCTGGGGAAGCCGGTCCTTGGGTCACGCGGCACCGCCCGTTCAGAAAAATGAATTTGATTTTTCGTTGCTAGGTCCATAGAACATAATAGCGCATAGTGTCATGGATGGCAACGTAAACTGTGCTATTTCGAACAATTTGGCGATAGTGATTGATGTGACTGCAGGGGCCAGCGCCTGACCGATGACCGAGAGGTCCGGCTATCATCACACGGTCGCGGTCAGCCGCACGGCGTCTCGGCCCGGAGGAACGCCGAACGTCCGGCGGTACTCGCGGCTGAACTGGGACGGGCTCTCGTAGCCGACGAGGTAGCCGATCTCGGCGACGTTGGCCGGCTGGGTCATCAGCAGGGCGCGGGCTTCCTGCAGGCGGATCTGCTTGGCGAACTGGATCGGCGTCATCGAGGTCGCGGCGCGGAAGTGCCGGTGGAAGGATGACGTGCTCATCCCGGACAACGCGGCGAGGTCGGCGACGAGCAGGGGCTCGTTGTAGTGCTCGCGGATCCAGCGGATCGCGCGGGCGATGTGCGTGAGGCTGCCGTTGGCCAGGCCGATCTGCCGGACCAGCGCGCCCTGGTCGCCGGTGATCAGGCGCCACAGGATCTCCCGCTCCAGGCCGGGCGCGAGCACCCGGAGGTCGTCCGGGCGATCCAGCAGGCGCAGCAGCCGGACGATCGGATCGAGCAGCTCGGGCGTCGCGTCGCTGACCGCCAAGCCCGAGAAGGCGGGCGGCTTGGCGGCATGAACGGTCTCCAACAGCAACGGCGCGATCGCCGCCGGCTTCAGCTTCATGCTGAACACGGCGAAGGGTTCATCCGCGCTGGCCTGCAGCGCCTGGCCGATGACCGGGAGGTCCAGCGACACCACAAGGTACTGGCCGGTGCGGTAGTCATACGGCACGCCGTTCAGCACCGTGCGCTTCACGCCCTGAGCCACCACGGCCAGCGACGGCTCGGACATCGCGGCGGCCGGCGGGGTGGGCTGCGTCACGCATGTGATGGAGACGCCGTCCAGGATCGTGGCCCGATGCCGGGAGGCGCCGCCGGCGTGCCGGACGATCAGCAGCCGGAGTTCGGCGAGCAGGTCCATGCCGCCAAGCCAAGCACCCAGTCCGCAGCGACGCAACCGCGATCCGGTCAAGGTTGACAGGATTGTGCAAGACGACGGCAGGATCTGTCTAACGCCGGGGCGAGGCGGCGTGGTCCTATTGAGAGGACATCAGCACAGCTAAGACGCCTGGAAGGCACGCACGATGAAGTTTAGGACGCTTGGGGCGACCGGAATGTCCATCAGCGAGTTCACGCTCGGGGCGATGATGTTCGGCCAGATGGGCAACCCGGATCACGAGGACTCGATCCGCATCATCCACCGGGCGCTCGAGGCCGGCATCAACGTCATCGACACCGCCGACGTCTACTCCGGCGGTGAGTCCGAGGAGATCGTCGGCCGGGCCATCAAGGGCCGCCGGAACGATCTCGTCATCGCCACCAAGTTCGGCATGCCGATGGGCGAGGTTCCGAATCAGCGGGGCGGCTCGCGGAAGTGGATCGTGCGCGAGGTGGAAGACAGCCTGCGCCGGCTCGACATCGATTACATCGACCTGTATCAGATGCACCGTCCGGACTACGAGACCGATCTCGGCGAGACCCTGTCCGCGCTGTCGGACCTGGTCCGGGCGGGCAAGATCCGGGCGTTCGGGTCGTCCATGTTCCCGGCGGAGCTGATGACCCAGGCGCAGTGGGTGGCCGAACGCCATGGGTCTGACCGGTTCACCACCGAACAGCCGATGTACTCGATCTTCACCCGGAAGCACGAGGCGGCTGTGTTCCCGACGGCGCAGCGCTACCGGCTCGGTGTGCTCACCTTCAGCCCGCTGAACGGCGGCTGGCTGTCCGGGCGCACGGACCCGACGTCGGGGCACCGGGCCTCGCGGCGCCCGTCGGTCTACGACCCGTCGACTCCGACCGGCCAGCTCAAGGCCGCCGCGGTCAAGGAGCTCACCGCCGTCGCCGACCAGGCGGGGCTCACGCTGCCGCAGCTCGCCACCGCCTTCGTCCGGGCGCATCCGGCGGTCACGTCCGTACTGATCGGCCCGCGCACGGCCGACCAGCTCGACGGGCTGCTCTCCGGCGCCGACATCGAGCTGACCGACGACATCCTGGACCGCATCGACGAGATCGTCCCGCCGGGGACCGACCTCGACCCCAGGGACAACTACGCCGCCACGCCGCCCGCGATCGCCGACGCGAGGCTTCGCCGCAGGTAAGTGACCCGGGCGCTCGTCGTCCGCGGCTCCGGCCGCCGGACGTGGTACAAGCTCAGGTGGTGGCGCCTGGGCCGAGGGTCGCCGCGGTGACGGTCGTGGCGGTCCGGACGAGGCTGGCGATCGCGTCCTCGGAGGTAAGCCGGGCCAGGTCGGTCAGGGAGAAGAGGGCCTCCGCGCTGACCACCGCGGCGAGGTCCTGCTTGAGCTGGGTCAGCCGCGCCGGATCGGTGCCGCCCAGCGTGTCGTTCAGCGGCGCCAGGGCCTCCTCGATCAGGCCGAACCGGAGGCCCGGCCGGGTGGCCGCCTGCTCCGGGCGGGTGATGGTGGCCGCGATCATGGCCCGGACCGCGGTCTGCGAGCTGAGCACGCCGCGCAGCAGGAACTCGCAGGCGAAGGCGACCCGCTCGACCGGATCACGGGAGCCAGCGACCGGGCCGAGGGCGTCCGCCGGGCTGGGCCACATCCCCTCGAAGGCCTCGTTGACCAGGGAGGCCAGGTCCGGAAAGTACCGATAGGCCGTGGCCTCCGAGACGAGTGCCAGGCGGGCGACGTCGGGCATGGTCACGGTGGCGCCCGAGCGGATGAGCTCGCGGCAGGCCTGGACGATCGCGATGCGGGTGCGCTTCTTTTGGTTGATCCGTCCGGTGTCGATGCCGGTCATCATCGGCCCGCCTCCCATCGCCTAATACAAGCTTTCAGTCTTTATGATAGTTGACTTGCATTACGGATGCCAGCACTCTATATTTATGAGAGTTCACTCTCACGAAGGGAGCGGCGAGATGACTGAGATGTCCCCAGAACCACCATCGAGGCGATGAGCCGGTACACCGCCGTGCCCGCCACCGAATTTGCCTAGTAGCTGTCACCCTTTTGCCTCAGGAGAGATCATGATCACCACCTATAGTGTCAAGCTCGACGGCGTCGGGCCGGTTGACGTCACCGTCGATGAGCAGGGCGAGGGCCGGCCGGTTCTGCTGCTGCACGGCGGCGGCGGACCCGACACTGTCGCCGGTTTCGGCACCCTGCTGGCGGAGGCCAAGCCCGCCCGGGTGATCCGCCCGGTCCATCCTGGCTTCGCCGGCACGGCACGGCCCGGGGCGCTGCACACCGTCGGCGGGCTCGCCGCGCTGTACGTGGCGCTGCTCGACCAGCTCGGCGTGGACGGCGTCACGGTCGTGGGGAACTCGATCGGGGGCTGGATCGCCGCCGAGATGGCTCTGCTTTCCTCGCCCCGCGTCAGCAAGGTCATCCTCGTCAACGCCGTCGGCATCGAGGTGCCTGGCCATCCGGTGGCCGACTTCTTCTCGCTCACCATGGATCAGGTGTTCCAGCTCAGCTTCTTTAACCCAGCGCCGTTCCGGATAGACCCGACCACGCTGCCGCCCGCGGTTCAGGCGGTCGCGGCCGGCAACCGGGCCACGCTGGCCACCTACTCCGGGACGGCGATGAGCGACCCGACCCTGGCCGGCCGGCTGGCCGCCGTGCCGACGCCCACCCTGGTGCTATGGGGCGACAGCGACCAGATCGTCGACCCCGACTACGGGCGCGCCTTCGCCGCCGCCATCCCGGGCGCCCGGTTCCAGCTGCTCACCGACACCGGTCACATGCCCCAGGTGGAGACCCCCGACCAGGCGCTGCAGGCGATCTGGGACTTCGCCGGAGCCAGCGTGGCGGGCTAGGCCGGCTGTTCACCAGAGGGTGTAGCCGCCGTCGATGACCAGGACNNGCGTAGCGGCGCTGCGGGGTGTCCTCGATCCAGTAGCGGCGGAACTCCGGCCGGTCGACCGGGGCCATCTCGGTCTTGACGTAGCCGGGGGCGATCGCATTGACCCGGATGCCCGAGCCGGCCCACTCCGCGGCCAGCGACTTCGTCAGCTGGTGGACGGCGGCCTTGGAGGCGTTGTAGGCGGGCTGCCACTGCGGGCGGTTGACGATCATCCCCGAGATCGAGCCCACATTGACGATCGACCCGCCGCCCGAGACCGCCATGAGCCGGCCGGCGGCCAGGCTGCACTTCCACAGCGCGGTCACGTTCAGGTCGAACACCTGCGCCCATTCATCGTCGGTCACCTGCCAGGATTCCTTGTGGATGCAGGTCCCGGCGTTGTTGACCAGGATGTCCAGGCCGCCGAGCGCCTCGGCGGCCCGGCCGGTGACCGGTCCCGCGTCGGCGGTGATGTCGGCGTCGAGGGCGGACACCGCCAGCCCCTGGCCGGTCAGCTCGCGGACCGCCGCCGCGTTGCGGGCGGCGTCGCGGGCCACGATGATCACCTCGGCGCCGGCCTGCGCCAAAGCGGCGGCGAAGGCCTTGCCCAGGCCCTGGTTCCCGCCGGTCACCACGGCCTTCTTGCCGGTCAGGGCGAAACTGTCAAGTACGGTCACAGTGGCGTAGGTTAGCGCAGTATCGATCGTGGTTCGGCGGCGGAGACGGGAGGCTCGATGCCGGAGGGTCAGGCGCTGGTGCTGGGCGGCGGAGGCGTAGCGGGCATTGCCTGGATGACCGGCGTGCTGGCCGGGCTGGCCGACGCGGGCCGGGACCTGACCGGAGCGGATCTGCTCGTCGGCACGTCGGCCGGAGCGGCCGTGGCGGCGCAGGTCGGCAGCGGGCTGCCGCTCGACGCGCTGTTCGAGCGGCAGATCGACCCGGCTCTGCAGGCCCGGGAGATCTCGGTCGAGCTGGACATGGAGAAGTTCGCGGCCGAGTTCGCCGAGTTGCTGACCGGCATGAACTCCGCTGAGTCCGCGCAGGACGCGCAGCGGCGGGTCGGCGCCTACGCGCTGGCGGCGCGCACGGTGCCCGAAGCCGAGCGGCGGG
>PMST01000212.1 GCA_003168295.1 Actinomycetota bacterium
CCAGTTCATCGCCGGGTCGGAGGACAGGCCGGTCTCCACCGCGAAGATGTGCCCGGCCAGGTCGGCGTAGCAGTCGCGGACCGCGTCGAAGCCGGACTTGGAGCCGAGGACGGCGAACCACGGGGTCCAGACGTGGGCGGGCACCAGGTAGCAGCCGGGATCGGCGGACAGGGTGATCTCGAGCAGGTCGCGGGAGTCCAGGCCGAGGATGGGGCGGCCGTCGGAGGCCAGGTTGCCGATCTTGGACAGCGACTCGGTGATCTTGTCGGCCGCTTCGAAGCTCGGCGCGTAGAGGAGGTGGTGGACCTTGCGGGTGCGGTCGTCGCGGCGGTAAATGGTGGAGATCTCGACGGAGAGCATAAAGCGGACGGGGCCCGCACAGCGGACGGGGGTGTCGCGGATGAGGCGTTTTTCCAGGTCGGGGCGGATGCGGAACAGGCCGGGTTCGGCCGGGACGAGGGTCTGTTTCAGTTCCGCAGACCAGGCCGGGTGGGTGAAGTCGCCGGTGCCGAGCACGGTGAGGCCCTTGCGCAGGGCCCACCAGGACAGGTGCTCGATGTCGCAGTCTTTGCTGCAGGCACGGGAGAACTTGGAGTGAATATGCAGATCGGCGATGAACATGGCGGGCTTACGATACCGGCCGGCACCGACATCCGGGCGCCCTTATACGGGGACGACGGAGCGGTGGTACTGGATCCGCACAGTTGTTTGCTGTGCGCGCATACTCCTCGACGGGCTATTCCGCGCTCGCCCTGGGCGCCTTTAGCTGGCAGCAGGACACCCATCTGATGAAGGAGCCGGCTATGGCCGACATCAAGCCCATTCTCGAGACAGCGGCCCAGGAATTCTCGGACGCGACCGCCAAGCCCCCGTTCCTGTTCGACCTGCCCGTCGAGGAGGGCCGGAAAATGGTCGACTCGGTGCAGGACGGCGACATCCCCGCGCCCGCCGCCGACCTCACCGAGCTCACGATCGCCGGCGGACCCTCAGGTGAGGTGTCGGTCACGATCTTCCGGCCGGCGGGCGTGACCGGCCCGCTGCCGGTGCTCCTGTTCACGCACGGCGCGGGCTGGGTGTTCGGCGACGCCCACACCCATGGTCGCCTGGTCCGCGAGCTGACGACCCGGGCGCACGCCGCCACGGTGTTCACCAACTACTCGCTCTCCCCCGAGGCGAAATACCCCACCGCCATCGAAGAGATCTACGCGGTGCTGGAATGGATCGCCGAACACGGCGCGGAGCACGACCTGGACGGCAGCCGGATCGCGGTGTCCGGCGACTCGGTCGGCGGCAACATGACCACCGCCATCACCATCATGGCCAAGCAGCGTAGCGGACCGCGCATCGCCGCCCAGGTGCTGTACTACCCGGTCACCAACGCGGATTTCGAGACCGGCTCCTACCACCAGTTCGCCGAGGGCTACTGGCTGAGTCGACCGGCCATGCAGTGGTACTGGGACCAGTACACCGGCGATCCCGCCCAGCGGGCGGAGATCACGGCTTCCCCGCTGCGCGCCAGCCTGGACGAACTGGCCGGGCTGCCGCCGACGCTGGTGATGGTCGGTGAGGCGGACGTCCTGCGGGACGAGGGAGAGGCCTACGCAGCCAAGCTGCGGGCCGCTGGCGTCCCGGTCACCGCGGTCCGGTTCCAGGGCACCATCCACGACTTCGTCATGCTCAACGCGCTGCGGGACACCCACGCCGCCAAGGCGGCTACCGCCATGGGCGGGGAGTTCCTGCGTACTGCGCTGCACGGGGCAGGAGAGTCACGATGACGGACAATGCACCGACGGTCGTGCTGGTGCACGGAGCGTTCGCCGACGGATCCTCGTTCACCCCGGTCGTCCGGGAACTGCTCGATGACGGACTGCAGGTCCTCGTGCCGGCCGTGCCCAACCGCAGCTTGCTGGGTGACGCGGCCTATATCGCCAGTGTCGTTCGGCAGATTAAAGGTCCCGTCGTCCTGGTCGGTCATTCCTACGGGGGCGCCGTGATCACCGTGGCCGGGATGGAAGAGAACGTGAAGGCCCTGGTGTTCGTCTCGGCCTACGCGCTGGAGGAGGGCGAGAGCCTGGCCGAGCTGCAGGGCGGATTCCCCGACTCGCTGCTCGCCACAGGGCTGGTCTACACGACCTATCCGATCGAGGGATCGGATCAGCCCGGCACCGACGTCTCGGTGGATCCCGCGAAGTTCCGCGAGATCTTCGCGGCCGACGTCGACCCGGATCTCGCCCGGGTTCTCGCTGTCTCGCAGCGTCCGCTGGCCGCGGTGGCGTTCGGGGAGAAGGCGCCGGCCGCGGCGTGGAAAACCAAGCCGGGCTGGGCGTCGGTCTCAGTGAACGACCACACCATCAACCCGGACGTCGAACGGTTCGGGTACCAGAGGGCGGGCATCACGCCGATCGAGATCGACTCCTCTCACCTGGCCATGCTGTCGCACCCGAAACAAGTCGCCGACCTGATCCGCGAGGCGGTGAGCAGCCTGGCCTGAGCCGTCACCCCGGCACGATGCGCACGCGGCCTGGCACGTGGACGGGCGATGCCAGAATGGCTTATCCGTCGTAGCATCGAAAAGGGCTCGGCGGAAGGAGTCCGATTTGGCGCTCGTACTCGACAGCCAGACGATTCCCGAACGGGACCGGGTAGCAGCCCTCAATGCCGCTTTCACAAGCAGCGAGTTGCCGCAGTCGGTCACCTATGAGACCGACGGCCCGGTCCGGCACCGGATGGACGTGTTCAGCCTCGGTCCCGGGGCGCACCTGCTGCGCAATACCGGGACCGGGCTGCGCATCATCCGGGGCCCCGGCCACGTCCGGATGGGCGCACCGGAAAAGCTGGCGGTCTTCGTCCAGACCCGCGGTCGCGACCTGCTCGCGGTCGACGGCGTCCACTCCATTAGCGACCCGGGCCAGCTCGGAATGCTGGACACGACTCGTCCATACGCCTGCCGGCAGACGGGCGACAGCAAACACAAGGCGCTGCTCATCGACTCCCATCAGCTCGGACTGCCCATGGACGTCATCCGATCGGCGGCCCCATCGCTGGGCGCCAGCCCGCTCTACGAACTCGTGCAGGCGCATTTCGTGCGGCTGGGCGAGCAGCAGTTGGACCTGCCGCCGGCCGCGGCGGCCATGCTCGGGCGGGCCACCGTCCAGCTGGTCAGGGCGCTGATCGCGACCGCGGCCGACGACATCCGCCAGCACGAGGCGCTGCACGCCACGCTGTTCCTGCGCATCACCATGTACATCGACGCCCACTTGCACGACCGGGAACTGAACGTCGACCGGATCGCCGCGGCCCACAACATCTCCTCCCGCCAGCTGTACAACCTGTGGACCCGGGCCGGCTACGACCTTCCGCCCTCGCAATGGATCATCCAGAGACGTCTGGAACGGGCTCGCAACCAGCTCACAGACCTCGATCCGCAGCTGACGTCCGTCGCGGCCATCGCGCACGGCTGCGGTTTCAGCAACATGAGCCACTTCAGCCGGCGCTTCCGCGCGGCTTATGGCAGATCGCCTGCGGAATGGCGCTCGGCGAGCCGGGGCGACGGCTAGGCGTTACTGGCCGGGAGACGGTACCGGGATCGTCGGGAGGTGGCCGGCCTGCGCGAGCAGGGCGAGCAGGGTCACCGCGTCGGTCCAGGCCAGCGGGGCGACCGAGGCCGGCTGGCCGGAGGAGTTGACCTGCTCGGGGAGCGAGCCCAGCCTCGTCCGGTGCGCGGCGAGCCACGCCAGCAGGGCCGCGGCCTGGCCGTGCTGCCCGGTCGAGGCATCGAACAGTGCGAAGAACGCGGTCTCCGGGGTCCAGGCGACGTCGGGCGTTCCTGGCCAGCTTGTGCCGGGCCGCAGGCCGCCGTTGGGGACAGTGAGCGCTCGCTGGGCTGACCTGGCCGCCTGCAGCACCGCGGCGCTGGGCACCGCGAAAGGCGGCCCGAGGAACGTGACGGCCGCATCGGCACCCGACCCGGCCGCCGGCGTGCGCTGATAACCGTTCCGGCCGAATGTCGCCGTGATCGCCGTCGCCAGCCGGGCCGCGGCGGCGGCCCAGCGGTGGCCATCGCTGGTGGCGGTCGCGCTGCCAACGTCGGGGGCCAGGTCGGCGGCGGCCCGCAGGCCGGCCAGCAGCGGGGCGGCCGTACCGAGCGTGACCTCGACCGAGTCCTCCCAGTAGTCCATGGCTGGGCCGGACAGGCCGTCATCGGTCAGCGATCGGACGGCGGCGTCGGCGGCCCGGACGACCATCGGCCACAGCCGCGTGAGCTCGTGGTGCGACTGGCTGGTCAGCGGCTGCGTGACGGCCCAGGACCAGACGGCCCACGGGACCCAGCCGTCCGCGTCAAGCTCGGCGGGCCGGCCGTCGCGCACCGGACCCGAGCCATCAGGGGCGTACCTGGCGGCCCAGATCCCGTTACGGCCCTGCATGCGGTGCAGGAACTCCAGGATCCGGTAGGCCATCGCCGGATGCCCGGCGTCGGTGAGCGCCACCGCGACCCAGCTTGAATCACGCGGCCACGCGTACTCATACTCCGAGCCGGAAAGCCAGCCGGCCTGCGCGGCGCCATCCGGACGGACGGCCAGGCTCAGGTCGAGCAGTGCCCTGGTGGCCATGGACCGCTGGGTCGCGGTGGCACCGGGGACAAGCCCCGTGTTCAGCCAGTTGCGGTCGGCCCGTTCTGTGGCCGTGACGCAGGCCGACTGGGCCGGGGCCGCCTGTCCTGGCGCCGCGTAGACTCCCCCGGCCACCCGCAGGATGCTGGAGTCCGGCTCGAACTGGCCGCTGAGCCGAGCCGGAACCGGCAGCGCCTGCTGCGGCTGACATGGTTCCTGAGCAAGGCCGGCGACGGTGAGCTTAGGCTGCGGAAGCTGCCTGGTCGCCGCGGTGGTCGCCGCGGCCGTCGCGGCCGCCAGCGCCAGGGCGGCGCCGACCGCGACGATCCGCCGCACCGGAACTCTCCGGTCGTGCCGTTCATGGACGCCCACCTTGATCCGCTGGCTAGCGGTCATCAAGCCCGGGCTCACTTCGGGCCGGAGGGTCACCGGCGCCTTCCTGCGCGGAAGCCGCCAGCAGCTCGCTGACCGTCACGAACCTGTATCCGGCATCCGTCATGGTTCCCGTCAGCCGGTCAAGCTGCTTCATGAGGGTGGCGTTGGGCTCCGGCCCGCCGTCATGAAGGAGCACGATGCTGCCGGGCGAGGCCTGCTCCAAGACCTCGTCGACGTCGATGCTCGCGTTGACGCCGGTGACGCGATTCGACCACAACGTCACGCCGTAGCGCAGGCCGGCGCAGACCGCCAATCCGACGCTGTCGATGCGGCCGTAAGGCGGTCGGCACAACGTCGGCGCCTGGCCGGTCAGTTTCGCCAGGAGTTCGGCGGTGCGTTCCAGGGAGTCGCGGTCAAACGTCTCGTCATGCCGGGTCAGATCGTCGTGCGCCCAGGTGTGATTGCCCTGTTCGTGACCCGCGTCCGCGGTCTGCATCACCAGGCCAGGCTCGGCCTGGGCCCGCTTGCCGACCCTGAAGAACGTCGCCTTCGTGTCGCGCCTGCGCAAGATCCTCAGCACCTGCGGTGTCCACTCCCGGGTCGGGCCGTCATCGATGGTGAGCGCGATGAGCTTGGCGGACAGCTCGGTCCGGAACGTCGCCGTCGCCACGTACCGCGCTGGCCCGGCCGGGCGAGCGGTCCGCGCGGTCGGTCCCTCCTGCGTCAGAAGCTGCTCGGCCGCCAGCCCGGCACCGACCCCAGCCGCGCTGCCTGCGGTGAGCAGACCGGCCCGGGCGAGGAATCTGCGGCGATCCATATGGCAAGTCTTACCTGTTTGACGGCCTGTGTCGACGGCAGGTGGAGACCATCCAGGCGGCGTGGGTCAGCAGGCCGGGGCCAGGGCCGCGGCGGCGCGGACGGCCGGCGGCAGGCCGAAGGTCGCGAATAGGTCCGGGTCGTTGAACGAGGTGACCCGTGTGACGCGCGATTCGGCGATGGTGAACACCTGGATCGCGTGTGCGCGGTAGGCGCCGTCGGGGCCGTCGGGGCCGTCGGGGCCGCGCATGTAGGCCGCTAGCGTGGGCTGGCCGTTAGCGGCCGTGGGCACCATCCGGAAGCGGCCTGGTTCGGTGAGGATCTGGGACCGCAGGAAGCGCCCGATCAGCTCACGGCCAGCGAACCAGGTCGGCAGCGGCGGCATCTCGAACACGACGTCCTCGCGCAGCAGTTCCATGACCGTGGTGATGTCAGCGTTCTGGAATGCGGTCGCGTACCTGTCGAGCAGGGCGCGGTCCCGCGGGTCGGCGGGCTCATGCAGCTGGTCTTCGCCGGGGGCCGCCTGCTCGAGCCGGGCCCGGGCGCGCTGCAGCATGCCGTTCACCGCGGTGGTGGTGGTGCCGAGCATCTCGGCGACCTCCGCGGCGCGCCAGCGCAGCACGTCGCGCAGGATCAGCACGGCGCGCTGCCGGGCGGGCAGGTACTGCAGGGCGGCGATCAGGGCCAGCCGCAGGTTCTGCCGCGACGCGACGATCTCGGCTGGATCGCCGGACCCGGCGCTCACCAGCGCGTCGGGAACGGGCTGCAGCCAGGGAACCTCCGGCCGCGCCGTGGCCAGCGGAGCCTCCGGGTACTCACCCGGGCCGCCCAGGCCGGACGGCAACGGCCGGCGGCTGCTGTTCTCCAGCGCGCGCAGGCAGGCGTTGGTCGCGATCCGGTACAGCCAGGTCCGCAGCGACGCCCGCCCCTCGAATTCGCCGTAGGACCGCCAGGCACGGATCATGGTCTCCTGCACCTGGTCTTCGGCGTCGTGGACCGAGCCCAGCATCCGGTAGCAGTGCGCCAGCAGCTCAGACCGGTACGGGTCGGTGAGACGGACGAAATCCTCGCTGGCGGTCATGGCTGCTCCCTCGTTACTGCTATAGACCCGGCCCGGGCGCGAAAATCACCGGCCGGCGGCGCAGTTTCTGCCGCGGTGAGTTTTCTGTCCGCCCCGGATCTGTAGAGGCAAACGGGGATTCGGCTACCACTACCAAGGGGTCACGGTATGAATCAGGTCCATCGCTGGCGCNNGGCGCGCGTTCGCGGTGCTGGCGGTTTCGTTCTTCATGACGGTCGCGGACCTCGCGATCGTCAACGTCGCGCTGCCGACCATCGGCCGCAAGCTGCACATGCCGGAATCGAGCCTGCAATGGGTCGTCACCGGCTACGGGCTCACCTTCGGCGGCTTCCTGCTACTCGGCGGCCGGGCCGCGGATCTGCTGGGGCGCCGCCGCCTGCTGATGGCCGGCCTGGCCGTGTTCACCCTGGCGTCGCTGGGCTGCGGGCTGGCCAGGGCGGAGGAGTTCCTGATCCCGATGCGCTGCGTGCAGGGGCTCGGCGCGGCGATCGTGCTCCCGGCGGCGCTGTCGATCGTGATGAACATGTTCCCCGAAGGCGCCGAGCGGAACAAGGCACTGGGCGTGTGGGGTGCCATCGGAGCGAGCGGCGCGACCGTCGGATTGATCGCCGGCGGCCTGCTCACCCGCTACGCCGGCTGGCAGTACATCTTCTTCCTCAACGTCCCGATCGGAGCCACGGCGCTGCTGCTCGCCCCGCGCGTCGTGCCGGAGAGCCGGCTCGACACGGCCCGCCGCCGCTACGACCCGTTCGGCGCGGTCGCCGTGACCGGCGGCCTGTCGCTGCTCGTCTACGCGATCTCGACCGCCCCGCAGGTCGGGTGGGCCACCGCCAGGACGGCGGCGCTGCTCGCGGTTTCTGTCGCCTTGCTCGCCGCCTTCGTGGTCATCGAGACGAGGGTGGAGGCACCGCTGATGCCGCTGCGGATCTTCCGCACCAAGACGCTGGCGGGCGCGAACGCGGTCAGCGTGCTGCTCGGCGGCAGCTTCTTCGCGTTCATCTTCATCGGCACCCTCTACATGCAGCAGGTGCTCGGTTACTCCGCGCTGAAGGCCGGCCTGGCCTGGCTGGCGGCCTCGCTCGCCTCGGTCGCCTTCGCGGGCCTGTCGCAGGCGCTGGTCACCCGCGGCCTGGCCAGGCTCGTGATGGCGGCCGGCATGGCCATGATCGGCGGCGGCATCGGCTGGGCCACCCAGGTGCCGGTGCACGGGCACTACTGGGCTCACCTGGCCGGCCCGTTCCTCATCGTCGGAGTCGGTACCGCGTTCGCCTTCATCCCGGTCTCGATCGCCGCCCTGGCCGGGGTCGCCGAGCATCAGGCCGGCCTGGCCTCCGGGCTGCTCAACACCTCCCAGCAGCTCGGCGGGGCGATCGGCGTCGCCATAGCATCCACGATAGCCGCCAGCCACGCCAGCACCCTGCTCCACCAGGGCGCCGCACCGACCGCGGCCCTCACCAGCGGCTTCAGCTGGGCGTTCTGGGCCTGCGGCGCGATCGGCCTGGCCGCGGTCCCGGTGACCTACCTCCT
>PMST01000172.1:0-18127 GCA_003168295.1 Actinomycetota bacterium
GGGGCCGCTGGATCCGACCCGGCGACATCAGCGACATCGGCGGCGATCCGCCAGACCCGGCCGAGGAACTTCACCATCGCTTCCGGATGCATGTCCGCCCAGTCGATATCGTCCTCGGGCGGACTGGCGAAGATCATGGTCAGCCTGATCGCGTCGACGCCGTAGCGCTCGATCTGCTGGCCCAGATCCACGCCGTTGCCCAGCGACTTGGACATCGCCTTGCCGTTGTTGATCACCTGCCCCTGGTTGATCAGGCGGGTGAACGGCTCGGTGAAGTCCACCAGTCCCATGTCATAGAGGATCTTGGTGAAGAACCTGCTGTACAGCAGGTGCAAGATGGCGTGCTCGACACCGCCTACGTACATGTCCACCGGCGCCCAGCGGCGGACCTCGGCCGGATCGAAGGGTCCGTCGGTGTACTCGGGCGAGCAGTACCTGAACATGTACCAGGAAGAGTCCACGAACGTGTCCATGGTGTCCGTGTCGCGCTTGGCCGGGCCACCGCAGGCGGGACAGGGCACGTTCACCCAGTCCTCGGCGGCGGCCAGCGGGGACACGCCTCTGGGTACCAGGTCCTGGCCGCGCAGGTCGGGCAGCTCCACGGGCAGCTGGTCGTCGGGCACCGGCACTTCGCCGCAGGACGGGCAGTGCACGATCGGGATCGGGGTTCCCCAGAAGCGCTGCCGTGACACCAGCCAGTCCCGCAGCCGGTAGTTGACCGCCGCCCGTCCCAGGCCCTTTTCCGCCAGGATCGCGGTGATCGTGGCGATGGCCTCGGCCTTCGCCAGCCCGTTGATCGGACCCGAATTCACCAGCGTCCCATCGCCCGCGGTCGCGATCCCGGTCTGCGCCGGGTCCGGCTGTCCGGTGTCGACCACCACCTGGACATCGAGCCCGTAGGCGCGGGCGAAATCCAGGTCCCGCTGGTCATGAGCGGGCACGGCCATGATGGCGCCGGTGCCGTAGTCGGGTAGTACGTAATCGGCGGCCCAGACCGGGATCCGCTCGCCGTTCACCGGGTTGATGGCGTGCCGGCCCAGGAAGACCCCGGTCTTTTCCCGGTCGGTGGACTGGCGTTCAATGTCGGTCAGCTTCCTGACCTGCTCGACATAGGCGCGCAGCTCGGGCAGGCGATCGGGCGCGCACACCTGCTCGGCGAGCGGCGAGTCCGCCGCCACCACGAAGAACGTCGCACCGTACAGCGTGTCAGGCCTGGTGGTGAACACCGTCACCGGCTCGTCCCGCCCCTCCACCGCGAAGTGCACCTCGGCACCTTCGGAGCGGCCGATCCAGTTCCGCTGCATCAGCAGGACCCGGTCGGGCCAGCAGCCCTCGAGCTGTTCGGCGTCCGCGAGCAGCCGGTCGGCGTACTCGGTGATCTTGAAGTACCACTGGTTCAGCATCCGCCGGACCACGTCGGCACCGCAGCGTTCGCACTTTCCGGCGATGACCTGCTCGTTGGCCAGGACGGTCTGGTCGACCGGGCACCAGTTCACGTACCCGTCCCGGCGGTAGGCCAGCCCTCGCTCATAGAAGCGCAGGAACAGCCACTGATTCCAGCGGTAGAAGGTCGGGTCGCAGGTCTGCAGCCTGCGGCTCCAGTCAAAGGAGGTCGCGTAGCGCCGGAACGAGGCGGCCTGCGTCTCGATATTGGCGTACGTCCAGTCGGCCGGGTGGGTGTTGTTCCTGATCGCAGCGTTCTCGGCGGGCAGGCCAAAGGCATCCCAGCCGATCGGGTGCAGCACGTTGCGGCCCCGCAGGAAGTGATAGCGCGCGAGGGCGTCGCCGATGGCGTACGCCTCGGCGTGACCCATGTGCAGGTCGCCCGACGGGTACGGGAACATGTCCACCAGGTAGAAGCGCTCCCGGGGATCCGCCGGATCCTCGCTGGCGCGGAACGGGTCTAGCTCCGCCCAGCGCGCCTGCCATTTTTCCTGGATATCACGGGGGTCATAGCGCTGCGCCAGCTCGGCGCTCTCGGCCGCTGTCATCGTTTCCTCACCATTGAATCGGTCCGAACCCGGCAAACCCATCAACCCTTCAGGGTGATGATCACCTGCAATGAAAACGCCCCTCGAGACGAGGGGCAGCCGCGCCAACGACGGGTAGGTCAGCGCGGCTAGGTAAGAAGCAGCCGGACGGGACGCATGCGCACAGGATAGCGCACCCGCCGTATGCCCGCCCCCGGGCCGGGTACCTGGTGCCGTACGCCCGCCCGTGCATAGCGGTCAAAGGCTTCTATCACAGGCCAGAAATACATCCGCGCGCGAAATCAGCGCGTCTCGTCATTCCCCTTGACGAGCGGCCTGCCAGCACTTACTCATACTGAGTAACAGAGCTAACCATTCCTGGTGCGGGGGGGCAATGGACACTCGGGGGGATCGGGGCTATCGGGTCGGATCCGTTGCGATTATCGGCACCGCCTGCCGGTTCCGGTGGGCGCCACTTCGGCCGCGCCGGGCCGCGAGGCCCCGGGCAGGCAGGTGACGGCGGCCCGGGCCGCCGGGTCGGCCCGGGGCGGGCAGCCGCCCAGCGTCTTCGCGTGGCGCGGCGGGGATCCCGGTGACGTGGCGGAGCGGCTCGACGATATCGCGGTGCGCGCTGCCACGCTCTCGGACGCCGAACTGTGTGAGCTCGCCCGCCAGCTGGCGGCCGGCGTGCTAGGCGCCGCGGACCAGACGGCGCCGCTGCGGGTCGCGCTGGCCGCCGCCACGCCCTGCCAGCTGGCCGACCAGGCTCGGTACGCCGCCCGGCTGCTCAGGACGGGCGGAACGACCTCGGCCACGGCGGAGCCGGGCACGTACGTATCGGCCGGGGCGGCCGGCACGGTTGTCGTGCTTTTCCCCGGGCGCGTCGAATCGGCGGCGACCCAGCCGGCCAGGCTCGCCGTCTCGCTCGAGGCGCTCGGCACGCTGGATCTGCTCGGGGTCAAGCCCATCACCGGGGTGGGCTACGGTCTGGGCGAGGTCACCGGGCTGGTCTGGGCGGGGAGCTTCCCGGCGGCCGAGGCGGCACGCCTGATCGCCCAGTGCGGGCAGGTCCTGCGCGCCTGCGGCTGCGGACCCGCTGCGATGGTCCGCGTCACGGCCGATGCCGAGGTGACCCGGGCGCTGTGCGCGCCGGACCGCCTGCACATCGCCGCTTTTGAGGCACCCCGCGGGCACGTGGTGGCGGGGTCCACCGCAGGCATCCGCGAGCTAGCCCGGCGAGCCGGCTCGCTTGGCGTCCCGGTCGAGGTCCTGGCCGGGACCAGCGCCCTGCACTGCCCCGCCATGGCCAGGTGCGTCCCCCCGCTGCGCAGCATCCTGGCGGGCACCCGGCTCGCTCCGCCGCAGCGCAGGCTCATCTCCACCATCACCGGCCGCCTGCTCACCGCCGCCGACGACATCGCCGACCTGCTCGCCAGGCAGGTAACCCGGCCGGTGCTCTTCGCCCAGGCGATGACGAAGGCGGCCCGGCACGCCGACCTGATCGTGACGGCCGGTCCCGACACCGCTCTGGCCGCTGCGGCCGCCGAATGCTGCGGCATACCTGCCGTCGCGGTCCCGGTGCCCGCCCAGGCCGGCCTGGGCGGGTCATATGGGGCCACCGGGTCGTATGGGGCGGACCCGGCCATGTCGGCCACGATGATCGCCGCCCTGTTCGCCGCCGGGGCCATCACCGACCTGCTGCCGTTCCTGACCCCGTCCGGACCCGCTGACACCCTGGCCAGCCCGGCCATACCGCGGATGCGGATAGGCGAACCGGCAGATTCACAGGCACCGCAGGGTGTCGGCGGGCACGCGGAAAACGATGACATGGAACGGAAAAGCGCGGTCCGTTCGGCAGGGATTAACTAGTTAGCACCGCTGCGGCCTCCCAGTCAGGCCGCAGCGGCATGCCGGACGTCCCGTCCGCGGCCAGCCGCACGCACAGCACCTGATGCAGCTCGATGTGATTGCGGTCGAATGCGAGCCGCGAGCCGGCCATGTACAGCCGCCACACCCTGGCGGTGCCCTGGCCGACCTCAGCGACCGCCTCGTTCCAGTGCGCGTCCAGGTTGTCGCACCAGGCCGCCAGGGTCTTCGCGTAGTGCTCGCGCAGGTTTTCCTCGTGCCGCACTTCGAAGCCGGCGTCGTGCATGAGCGAGATCAGGTAGCCAGGCCCCTCGAGTTCACCGTCCGGGAACACGTACCGGTTGATGAACCCGCGCTTGCGGATGGCGGGCTCGATATTGTCCGGCCGGGTGATGCAGTGGTTCAGCAGCCGTCCGCCGACCTTCAGCTTCCCGAACAAGAACGCGAAGTAGGACGGCAGGTTCTGCTTGCCTATGTGCTCGGTGAGCCCGATGGAGCTGACCGCGTCGAAGCCCGTTTCCGGCACATCACGGTAATCCAGGTGGCGCACCTCGGCGAGCCCGGACAGCCCTTCCCGCTCGATCGCGGCCTGCGCCCACGCGGCCTGCTGGGCGGATAGCGTGACTCCGAGCGCCTTGACGCCGTACTCTCGCGCGGCGTGCATGACCATGCCGCCCCAGCCGCAGCCGACGTCAAGCAGCCGCATGCCCTCGCGCAACCCCAGCTTGCGGGCGACCAGGTCGAACTTGTTCGACCTGCGCCTCTTCCAGGGTCGCATCCTGGTGGGGATAACAGGCGCAGGTGTACGCCATCGACGGCCCGAGGACCCACTCGTAGAACTGATTGGACACGTCGTAGTGATGGGAGATCGCCTTGGCGTCGCGGCCTCTTGGAGTGCAGCCGGCCGGTCAGCCAGCGACGGCTGCTGGATGACTTCCTGCGGCGGCGGCGGCATCCGGTGCAGCAGCAGCTTAGGGCCGCCAAGGGACTGCAGCAGACGCAGCTTCTCGGCCGTTGTTCATGGCTGACGGACTGGGCCTTGGTCATCCTGGCCAGGGCCTCGTACATGTCTCCTTCGACGTCCAGGTGCCCAGCCACGTAGGCCCGGGCCAGGCCGAGCTGCACCCGGCGGCCTGGGCTAGGTAGGCCACGGCCACCGGGGAACGAACCGTGACCTTCACCGGAGATCCGGGCGCGCCAGCGCGGCTGCCGTCATAGGCCGCGAACTCCAGCGGGGCATCGGGCCCCACAAATGATTCGAAGACTTCCGCCAGTGCCATCCTGCAGCGTTCCTTTCCGCTCTGACGGGATAACTCAGCGTCCCGTGACGCATTTCTCATACAAGCCGAGCAGGCGCCTGTCACCGTCATAGGCGCGCTTGAGCGCCCGGTAGGCGTCGCCGTTGTAGCGTCTGGTAGAACTCGTCCTCGGCGTAGAACGACGTCGAGTACAGCGACTTGTGCCCGTCCAGCTTGGAGACCTCGTCCTCGATCAGGCGGTTGTAGTAACCGTCGGCCCGGTCCGCGGGCAGGGCCACCGTGCCCCAGAATCCGAAGTTCACGTAGACCTCGCCGGGCCGCAGCGGGTACAGCGGCCAGGCCTGCGCGTCACGCAGCGGGCATATCCAGACCGGGCGCATCCCCACCTGCGCGTCAAAGAACCGCAGGAAGTCGGCGCCGTGCTCGACCGGGATCTCCACGTCCTGCGTGACGAACTCGCGGGCCGGCCGGCCGCGCCCGGAGTTCAGCGCGTCGGTGAAGCCATGGCGCCGGTCGAGGGCGACAAGCCTGCGGTACACGTCCGAGCGGCGGTACCGGCGCGGCCACATCCTGCGGACCAGCGGTCGCTGGACGCCGAAGGCCTTGGAGCACCAGAACCAGTCGGTATCCCAGCGCCACAGGTAGTCCCGGATGGTGAGGAAATCCTCCTTGTCGCGCCGGATCGATTCGTAGTAGACCTGCTGGCCGGTGTAATCGCTGCGCCAGGGCGCGACGTCGCTGAACGCCCCGACCGTGAGGTAAAGCTCGTCGGGCCCGAACGCGGTGCCGTCGACGAAATCCGCCCGGTGGCCGCGATAGCTTCCCTCCGCGGCGATCTGGCCGACCGCGTTCAGGCAATCTTCCGCCGTGCCGAACGGGAAATGGCGAAGGTGCACGAAAGGCTGCACCGGCTCGAGTTCGATCGTGAGCGAGAGGCTGTAGCCCAGGGTCCCGTAGGAGTTCGGAAACCCGCGGAACAGGTCGGCGCAGGAGTTGTTCTCGGTGGCCAGGACCACGCGGCCGTCGCCGGTCAGGATCTCCATCTCGGTCACCGACTCGTGCGGCATGCCGTTGCGCAGCGAGGTGGACTCGATGCCCAGCCCGGTGACGGCACCGCCGAGGGTGATCGTTTTGAGCTGCGGCACCACCAGCGGCATCAGCTGATGCCTGAGCGTCGCGTCGCACAGGTCCTCGTAGGTGGTCATGCCGCCGACCCTTGCGGTCCTGGTCACGGGATCAACGCTCAGCACGTGGCCGAACGCGGAAACGTCCAGGCCGGCGCGGGCTCCCGCCGTGGCAGCCCTGGCCTTGGCGGCGTCGGCCCTAGCGGCCCTAGCGGCCCTGGCCGTGCCGTCCGGAGGGGTCGCGGGGTCCGAGTCGCGGAACCTGAACAGGTTGGACGTGCGCTTGGCCAGCCGCACGGGTGTCCCCGGCGGCCAGGCCGCATAGGCGTCACGCAACCGGGCCACCGCGGCCTCATGCGCGTCGGCAGTCATGCGGACATCCTTCCGGTAACCGGCTGTTGTCTCTGCTGGAAACGGCCAGAGACGGGCAAATAGGCAAGATACATGCTGAGCTGGACGAACATCTCAGGCAGTGTATCTCGGAACGTCGAATCTTCCTCGGGACTGCCGACCCGCGCCCCCGCCTGACCTCATAGTTCGTCATCTGAGTCCGGGTCGTGGACGCCGGAGTCCATTTCGTGGTCATGGTCGACGTCGTCGTAGCTGGCGGCCACTTCCTCCGGGGTCATCGGCAGCCTGGCCAGCGACGGCGGCGCACCCGCGGTGATCACCTGGCGGAGCAGCAGGGCCATCGAGTAGCGCGGATCATCGGCCAACGAGCGGTCGAGGGCGACGTTCGCCAGCGCCCCGTCGCCGCACTGCCAGGCCACGAAGGCCAGCAGTGCCGCGGGCGCGGCCACGTAACCCGGCTGCGCGCGACGGGTCACATCGATCCACAGCCGGCGGTGCCCGTCCCGGTGCGCGGGATCCATCCGGGCCCACGCATCGTCCCGGACCCGCAGATCACGCAGGGCCACGGTCATCCTGGCAAGCTGGTAGTCCGCGCCGTAGCGGCCGCCGGCCCGATAGGTGGTGATCATCGTGCCGACCGCGGCCAGCCCTTCGGACGCGATCAGGTGCCGCACGGCGCCCAGCCGACCGGACTTGCGGGCCTTCGCGAGCAACTGCGTGACGTGCCGCTCCGCCCGGCGGGTGGCCTGACGCATGGATTCCGCGGTGACGCCGCCGAGCGGGGCAACGCGGGCGGCCACGGCGGCCCGGTCGGGCAGCACCTGGGTCGCGGTGTCGCCGCCCGTGGCGGACGACGTGCTTGCGTCGAAGGGCACGCCCGCGGCCGGGCAGCACACATCGTCGTCGCACATGTATGACCAGTAGCGGCCGTCATCGACCCGGAGAAACTCCTGGTGCTCGAGGCCGGCTTCACGCGCCGCGTCCAGCAGTGCGGCCGCCGCCAGGTCAACGAGCGTCTCGGGACCGTAGCCGACGGTCACCATCGTGGTTATCTCCTGGGCGCTGATGACGCCGACGGCGTGAGCGGCGAGGTCGGCAGCCACGCCCGCACCGGGCGGATCAGGTAGGTCGTATCGAAGCGTGACCTTGACGTTACCTGAGGGCTCGATCCCGATTACCACGAGGCTGGTCTCGGGCACGAAACCGAGCAACTGCGGGATGGCCGCGAGCAGCGCCGCAGGCGAGTCGGCCCGGATTTGCGAGTTTTGCGGGGTTTCGTCACCCGCAGTACAAGTTTGTGTCATGCCACCCAGACTGTGATTTCAGGAAGGCTGACGCGAAGTGGCAAAAATGCCTGTGGATGAACCTGGTTCATCCACAGGCGCGGTGGAGCGTTCAGCGCGAAATGTCGGTGCCGCCGGCAAGCGACCTACAAGGTGATCCCGAGCCGAGCGTCGACGGTCTCCTTGACGAGCCGGGCCCCGGAGACGTCCTGCGCGGTGATCCGGGTGGGCGCCTTGGCCAGCAGCGAGTCAGCCCAGCGATTAACGATGGAGAGCGCACCGGGAGCGTCGAGGTCGTCGCGAAGGCGCGCCCGCACTCCGGCCAGGACGCCGACGGCCTCGCTGGCCGGCCCCGAGCCGGGCGCGCCGAACTCGGCCTCGCGACCGGCGAACTCGGTCTCGGAGGCCATCGGGGCGGGTGCGGAGTCCGCGTCCGGGTAGGGAACGGCTGCCTCGGCACGGGCCAGCGCGGCGCGCCAGCGGGCGAGCCTGGCCTGCCCATCGCCGAGGACGGCGTCGGTCCACTCCCAGTCGGAGCGGTAATGATGCGCCAGCAGCGACATCCGTATCGCCATGGGGTCCACGCCATCGGCCAGGAGCCTGCTCACGAACACCAGGTTCCCCAGCGACTTAGACATCTTCTCGCCGTGATAGCTGACCATCCCGGCGTGGGCATACACCCGCGCGAACGCGTTCTCGATGGGAGCCAGCGCGACCCGGGCGTGCGAGGCGCTCATTTCATGATGCGGGAACACCAGGTCGACCCCGCCGGCCTGGACATCGAAGACCGGGCCTAGGTACTCGGTGGCGATCGCGGCGCACTCGACGTGCCAGCCGGGCCTGCCGCGGCCGAACGGCGAGTCCCAGGACGGCTCGCCGGGCCGCTCCGCCCGCCACACCAGACAGTCCAGCGGATCCTTCTTCCCCGGCCGGCTCGGGTCGCCGCCGCGCTCGGCGGCGAGCACGGCCATCTCCGCCGGGCCGAACTCGGAGGCGGTGCCGGGTCCGGACAGCAGACCGAACCGCGGGTCCGCCGACTTCGCGAAGTAGATATCCTCATCGACGCCATACAGGGCACCCCGGTCGGCCATCTGGGCGCTGAACCGCTCGATGATCGGCAGTGCCTCAACCGCCCCGATCAGGTGGGTGGGCGGCAGCACGCGCAGGGCCTCCATGTCCTCGCGGTAGCGCTGCGTTTCGCGGCGGGCCAGCTCACGCCAGTCTTCGCCGTCCCGGGTGGCCCGCTCGAGCAGCGGATCGTCGACGTCGGTGACGTTCTGCACGTAGATAACCGTGAAGCGGGAGGGGGACGACTGGGGATGTGGGACGCCTAGGGCATCTGAGGGCTCTGGGGCCGCGTCCAGCCAGGCGCGCACGAGCAGGTCCCAGGCGGTGTAGGTGGCGGCGTGCCCGATATGCGTCGCGTCGTAGGGGGTAATGCCGCAGGCATACAGCGTGGCCACCGGACCCGCCGAGGCGAGGACCAGTTTCCCGGTGGCCGTGTCGTGCAGGCGGGGCGCCGGACCGCTCCCCGGAAGCACGGGAACATCCGCACCACGCCAAGACTCCATGCTCGTCAGGTTATCGCGCGGCCCGGGCCCGGCAACCCGCGCCTCCGCACCAGCTCACGGCGTGCCCGAGGGGCCAGAGTGACGGAAATGTGCATCGGGAGGGTATCTGCAACCGCTGGGGGCTAGGGGATGCTGGCGGCTAGGGCGGGGGGCTGGCGGACAGCGGTGGCCTGCTCGAAGGCGTAGGCGAGGGCGATCAGCCGCGGCTCGGTCCAACGCGGGCCGAAGAACGAGAGGCCGACCGGCAGGCCCGATACGTAACCGCACGGGACCGTGACGGACGGGCAGCCGGCGACCGCGGCCGGGCCGGCTGTGCCGAACACGTGGTGATCGCCGAGCACGTAGTCGGTGAGGCAGGCCGGATTGGCGGTCAGGGCCACGATGGCCTCCAGCCCGTGCTGAGCCAGCGGCGTGCCGACAGCGGCGCGGGCCAGCCGGGTGGCCTCGCGCCGCGCCGCCAGGTAGCCGCTGTCGGTCAGGTCTCCGCTGGTCGCCTCGGCCTGCTCGAACAGCTCCTGACCGAACCGGGACAACACCAGGTCCGCGTTCCGCTTGTTGAAGTCGATCAGCTCGGCCAGCGTGCCGGGCACTCCCCCGCTGGTGCTGAAGTCGGCCAGGTAAGCCAGGTAGGCGTTGATCCCGTACTTGAACTCGTGCCGCAGCGCGGCGAACTCGGGCTTGGAGATCTTGCCCGCCTCGGGCAGCGTCACCGGATCGGTCACGATGGCCCCGAGCGAGCGCAGCTTGGCCACGGCCAGGTCCAGCTGCGCCTCGGTCGCCGGTCCCGCCGGGGACGAGACATCGCGCCAGATGCCGAGCCTGGCACGGTCCAGGGCGGCGTCATCCAGTGCGGTCGTGTAAGAGGTACCGGAATGAGTCACCCGGGCCCGTTCCGCCATATCGTTTTCACTGGCGGGGACGGGATCGGCCGGGTCGGGGGCGGCCAGGACGGACAGCAGCGCCGCCGCGTCCGCGACGCGCACCGCCATCGGCCCGGCGGTGTCCTGGACCGGCGAGATCGGCACGATGCCCCGCCGGCTGACCAGCCCGTTGGTGGGCTTGATGCCGACGACTCCGCAGGTACTGGCCGGGGACACGATCGAGCCGTCGGTCTCGGTGCCGACCGCGAGCGGCGCCAGTCCCGCCGCCACCGCCGCCGCCGAACCCGAGCTCGAGCCGGACGGGTTGCGGTCAAGCGCGTACGGGTTCGCGGTCTGCCCGCCCAGCGTCGACCAGCCGCTGGCCGAGTGGATCGAGCGGAAGTTCGCCCACTCCGACAGGTTCGCCTTGCCGATGATCACCGCTCCGGCGGCGCGCAGCCGCGAGACGACGAACGCGTCGTCAGGCTCCGCCCCGAGCAACGCGGGCGATCCCGCCGTGGTCGGCATGCCCGCGACGCCGACGTTGTCCTTGACCAGGACGGGAATGCCCTCGAGCGGGCCGCGCGGGCCGTTCGCCGCGCGGGCCGCATCGCTGGCCGCGGCCTCGGCCGGGGCGTCGAGGTTCACCGTGATGACCGCGTGCAGCGCGGGATTGAGATGGTCGATGCGCTGAAGGTACAAACCGGTCAGTGCGACCGAGGTGAGGGCCCCGGAGGCCATCTCGGCCTGCAATTCGGTGAGCGACGCCTGGCCAGCGCCGATGCGGGTACCCAAGATCGCATCACGGAAGTCCGACATGGGCGAAGAATAACCGTGCCGCCGGCTCCCTGCTCGGAGTGCCCTCTCGGCTGGCACCGGGACGAAGCTACCGGCGTACGGCCCGGAGGTCGTTGTTGAGGCGCATAGCCGCGGCCCGGACCTGGTCCAGCAGGTGCTTGCGCTCCTCGGCCGAGGCGCGGACCAGCGGCGAGGGCACGGTGAGAGCGGCCAGCGTGCGCTTGCCCTGAACGCCCGCGGCCGAGGCCGCCCACACCCCCTGGTGGATCTCCTCTTCGCTGGTGGCGAAGCCCTGCTGCCCGGCCCGCACAACCCGCGCCTCGAACACCGCGGCGGCCTCGGGATCGCGCTCCGCCAGCGGCGCCAGGATGTCCTTGCGGGCCTGCGGCGGCAGGCCGGCCAGCAGCAGCTTGGCGCTGGCCCCCCGATCGGTCGGAAGCGTCGCCCCCGGTTCGAATGCGATCCGCAGCCGCTGCACCGATTGCACCCGGTGCACGCACACCGCCGACCGGCCGATCAGCCGGACCAAGATGACGGTCTCCCCGGTTTCGGTGGCCAGGTCGCGCATCACCGGATCGGCGAACTCGATGATGGATTCCGCCGACTCCGCCGCTCTGGCCAGGCCGATCAGCCGCGCCGAGAGCCGGTAGCTGCCGCGTTCGTCCCCGGCCAGCAGGCCGGTCTCGCGCAGCAGCGTTATGTAGCGATAGACGCTGGGCAGCGCGATGCCGGTGGCCGCGGCCAGGTCGCGCGCTGTGAGGGTGTTCCTTTCGGCGGAGAACGCCAGCATCAGGGCGAGGACCCGACGGGCCCCTTCGCAACCATGTGCGGCACTCGCCTCCGGAGGCATCTTTACCGCCGAAGCCCTGGCCATGTGACCCTTCTTGGGGGTGACCCTTCTCGGGTTATCAGAACCTAACTATCGGCAGATGATAACGGTGTCGGCGGTATACAGTCAACGGATTCAGGGATGCCAGCCGGACGGGATGAGCAGGCTGGCGCCGGCGACCAGGGCGGCCAGGGCCACGAGCGCGAACAGCGCCACCCACAGGCCCGCGGGGACGCCGGTCATCCGGGCCAGCTGGTCGGCATCCGAGGCCCCGGTCCAATTCCGCGAACCCCGCGCTACGTTCCGGCGTCGCCCCCGGTATTCGCCGCGCGCCAGCTCGAGCACCGGCCGCACCCCGCCGAACAGCAGGAACCACACCGCCAGGTAGGCGAATCCCGCCTGCACGGCGGGCGGGGCGTAATAGCTGACCGCGAACACGGCGACCGCCGTGGCCAGCACCGCGACCGCGCCGAACACATTGCGGATGGCCAGGAACGTCGCGGCCAGCAGCACCAGGGCTAGCCACAGCATCGCGGTCAGGTGCCGCTCCGCCAGCAGGGCAGCCGCGCCCGCCCCGAGCAGCGAGGGCATGACGTAACCCGCTGCCGCGGTGAGCACCAGGCCGGGACCGGTCCGCCGGCCGCGCGAATAGGTGACCCCTGAGCTGTCCGAGTGCAGCCGTATCCCCTCCAGTTTCCGCCCGGATAGCACGGACACCAGCGCATGGCCGCCCTCGTGCGCGATCGTGATCACCTTGCCCGACAGCCGCCACGACCCGGTGTTCAGCACGATGAGCAGGGCGGCCAGGCCGGTCAGTCCCACCACCCAGGCGGGCGGCAGGGGCTGGCTGCCCGACACCCGGTCCCAGACCCGGGCGAGCACGTTCATGGCGCGGGCTCGTTCGGCGCGGGCTCGTTCGGCGCGGGCTCGTTCATGGGGCGGGCAGCCAGGAGACGTGGCCGGCCAGCAAGGCGTAGCCGACGAAGGCCACCGCGTCGATCAGGAAGTGCGCGATGATCAGCGGGGTGACCCGGCCCCAGCGGCGGTACAAGATGCCGAAGACGGCACCCATGAAGGCGTTCCCGAAGAAGGCGCCGATACCCTGGTACAGGTGGTAGGAGCCCCTGATCGCCGCGCTGATGGCGATGGCCCGGGACGGCCGGACGCCGAGTTTCTCCAGCCTTGTCAGCAGGTAACCGACGACCACGACCTCCTCCACGGCGGCGTTCTGGAACGCGGAGAGCAGTAGCACCGGGATCCGCCACCAGACGTCTGGCAGGCTCTCCGCCACGACGTTCAGCTCGACGCCGACATGAAACGCGATCAGGTAAAGGGCCAGGCCGCCGCCGCCGATCACCGCGGCGATCACCGCCCCCCTGGCCAGGTCCTTGCCGGGCTCGCGGGCATCTAGGCCGATCGAGGCGGGCCGGTCCCCCGCCCGGGCCAGCAGGTAAAGCACGAGCAGCACCGGGGCGAGCGACAAGGTGATGTTAGTGAGCTGCAGGAACAGGTCGAGCAGCGGGCGGCCGGGGGCCAGGCTGCCGTTGAGCGTCGCGGTCTGCTTGCTGAGCGACTGCTGGGCGGTCAGCGAGCCGATGTAGGAGACGAGCGCGTAGACGCCGCTCGCGCCGAGTGAGACGGCGAAGACGGCCACGATCTCCCAGCGCTGCAGCCGGGCGGCCCCGGCATCCAGCGCGGCCGGCGGCGGGGCGGCGGTCGTGGCGACCGGGGGGCTCGTCGAGGTCTCGTCGGTCATCGTCCTTTAGTATCGCCGAACCCACGGCGGGAATGGCCCGTCCCGAGGCGAGCCACTAAGCTCGGGTACATCACGGCGGGACTGAGCCCGTCGTAACCTAGCCGAGGTCATCATGTACCAGCCTTACCCGTCCGGCGGCAATACCTTGGAGCCGGACCGGCGGGTCGCGCCCGCGACCGTCGTGAACGCGGTCAAGCTCATGTACGCCGGCGCCGCCGTCAGCACCGTCAGCCTGATCGTCTCCCTGGTCAGCATCGGCGGCACCAAGGCCCAGATCAGGAAGGCGCGGCCCAGCCTCACCGTGACCCAGGTCAACCAGCTGAACACGTTCATCATCGCGCTGGCCCTGCTCTCCGGCATCGTCGGGATCGCCCTGTGGCTGTGGATGGCGCGGGCGAACAGCCAGGGCAAGAACTGGGCCAGGATCGTTTCGACCGTCTTGTTCTGCCTGGCGACGCTGGACCTGGTCGGCGTGGTGGGCGAGCCGAAAACGGTGCTCGGCCTGATCTTTCCCGTACTGACCTGGCTCATCGGCGTCGTCACGGTGTTCCTGCTCTGGCGTGCCCCATCGAGCGCGTTCTTCAAGGGAGCTGAGTGAGTCCAGCTCCGGTTATTTTCTCCGCGGTCCCGACGCTCTTCGGGCCAGGAGGTGAGCTGGATCTCGACGCCAACCGGGCCCTGCACAAGTTCGTGGCCGGCTTGGTGGACGGGCTGTTCGTCGCCGGGACGACCGGGGAGTTCCCGGCCCTGGAGGACGCGGAAAGGCTGTCGCTGATCGAGCTGGCGCTCGAGCAGGCGGGCTCCGATCGCGTCATCGCGCACATCGGCGCCCCGGACGCCCGGCACGCCGGCCGGCTGGCCCGGGCGGCGGTCGCCCTGGGGGTCACCCGGATCGCGGCGATCACGCCCTACTACCTGCCGGCCCGGCCCGATGAGCTGATCGCGCACTACCGCGCCATCCGCGACGCCGCTTCCGGTCCCGAGCTCTACGCCTATATTTTTCCGGAACGGACGGGGCTGCCTGTGTCCGCCACCCTCTTCGCCCGCGTGGCGGAGGCGGCCGGCCTGGCCGGAGCCAAGATCAGCGGCTCGGCCGCGGGCGAGCTGGCCGATTACGTCGCGGCCGCACCCGGCCTGCGGTTCTTCTCCGGTGCCGACGCGAACCCGGCGGCCACGATGCGGGCCGGCGGCGCGGGCGTGATCTCCGGGCGGAGCTCGGCTTATCCCGAGGTGTACGCGGCCGTGAAGCACCAGCCGCAGGCTCAGGAGACGATTGACCAGATTGTCGCCCTGGGGGCGAGCGTGGGGCGGCTGAAGCACGCGCTGCGGCTGCGCGGCTTCGGCAGCGGCGCGGCCAGGATGACCGTCGACCCGCCTGACGCGGAGACCGGCGCCGCTATCGCCGCCTTGGTCGCGGCCGCGCAAATGTATACAGGCTAAGGCGTGAACCCGGACCGGGGGTAGCGCGTCGTGTTATGTAGAGGTCCGGCGCAAGCGGGGCGCCGGACCTCAAACCAGCTCGGCAGGCGGAAGCCGGGCGACAGGCCCGGCGAAAGCAGGGCACCGGGCATTCGTCCGGTGCGAGCGGGGCGCCGGGTTCTGTCAGGCCCGTTACAGGTCCGCGTCGAGCACTTCATGTGCGCGGTTGACCAGCGCAGGGACGGCGAGACCGTCCTGGTCGAAGCCTTCACCTACCGTCTGGTGCTGCAGGTAGCGGGCATTGATGCCCTCGAGCACGACGGCGAGCTTGAAATAGCCGAACGCCACGTAGTAGCCGATCCGCGAGATGTCACGGCCGGTCCGTTCGGCGTACGCGGCGGCGAACTCGGCCCGGGACAGGAAACCCGGGCTCGCGGTGGCATCGGTCGAGACGCCGCGGGCCGGCGGGGTCGGCGCGTCCGGAGTCGCGGCCGCCGAGTCCGGGGCGTTCGGGTCCCCGGCCACCGGGTTGAGCCAGCCCTCTTCGCCCGGGTCGGTCCAGTAGACCAGGGTCAGGCCCAGGTCCGCCAGCGGGTCGCCGATGGTGGCCATCTCCCAGTCCACGACGGCCGTGATTACAGGCTGCGGCGCCACCGTCACCAGCACGTTGTCGAGCCGGAAGTCGCCGTGGACCAGCGTCGCCTCGCCTTCCGCGGGGAGCTGCTCCGTGAGCCTGGCCACCAGCTCGCCGTAGCCGGGGACGTCCCGGGTCACCGACAGGTCCCACTGCCGCTGCCAGCGAGCGAGCTGGCGCGTGAGGTACCCCGTCCCCCGGCCCAGGCCGGCCAGGCCGACCGCTTCGACGTCCACGCCGTGGATCGCGGCGAGCATGTCGGCCAGGCCCTCGGACAGATCCCGCGCCTGGACTTCGGTCAGCACGGCCGCGTCCTGCCGGGTCCGGATCACCGCCCCGGGCACGTGCTCCATCAGGTAGAAGGGCGCGCCGATGACCTCCGTATCGTCACAGAACGCTACCGGCTCGGCGACCGGCACCCGCGTCCCGGACAGCCCGCTCAGGACGCGGTACTCCCGGCCCATGTCATGGGCGGTGGGCAGCACATGGCCGAGCGGCGGACGGCGGAGCACGAGCAGGCGGGGCTCTCCGGCGCGGGCGACCGTCAGGCGGTAGGTCAAGTTGGAGCGACCGCCGGCGATCAGCTGGACATCGACCAGCTCAGAAGGCTCGCCGCCGATGGTGTCATTGAGCCAGCCTTCGAGCCGGACAGGGCTGGGAATTCCCGGAGGACTGCTGCTAACGGTCATGATCTACCGAATCGTAGCTGGAACAGAACGTGAAATCTTAACGCGCTACCTATGGACTAATCACCAATGGTGACGTAAGCAGATAAAGGGAACGTATGAGGTCTAGACCGTTTCATCTTGGGAGGGACTCTGTGGCAGACGCGTGGATGCCGGGTGCCAGATGCATCCGGGCACAGACCGACGGGGGAATGCTGTCGGGAGGCGCGCCGCGTGTCGTCTGGCTTACTCTCGGCGCCGACCCGCGCCACATCTCGGTCGGGTCGGCCGCTCAGCGGCTCAATCAGGAAGACCGGCCGCCCCACCTGGTCTGGGACCCGCTGACCGGAGACATCGCGCAGCTGCTGCCGATCGTCCGGGCGGGCTGCGCGCTGGGCACGCCCGAGCACCTCGACTACGCCCCCGACCAGCTTCCCTACCGCCCCGCGGGGGTTAACCGGGAGGGCAGGCTGTGCGTCCAGATCGGAGTTCTCGGTTCGGCCAGGGAACCGTTCACCAGCTACCCGATGACCGGGCTCGCCCCCATCTTGTCCTGGCTCGACACCTGGCAGATCCCGCGACGCTGGCCGGCCGGCCAGCCCGCCCCGTTCCGCCAGCTGGCCCGGCCGCGTAGCCGCGCCCTGTGGGCCCGTGGCGGCCATTACGGCGCCTCCCAGGTCCCCGGATGCGACAGCATCGGACCAGGCAGCATCGACATCGACCATCTCACCAGCCTAGACGTCCTAACCACGGACCTGCCTGACCCTCCCAGAACGAATGGCTCCCCCGTCCACCTAAGGCCCCGCGCCCCACGCAGGATCGAAGCCCCCTCCCTATCCGCCGCCGGAGTATGACCCCACCGGCGTAACGTGAAGCGTTATGACCGTTCCTGACCTGTCCAGTACCCCGCGTACCGGGCTGCGGCGGCACCGTGAGCGCGGCCGGACCGATCGCGATGACCTCTACGCCGTGCTCGACGCCGGATTGATCTGCCATCTCGGCGTCATCGCCGACGGCGCGCCTCGCGTGCTCCCCACCGGGTACGGCCGGGTCGACGACACCCTCTACCTGCACGGGTCGTCGGCGAACACGACCATGGCCGCAGCAGCTGGCGGCCAGGTCTGCGTCACCGTGACCCACCTGGACGGGATGGTTTATGCGCGGGCGGTGTTCAACCACTCGATGAACTACCGCAGCGCCATGATCTACGGGACCGCGCGACTGCTCACCGACCCGGCCGAGCGGATCGAGGCTCTCCGGGTCATCACCGAGCACCTCACGCCCGGCCAGTGGTCCTACGCGCGCCAGCCCAGCACCAAGGAACTGGCCGCCACGTCCGTCCTGGCGCTTCCGCTCGCCGAGGCCTCGGTCAAGATCCGTGACGGCGATCCGTCCGATGAGCCGGAGGACTATGCGCTGGACGTGTGGGCCGGGGTGGTACCGGTGACGACTTCGTTCGGGAAACCGGAGCCTGATGCCGCGCTGCGGCCGGGGATCGCCACCCCGGCACACATCCGGGAGGGCGAGGGCTGATAGCGGTATTCGTTCCGCAAAAAGGGCTTTGCTGGCAACGCACGGCAGCCAAGGTCATACTCTGTGAGGATGAACGACCGGCTCGTGTGGATCGACTGCGAGATGACCGGGCTCGATATCGAACGCGACGCCCTCATCGAGATCGCGTGCTTGGTGACCGACGGCGAGCTCAACCTGCTTGACGAGGGCATCGACCTGATTATCAAGCC
>PMST01000172.1:18157-26856 GCA_003168295.1 Actinomycetota bacterium
ACCGAGGCCAGGAAGGTGCCGCTGTGCGGTAACTCCATCGCCACGGACCGCTGGTTTATCGCGCGTGACATGCCCGAACTCGACAACTACCTGCACTACCGGATGGTCGACGTCTCCAGCATCAAGGAGCTGGCGCGGCGCTGGTTCCCGCGGGCGTACTTCTCCTCGCCGGCTAAGCGCGGCGGGCACCGGGCCCTGGCTGACATCAGGGAAAGCGTGCAGGAACTGCGGTACTACCGGGATGCGGTGTTCGTTCCGCGGCCAGGACCCGATTCGGCGACGGCCCGCGCGATCGCCGCCAAATACACCGAGCCGGCCGCGCCGCACGGTCCGGGCGTGAGGGGCACTTCCGGCGCGGGCAGCTCCGGCACCTGACGCGCGGGTGCGTGCTCGCGCGGGCGCCTGCTCGCGCGGACGCGGGCGCGCGCGGAGGGCCGGGGACCGCTATACTTCTTGGAGCCGCGCGATGTCCTTCCCGGGCAACGCGCGTCTTGCTGTCGTTCGGCAGCGATGGTGGGCGTAGCTCAGTTGGTAGAGCGCCAGGTTGTGGTCCTGGATGTCGCGGGTTCGAGTCCCGTCGCTCACCCCACATGTTTCCGGTTGCTGCCGGGGCTGGCGATGCCGGTGTCATAGGCGAGAACGACGGCTTGAACACGGTCACGCAGGCTGAGCTTCATGAGCAGCCGAGTGACATGGGTCTTGACCGTGGTTTCGCCGATAACGAGCGCGGTGGCGATCTCGGCGTTGGACATTCCCGTGGCGACAAGCCGGAACACGTCAAGCTCGCGCGGCGTGAGTTCACCGATCGCGGCGGGGCGTGGCAGCGGCCGGGCGGCCGTGGTCGCGGCGAACTCTTCGATCAGGCGGCGGGTGACCGCGGGCGCCAGCAGGGCGTCTCCGGCGGCGACCACGCGTACCGCGTCCGCGAGTTGCGAGGCCTGGCTGTCTTTGAGCAGGAATCCGCTCGCACCGGAACGGAGGGCGTCAAACACATACTCATCGAGATCGAAGGTGGTCAAGATCAGCACCCGGGTGGGCGGGTTCTGACTAGCTGAGGTGAGTTGACGAGTTGCCTCGATGCCGTCTAGTTCGGGCATCCGGATGTCCATCAGGACCACGTCAGGACGCGACTGGCGAGCGAGGACCACGGCTTGCCGTCCATCGCTGGCTTCGCCGACGACCTCAATGTCGCTCTCGGACTCCAGGATCATCCGAAAGCCGGTACGCACGAGCTGCTGGTCGTCGGCGATCACGACTCGGATGGTCATGCCAGGGCTCCTGTCAGGACGCACGGAAGGTGTATGACCAGGCGTTCACCCGTGCCCGGCAGCGACTCGACGTCAATCGTGCCCTGGCCTAGCGCGACTCGTTCGCGCATCGCGATCGTGGGCCAGTCGAGCCGGACGGTGTGCGAAGCGGTCACCGCGAGCGTGATGTCTTCCGTGCCGAACCGAAGGAGGATATCGATCGGAGCCGACGGCCCGGCGACCGTGCTGAGCGCGTCAGCCAGGAGACGGTAGACGGCCAGGTCGACGCTGGCCGGCAAAGGGCCCGGCTTTCCCTCCACGTGCAGCGTCACGTCCGGTTGAGTGCCTCGCATCTTCTCGACCAGGGCCGGGATCTGCCCGACGCCGGGCTGAGGGATGAGTTCGGCATGGTCGTCAGGATGCCGCAGGACACCAAGAATCCGGCGCATCTCATCCAGTGCGTGACGGCCGGTCTCCTCGATCTTTTCCATCGCGGCATCAGCCTCATCCGAGTCCTGGTCGAGCAGCCGCTGGGCGGCTTGGCTTTGCACGATCATCGTGCTCACGCTGTGCGCGACGAGTACCTGCAATTCTTGAGCGATCCGCGTTCGCTGGCCGGCAATGGCCAGGGTTTCCCGGCCGTCAGTTTCCGCGGCGATTCTCTCGTTTGTCTGGCGAAGTTCGGCGGCCAGGGCCCGTCGTCCCCGGATGAAGCGGCCAGCGACCCAGGAACAACCGCAGACGCCAATGGTGAACACCCATCCTGACGTCTGGGACGGGGTGCGGGCACTAACTGCGCTTACGGCGGCTATGCACACCGTCAAGCCCGCAATGGCGCGGATTCGCGGCGAATACGCGGCCACCGAGTAGGGCGCGACGAATAGCACGAGCTGCGGGGAGTTGATGCTCGTCAGGTGCGACAAGCTGAGCGCCAGGACGAAGATTCCCGCCATCGCCACACTGGCCGTGGCCAGCGGCGCTTTCCGCCGCGCCGCGACGGCCACCGCGATCACGGCGACAATTGAGACCACCGCGGCAGCCGGCCAATGATCATGGGCCCGGTCGCCACGCAGATGAACAACGACTTCGGCCTCGCAGACGATTCCGAACGCGGCGCCCAGCGCCAGATCCCACCAGCCCGCGCCCGGCCACCGGCGTCGGAACATGACCATCATGGCCGTTTCTCATCGATCAGCGGGATCGTGGCATGGACGGTGAAACCGCCGTCGCGGCCGCTCCCGGCGTGCAATTGTCCTCCGTAAAGGGCTAGTCGCTCTTGCATTCCCATGAGTCCATGACCCGCCGGTGCAGAGGCAGTAGGTCCCGAAGCGGATCCGTGACCGGTATCGGCGATTTCCAGCTCGAGGCAATCTCGGTCAAAAATCACCCGTACCTGGGCGCTGGCAGGCCCCGCATGCTTTATCGCGTTGGTCAGCGCCTCTTGCACCACCCGGTACGAAACCAGGTCCAGGCCGGCGGACAGTGGCCGGGATTCGCCCTCCACCCGCACGTCCACGGGCAATCCCGCGGTACGCGCCCGCTCGGCAAGCCGCTCGAGCTGCGCGAGCCCCGGGGGGGCCGCCCCTAGTACCTCTATGTCGTCGCGGTGCAGCACCCCGATCATCTGGCGCAGATCGGTCAGCGCCTCCCGGCCGCATCGTTCCACCGACCGCAACGCCTCCGCGGCCGCGCCCCGGTCCCGGCCTGCCACCGCCCGGGCGGCCACGGCCTGGATCACCATGACGCTCACGCTATGGGCGACAACATCGTGCAACTCCCGCGCGATCCTGGCCCGTTCGGCCGCCGCCACTCGCCGGGCCCGCTCACGCTGCTCTTCGGCGAGGCGCTCGGTGTTGACTTTAAGGGTGGCAGTCAGTGCGATGCGGCCGCCGACGATACGCCCGGCGGCAAATGGGATGACAAAGAAAAACGCCCACACGGAGACGACGTCCACGGCAAACGGGTCACCTGGCTCTGGCGTGTTCGGGGACAGCGCGATCCCCAGCACCGGCAGCGCGAGCAAGGCCGCGTCGATCCACGTCCAGCCGCACTCGGCGCTTTTACGGCCGACCATGTAGTAATCGAGCACAAAGGCGATGGAGCCGGCCAGTTGCGCGGGACTTGAGCTGCCCGCTACCGACACTCCGGCGGCGGCGAGGACCGCCATCGAGGCCGGGGCCCGGCGCCGGAACGCCACCGTGGAGGACACCACGACGGCGGACAGCGTGCCAGTCAGGCTTACCTTTCCCTGGGCGAATTCCGTGGCGAGGACGATCGCGCAGAGGCAAACCGCAGCGGCCGCGTCGGCTATCCGCAAATCCCGTGCGCCGAATCTCCCCATGGTTCGCACAGTACTGGCCGCTCGCACAGAGCGCATCGGCCTGCGCGGTGATCACCGGGTCCTGCTCAGGGAGGACCGGCTTCGCGAAGATCGATCCGGCGACGGACGACACCGCTGACTCCGTGCTGCGACGGTGTTACCGACGACGACGGCGTTAGCCGCCGCACCGCATAAGGAGGATCCCGTCATGATCATCAAAGGCAAGCTGCTGATCGGTGTCGCCATCGGAGCGATTGCACTTTTCCTTATCGCATCCCCGCTGGGAGACGCCCACCATGGCATGGGCCGCCACAATAAATTCGCCGCGGACCTAGGCGACACCCTCTTCTACGCCTCGCTCCTCGCCGGCCTGGCGCTGATCGTGCTCCTCATCATCTACCTGTTCCAGCTCGGTCTGCGGTCGCGACGCGCACGGACCTGAGGCACTGATCAGGCGACGATGGAAGCGTAGGCGGCGGCCCAGAAGTCCTTCACCAGCTCGGTCGGCTCCGGGGAGGTCACCATCCGCTGGGTCAGCAGGATGCCGGTGAGCCCGGTCGAGGGGTCGGTACGCCAGGCGGTGCCGCCGCCGCCTTCCCAGCCGAACCCGCCGGGCACGCCGCGCGAGCCGTTCGCCGCCGGAACCAGCATCATGAGGCCCCAGCCGCTGTGATCGCCCACGAATATCCGGTTCTCGGCCCGGTCCTGGGCCGTCATGCGGTCGCGGGTCATCAGAGCCACCGATTCGGCCGAGAGCAGGCCACCGCCGCCGACCGCCAGCATCGAGGCGAACGCCCATAGGTCATCCACCGTCGACACCAGCCAGCTCGATGCGTCCGGCCACTTGGGCGGCGACGAATACCAGCCTTCGGGCCGGTCTAGCACCTGCAGCTCGCCGGGGCCCGCGCCGGGAGCATAGAACGTCGTGAAGCGGCCGAGCTTGCCGGCCGGGACGTAGAAGCCGGTGTCGGTCATGCCGAGCGGCTTGAATACCCGCTCGTGCAGCACCTCGCCGAGAGGCAGGCCCGCGACCCGCTCGATAAGGACACCGGCTACCGAAGCGCCGGTGTTATAACGCCATCGCGCGCCGGGCTGGTCGAGCAGCGGCAGGCGGCCCAGCCGGGCGATCCATTCGTCGGAGGTGAGATCAACCGGCGGCCACGGCGGGCTGAGCGTCTTGAGGCCCAGGTCACTTTCGGCCCGCTGGATCGGGTAGGGCCCAGGATCCATGATCGAGCCGAAGCCGAAGCGGAACGACAGCACGTCCTCGACCGTGATCGGCCGCTCGGCCGGCACCGTGTCGTCGAGCTCGGATGCCAAGCTGCGCAGGACCCGCGGTTCGGCCAGCTCGGGTAGCCAACGTCCAACTGGATCATCGAGCGCCACCGCGCCGTCCTGGACGAGCAGCATCGCCGCCACGCCGACGATCGGCTTGGTGAGCGACGCGATGCGGAAGATGGCGTCACGCCCGATCGGCTCGCTGTCGCCGAAGGCCCGGTGCCCCACTGCCGCGACATGCACGTCGTCGTCACGGGCCACGAGCGCGACCAGCCCGGGAAGCTCGGCCTGGTCGACGTGACGCGCCAGCGCGGTGTCCAGAGCCTCAAGAGCCTGCCTGGTCAACCCTCTTGACATGTCTATCTCCTGTTTCGTTGTGCCATTCAGACGCTCCGTCGCCTTCCGGCTCATCGGTCACTTGACGCGGTCAGGGCAGCGACTGGAGGGTCTGGATGGCGATGTCTGGGCGGGGGGCATTGCAGGTCGGACAGCGCGGGCCCTGGCCGGGAATGTTGAGCCAGTAGCCGTCGACCATGGACCGGGTGGCCCGGACGGCCGCCGTCAGCTGCTGGCTGTCAACCGGCGCGCCCGGGGGATTGGTGGACAGCCCCGCCAGCACGATGATCCGCGGGTTCGCGATGCTGGCTTGCGACGTCGCGGCCTGGACGAAGGCGGTGTAGGCGGCAGTTTCTCGCTCCAGGCTCTGGGCCTGGATCTCGATGATGTCGGCCACCACGGCCAGGCGAGCGACGAGGTTCAGGTCGAGGAACGCCCGCCACCTCGGCTGCTGGCTGCCGGGCGCCAGGACGGTGGTGAGATTCAGCGCAGGGGTTACGATCAGCCGCAGACCATGCGCATGAGCCACGGCTGCGGCTCGGGTAGCGGCCTGCACGGGGTCCCGCTGCTCGGCCACGGGGGTAAAGGACCAGGCTTCGGGATCGTACAGAACGCCATAGGTCCCGGCTGGAAGCCGGCCGCCGGTTACCGCGTCCTCGAGGGCGGTCGCGGAGGCGAAGGTCACGACCGGTTTCGCGGTGATGCCAGCGATCGGCTGCTGCCCCGGCTGCAGGATCTCATAGATGAGCGCGCCCTGCAGCATGGCCCGGACGGCCGGGTCGGCGATGAGCTGGGACAACGCCGATCTAGTAAGCAGCCAGGCCGAGCTGCCATGCGGGGGCGCGGAAGTGTCGCTGGTGCCACTGGCGCCGCTGGTGCGCGGCTGCGGTGCGGAATGACCGCCCGAGGCCGCGGCTGAACAGGCGGCAAGCACCCAGAGGGCGGCGACCACGGTAACGGCCACCGCGGTTCCCCGGGGCCGCCTGGCTGGCGGGCGCGGATCCTGGCTGATGTCCATCCCCCTCCCAGTTGACGGGCGCGGCTCACGAGCTGAGCCGGACGCCGGCAGTCATGCCTGAGGGTAGCCGCGGCGACTGACAAGGCTGCCGCGGAGGCAAACAGGCACGACCGGCTGGCGGGTTCGGGTCAGGCCCGGAGATACGGCGCTGCCGTGGGCAGATCTGCTGACAGCAGCGTGCGGGGTCTTTCCGGGCGGTCATGCCGCAGGCTGGGGGCATGGCTCACGACGACAAGACTCCCGCCTTCAGCGAGCGTGTGCGGGAGCAGCTGCTGGTTCAGCGCATCCTCGTGCTGGACGGGGTACTCGACGACGACAACGGGACGCTCCTTGCGGCGCAGCTGCTCAGGCTCGCCGCCGAGGATCCGGCCGCCGATGTCGCCTTGTGGATTCACTCACCTGGCGGTTCGGTGCCATCCATGCTCGCCATCCGCGACATCATGCGGCTCGTACCGTGCGATGTTTCCACCCTGGCGCTCGGGCTGGCCTGCAGCGCCGGGCAGTTCTTGCTCTCGGCCGGCACCAAGGGCAAGCGATTCGCGCTGCCGCACGCCCGAATCCTCATGCACCGCGGCTCAGCCGGCATCGGCGGCAGCGCGGTCGACATCGAAGTCCAGGCCGACGATCTGCGGCACACGGTGGACACCGTGCTCGGACTCATCGCGGAGGACACCGGCCAGCCCATCGAGCGCATCTTCGACGATTCGCTGCATGACCACTGGTACACGGCCACCGAGGCCAGGGAGTTCGGTTTCGTGGACGAGATCGTCGGCTCGTTCAGCCAGGTCATGCCGACCAGAGAACACCGGATCGGATTGCAGGGGGAAAAAAGATGAGCAGCTACACCATCCCGAACGTCATCGCCCAGCATCCCCGCGGCGAGCGGATCATGGACGTGTACTCGCACCTGCTGACCGAGCGCATCGTCTACCTTGGCACTCCGATCGATTCCGGCGTCGCCAACACGCTCATCGCTCAGCTGCTGCACCTCGAGGCGGACAGCGCCGAGCAGGAGATCAACCTGTACATCAACTGTGAGGGCGGCGACCTGCCCCCCATGCTCGCCGTATACGACACCATGCAGTTCATCCAGGCGTCGGTCGCGACCACCTGCGTGGGCCAGGCCATCGGCGTCGGCGCCGTCCTGCTCGCAGCCGGGAGCGCGGGGCGGCGGGCCGTGCTGCCGCACGCGCGGATCGTGCTGCATCAGCCGGCGGCACGCGGTCAGGGACCGATTCCGGATCTGATCCTGCAGGCGGACGAGCTGGTGCGGATGCGCGCCGATATCGAAGCGATCCTCTCCAGGCACACCGGCCAGTCGGTGCAGACGCTGCGAACCGACACCGACCGCGACCGGGTCCTTACGGCCCAGGCGGCGCTGGAATACGGGATCGTGGACCACGTGCTCGGGCGGCGGTTTCCGGACGCCATCACGTCCGGCGCCCCAGCCGCCGCGGGAATCTAGGGCATCACGCCGCGCGGGCGAGCATGACCGGGCCGGATTCATTGGTCACAGCGGTGCCGTACTGGCGCCGCAGATCGCCCGCGACCTGCTCCGTCAGCCCGGTCAGGGTGATTCCCAGCGCTCCGGCGAGAGCCGCGATCATCTCGCTCGACGGTTCCTTCCGCCCGCGCTCGATCTCGGACAGATACTGCGGCGATATCCCCGCCCGGCCGGCCGTTTCCGACAATGTTTCCTGCCGACGCTGGCGGAGGGCGTGGAGACGCTGGCCGAGCACCTCCCGCCAGAGCGGTTCGGGAGGCGGGGGCTGCGGAGGGCCGGACTCCTGGCGGCGGGGCTGCTGGGGGCGGGGCTGCTTCGGGCGCGGCTCCGGTTTGGGCTCTCGCCGCAATGGATAGACATTCGCGTGCTCGGCCATATTGCCAGCGTACGAGTGGACGGCCGCCTGCGATTTCCGATTTCGCTGCCGGCGGACTGGGCGGCCAATCCTTATCAGGTGGCCGGATCGCTATCCGCGGAGTTGAGGTAGGCACGCAGGTCACGGACCAGATCCGCAATTTGCGGTTCCAGACCTTGGCGTCAGGTGGACGTGTAGGTGCGGGACTTGGTCCCCGATCACGGCCGCATATACGTGCTCGGCCCCGGCGACCTCGCGCAGCGCCCGGCTGGCGCGCGTGCACCACCAGCCCACGGCTCGCGCCTCGAGATCAGTAAGATCACCCAGGCCAGGCGCGTGCCGCCAGGGCTCGACGAAAAGGTGTCCGAGATAGATGGGACGGCCGGAGCTACCCGGAGCCAGGTGCGAGACGACGACCAGGTCATCCTCGCCGACTGGGCCGCCGGGCATCAGCGGTCCCCGTGTCTGGTGCTTATGGCAGACGAAGCACTCCGCCGAAGGATCCTCCACGACCATGCATGAAATCGTGGCACAAACTCGCTAGCGAGCTATTGGGGATACACGGTCGGGGTGGTGGTGTGGGTGCGGCCGGCCGGGGTCCGCCATCGCAGCACACCCGGTTCACTTTGATCCAGCCACCA
>PMST01000505.1 GCA_003168295.1 Actinomycetota bacterium
GGCGAGGACAGCGATGTGTCGAGTATCGCCGAGTTCTGCAACCAGGGTGCCGTCATCGCGGGCCTGCCCGCCCGGGTACGGGATATCGATCCGGCGGCGCCGGACGCCCCGGACATCGGCACCATGCGGCAGTTCGCCGTGCGGACCTATGCCACGCCGCTCATCGACTGTTCCGCGACCACCGCGGAGCTCGGCTACCGGCCCACGCCCCGTGCGGTCGCCCTGCGCGCGACCATCGACTGGCTGCGTGCGGCCGGAAAGCTGCCCGCCCCGCCCGGGGCCGGGTCAGGCCAGAAGTGAGACGGGCATCCCTTGTCCGGGCCTTAACGCGAGGGGCATGCTGTAGATCAATACTTGCGTCGCGCAACCGTAGGAGTCATCGATGACGACCACTGCCGAACACACCGACCTGGACCGGATCCGGTTCTTCATCGACGGGGAGTGGGTGGAACCCCGCGGCAGCGACACTCATCGCGCGCTTGAAGCCGCCACCGGCGAACCGCTCGGTACCGCCGCGCTTGGCACCGACGCCGACATCGACGCCGCGGTCAAGGCGGCCAGGCGCGCCCTGGACTCCGGACCCTGGGGCCGCACCACGGCCGCCGAGCGAGCCGAGGTCATGCACCGGTTCGCGGCGGCGCTGGCCGCGCGGGCGGATGCCACCAGCGCGCTGGTCAGCCGCGAGAACGGCATGCCGATCGGGCTGTCCACCGCGTTCAACGGCGCCGCTCCGGCCGGCCTGCTGCAGATGTACGCCGAGCTCATCAAGGCCCTTCCGCTGGAGGAAGTCCGGCCGAGCCAGCCGGGGTCGACGATCGTGCGCCGCGAGCCGGTCGGCGTCGTCGGCGCGATCGCGCCGTGGAACTACCCGCAGGTGCTGGCGATGATGAAGATCGCCCCGGCGCTGGCCGCGGGGTGCACGATCGTGCTCAAGCCCTCGCCCGAGACCGCGCTCGACTCCTACGTCCTGGGTGACGCGGCGCAAGAAGCGGGCCTGCCCCCGGGCGTGCTGAACATCGTCCTCGCCGGGCGTGAGGCGGGTGCCGCGCTGGTGTCCCACCCCAACGTCGACAAGATCGCCTTCACTGGCTCCACCGCCACCGGCCGCATCATCGGCGCCGAGTGCGGGCGCCTGATCCGCCGGGTGACGCTGGAACTCGGCGGAAAGTCGGCCGCGATCTTCCTCGATGACGGCGACGTGGACACGTTCATCGCCGGCCTGGGCATGGCCTCTTTCATGAACAACTCCCAGACCTGCACCACCCAGTCCCGGATCCTGGTGGCGCGGTCGCGCTACGACGAGGTGGTCGACGCCGTCGCCGACTACACCCGCAACCAGGTCATCGGCAACCCGCTCGACCCGTCGGTCACCATCGGCCCGATGGCCAGCGAGCAGCACCTGCAGCGGGTGCTCGGCTACATCGACATCGCCCGCAACAGCAGCGCCCGGCTGGTGTCCGGCGGTGGCCGCCCGGCCGGCCAGGACCGCGGCTGGTTCGTCGAGCCCACCGTGTTCGCCGACGTCGACAACTCCGACCGGCTCGCCCGCGAGGAAGTGTTCGGGCCGGTCATGGCGATGATCCCGTTCAGCGACGACGAAGACGCCATCGCGATCGCCAATGACAGCAACTACGGCCTGGGCGGTTCGGTCTGGACCACCGATGAGCAGCGCGGCATCGACGTCGCCCGGCGGGTGCGGACCGGCACCATCGGGGTGAACTATTACCTCCTCGACCTCGGCTCGCCCTTCGGCGGGATGAAGGACAGCGGCATCGGCCGGGAACTCGGGCCCGAAGCCCTCAACAGCTACCTCGAGTACAAGTCGATCTACGCCAGTGCGGATCAGCTGACGAGCTGAACTGGTCACCTGTGAGGTGCCTGGCCTGGGCGTGCTGCCGGCGCGCCCAGGCCAGCTGCGTGGCGACCAGGCTCATCGCATGGGCCAGCTGGTGTTTGATCCCCGAGGAGCGCGCACCCGGCGAGGTCGCGTAGCCTCTCTCCTGGCTAGCAGCGACCAGGAAAGGGGCTCCAGCAGTGCCTACGTCATGTGCGCGATTTGCCGGCCAGGTGGCCATCGTGACCGGTGCCAGCCGGGGTATCGGCCTGGGCGTCGCACACCGTCTGGTCGCCGAAGGCGCAAAGGTCACGATCACCGCGCGCAAGCGGCCCGCCCTGGAGGCGGCCGTGGAAGAACTCGGCGGTCCGGACCACGCGCTGGCCGTCGACGGCTCTGCTGACGATGCCGGCCACCAGCTGGACACCGTGCGCCGCACCCTCGAAACATTCGGCCGCGTCGACGTCCTGGTGAACAACTCCGGGATCAACCCCGCGTACGGACCGATGCTGGACCTCGATTCAGGAGCTGCTCGCAAGATCCTCGAGGTAAATCTTCTGGCCGTGCTGGACTGGGTGCGCCTAGTGCATCGGCACTGGATGGCCGAGAACGGCGGAGCCGTCGTTAACGTCGCTTCGCTGGCGGGCGTCCGGCCGGCCCGGGGCATCGGCTTCTATGGCTCGAGCAAGGCAGCGCTGATGCACCTTACTTCGCAGCTCGCCCTGGAACTAGGCCCGAAGGTCCGGGTCAACGCGGTAGCGCCCGCGGTGGTGCGCACCCGGTTCGCTGCGATGCTCTACGAAGGGCGCGAGGCGGCGGTGACTGAGGATTACCCGCTCGGACGGCTCGGGGAGCCGGCCGACGTGGCCGCGGCAGCGGCGTTCCTGGCCTCCGCGGACGCGGCCTGGGTGACCGGACAGACCTTGATTCTCGACGGCGGCCTGTCGCTCGGCGCGGGCGTCTTACCGCCGCGTCCTGCACCGCAGGCCGCGGTACGTTCTCCGAGGTGTCGGGGCCGGAACGCGGTCAGTCCTCGGCCGCGTCCGGGTCTTCAGGGGCGAGCCAGAGGACGCCCATCGGCGGGAGGGTGATGACGGCCGAAGCTGGCCGGCCGTGCCAGGGTTCAAGCACGGCCTCGATGCGGCCCATGTTGCCCACGCCGCTGCCGCCGTAGACGGCCGCGTCGGTGTTGAGGACCTCGCGCCAGCGGCCCGCGTGCGGCAGGCCGACCCGGTAGTTCTCGTGCGGCTGCGCGGAGAAGTTGGCGATGCAGGCGAGCGTCCGCGACTGGTCCGGCTGGGTAGCGGTACCCGCTGCGGCGGTACCCGGGGTCGCCGCCAGGCGCAGGAAGGACAGCGTGTTGCCCTGGGCGTCGTTGGAGTCGATCCAGCCGAACCCCTCGGGCGTGCTGTCAAGCTCCCACAGCGCGGGGGTGTTCCGGTAGACCGCGTTCAGGTCGCGGGACAGCCGCTGCACGCCCTGGTGGACTCCGAAGTCAAGGATCCACCAGTCCAGCCCGTTGTCCGCGGACCACTCGCTGACCTGGCCGAACTCCGACCCCATGAACAGCAGCTGCTTGCCCGGGTGAGCCCACATGTACGCCAGCAGCGAGCGCAGCCCGGCAAACCGGCGCCATTCGTCGCCGGGCATCTTGCCCACCAGCGAGCCCTTGCCGTGCACCACCTCGTCGTGCGACATCGGCAGGATGAAGTTCTCCGAGAACGCGTAGATCAGCGAGAACGTGATCTCGTTGTGGTGGTACTGGCGGTAGATGGGGTCCTGGCTCAGGTAGGCGAGCGTGTCGTGCATCCAGCCCATGTTCCACTTGAAGCCGAACCCGAGCCCGCCCAGGTACACCGGCCGGGACACCCCGGGCCAGGCGGTGGATTCCTCGGCGCTCATGGTGATGCCGGGGTCGCGCTTGTAGCAGGTGGCGTTGACCTCCTGCAGGAACGAGATCGCCTCCAGGTTCTCCCGGCCGCCGTACTTGTT
>PMST01000124.1 GCA_003168295.1 Actinomycetota bacterium
CCCGGTGGTGGTTCGACTGGAATCTCGAGCTGCAGCGGTTCGGCAACCGGGTCGGAACCTACCTGGCCCTGATGAATGACAGCTACCCGTCCACTGACGACCACCAGTGGGTCGAGCTGGACTACGCCTATCCGGACGCGGCCGCCGACCTCAGCCGGTGGCTACCGCTGGTCAAATGGCTGCTGGCCATCCCGCACTACATCGTGCTGTTCTTCTTGTGGATCGCATTCGCCGTCGTCACCGTCATCGCGTTCTTCGCGATCCTGCTCACCGGCCGCTACCCCCGCCCNNTCTTGTTCACCGGCCGCTACCCGCGCGGCATATTCAGCTTCGTCGAAGGCGTCTTCCGCTGGAACAACCGCGTCGTCGCCTACGCGTTCACCCTGGTCACGGATCGGTACCCGCCCTTCAGGCTGGCACCATGACCCACGCTGGCGCGGTCAGGCGGGCCCGGACGGCAGTCATCGGGTCACTCCGGCCGGGCGTGCCGTCCGGGGGCCGGCGGGCCCGGTGCCAGAGCTGCGCCAGGGCAAGCCGCTGAGAACCAGCGCACCGAGGAGAACTGACAGCACGCCGAGTCCGCCGAGGCCTATGGCAGCCAGCGAACTGGGGGAACTCTCGGAAGACGAATGGTCAGCGATGAGAAAGGCGACCAGCACGCTGGCCACGACGCAGATGCCGCCAACAGCGGTGAACGCGACGCCCAGGCGTAATGCCAGGAACCATCCTGTACGCCGAACGCCAGTAACCATACGCCCACGATAGGGGACTCAGGCCCGCCGCGGCTGAGCACACGTGATCATCGCACGAGAGCACAAGTACTCCCCCCTGCCCGGAAATACTCTCCTGCCCGAAACGATTCGTCCGGCAAAGCCGCTGGCCCTCGGGATCACGAGAATAGACGCTGCGGCACGCTGCCACGCGAAGGAGGGCAGCAGTTCAGAGCGATCTTGAAACACGACCGCCGACCGGGCGGTTCAGCAGGTCTCTGTGGACCTCCACGGCTGCGGCTCGCCCAGCCTCGCCTCCTGCCCATCGGGCCGCCGCCCCTCCAGACCACGGCCGTCCCCGAGCCACTGTCGTAACAGAGCGTGGAAGGGTGACCCAGTGCGCCCGCGCACATCTCCGCCGCTATGAGCGCAACGTCCCGGGTTGGCTGACCTGCCGCTCGGGAGTACCGAACGGGCGATCTGGACTGACGATACCTGCGAGTGGTCCAGACGCATCCGCTGTAGCGATCAGACTCGCCTGGTCCGGATGAGTCTTGTCGTGATCGCCCCCAGTTCGGCCGAGGCGAAAAACGTGCGACAAGACGTCAGCTATGTGAAGATGTGCCCATGTCACAGAATCATCAGCCTGGAGATCAGGAGAATATAGACTCCAAGCTTGATCGCATCGCAGAATGGGCCTACAACGAGGCCGTTCGCGGGATCAGTCAGCAGCGATCGTCGCTCGATGACCTTCGGACGAGAACTGGTGCAGTTCTAAGCGCCGCAATCCTTGCTACCGCTTTTCTTGGAGCCTTTGCCGTTCACGGAACCGGAAGAGGACTGGCCCCCAGATTCTATGGTCCTGTAATCCTGTTCATCATCGCGACCATATTGTGCATAATGGTGCTACTGCCTGTCCCAGGCTGGTTCTACACCCTCGACGTTCGCGCTCGTCTCGATGACATTGACACCGCGAACCCGCCAACGTTGTTCACGATCTATAACGAATCGGTCAGTTTGATGAAGACTGGACGCGAGAACAACAGCACGCGATTGAACTTGATGTTCATAGGATTCGCAATTGCTTCTGGCGTCGTCGCGGCGGAGATCATCTGGTGGCTAGTCGAGGTAATTTAGCTCAAGGCTCGGCAAACGGAGGATCAATTGTCAGGTGGGAGACACGGAATGGTCCGTGGAGTTGCGACTTGGATCTCTATCAACGTCTGCTATCCAGACGGTAGGCTGAAGATCGCGGGATGGGGCGGCATGTGGATTAGCGACACTGAAGCGCTCATCTTCAGCGAGCTGGGTATGAGTGATGAGCAGAAAAAGCTCTTCCGTGGCAGGCGGCGCCTGCTGCGCAAGCCGGCGTGGGGTAATCGACCGACGCTAATACGGCAAACAGTAACTAAGCCAGATGAACCGATCTGCTCTGTCGGCGAGTTTCAGTCGAGCAATTGTAACCAGAACTGTGACCTATCTGACCACGATCGCGGTGCAGTGCAGAAAGTGACGTTTAAGATCTCAGCCGACGGTAGATACTATGAGGCCGTCATCAATGAAGATTCAATGCCAGATACCGCTGTGCTGATACTAAGTGAGAGAGCTATGAATCCCGACGAGCGGGATAGCTTTAAGCAGCAACCTGCTGCAATAGCTGTTAGACGACTGCGCACCTCCACGACGGGCTCACCTAAGGCGTTTGAACTCGTTTGCTACGGCTCGGCTGCTGGAAACGCGGACACGGTGACCGACGCTACACGTAGTTGTGGTCGCGGCAAGCTGCCTGTCAGTATGCCTGCCTAGCTAATGATAACTCCAATTCAATTGTTGCTCATGAATATGTCAGCCCGGTCTGGCGCACAGCGGATCAAGACCGCTGGCTGGCTGGCCAGCCAGAACTGGCCGATCTGCGCGCCGGCCGCCATCCTAAGTAACGCTCCTTTGTGGCGCGCGTATTCGGCGTTATGGTTGGCCAGGGGGTGAACGCGCACCCTTTCGTGCTCACGTCGGGTAATTCTCTCAGCGGGGTTACAGCCCGAGAGTTGCCGGGATCAGATCGCGAAGGCCGCCTGCGGTCGTGGCGGCCTGGACGCCATAGCCGGTCACTGGGGCCGCGATCCGTTGCCCGCCGCCTGCGGGCCAAGGCCCCCGGCCGCGCCGGCCGGCGCGTGGTACTTGCGCAGCGCGCCCGCTTCGCGCCAGGGTGCGCCGCGGCGCACACAAGCGCGCCGGCGGCCATACTGGCCGCGTCCGGCGCGAACAGGTGCCGTGCCCGCGCTGCAGGCTCAAGCCAACGAGCCCAAGGCCGCGCACGCACGCCACCATGTCCTAGCAACCACAGTCCACGACCCGGGCCCTGACTGGATGACAGACCCTGCTGACCACCTGCAAAGGCGCCAAGAGTCACTGCTGGATCTGCCTGGCCAGCTCAGCCGTGCGTGACTCCGCGGCAAGAGCCAAAGAACCGGA
>PMST01000434.1 GCA_003168295.1 Actinomycetota bacterium
TGAACACGTCGGGCGGGTCGCCGGCCGCGATCTCGGACAGGAGCTTGGCGTCGCCCGTCGCGCTGGGGATATTCGACTCGGTGACGTGGATGTCCGGATGGGTGCTGTTGAACGCGTTGACCATCTGGCTGAGCAGCGTCAGGGTGTTGCCCGACCACATGGTCTGCCAGGTGATGTCGGCCACCCCTGAGGAAGAACTGCTGCCCGACGACGACGCGGCCGGCCCGCCGCAGGCGGCGAGGACCAGCGCGGCGCTGCTCGCGAGCAGAGCGGCGGATGTCGCCGCCGCTTTCCGTCCTCTTCGCTGGCTTCTTCCTCCCGGACGCGGTCCCGGACGCGGGGCCGTGCCGTCGCGCTGCCTGCTGTGTATCTTCTCAATCACGAGATGCTCCTTTGCTAGGGCGTGCATCGAGTGCCTGCCGCGCGGGTCCCGCAGACCCGCGCGGCAGATGTGGCGGCCCCGCGCTTTCGCGGATGATCAGCTCAGGCTCGGGCCATGGGGCCGGAGGCACGGCGGTCTCCGGCTCGAGAAGGGCCTGGAGCAAGCCGAAGCTGGCCCGGCCCAGCTCGACAAAGTCCATGCGCACCGTGGTCAGCGACGGGGTGAGGAATTCCGCCGCCGGCGTGTCGTCGAATCCGACGACGCTTACCTCGGCCGGGATGGCGCGGCCCGCCTCCTGCATGGCCCGCATGAGGCCAAGGGCGAGATCGTCGTTGCCGCACAGGACCGCGGTCACCTTCGGATCGGCGGCGAGCACCTGTCCCGCCTGATAGGCGGACCGTGGAGTCCAGCCGCACTGAACAGGCTCCGGCACGATGGCGCCAGCTTCCTCCAGCGCACTCAGCCAGCCCGCCTGCCGCTGGCTGATGCGGGTCGAGGATGGGATGGCCAGGTAGTGGACCGTCCGGTGGCCGAGGCCTAGCAGGTAGCGAGTCGCCTGCAGGGCCGCCCTTCTGTCGTCCAGCCAGACCCACGGCTTGCCGCTGCCCTCATCGCCCGCCGGGGTCTCCACCATCGCGACCATGGGGGTCTCCGCAGGGACGGCGGCCAGCGCGGCGGTCCCCGCCTCGTCGTAGGCGATGACGATGAGCGCGCCGCCCGGCTCGATCGCCCTCCGCACCGCGTCGCTGACCTCTGCAGGCGACGTTGACTCGATCAGGCGGACGCCGACGGCGAATCCCTTGGCCCGCGCCGCCTCCTCGATGCCCTGCAGGGCGCTCCGGTGCCCGTACAAGGTGGTGTTCGGCGTCAGGACCGTGACCGACTGCACCGGGCCCCCGGCCAGCGCGCGGGCCGCTCGGTTGGGACGGAACCCGAGGTTGTCGATGGTCGCCAGGACAAGTTCCCTGGTGGATTCCCTGACGCTCGGATGGCCGTTGATGACCCGCGAGACGGTCTGGTAAGAAACGCCGGCCGCCGCGGCGACATCCCTGATGCTCACCGACCGCGAACCGCGCCCCACGCCAGCGCCCGCCACCCCAGCGCCCGCCGCGGCCTCGTCCAGCGAACCGGGGTCCGGAGCCGGGCCACTTGTGTGACCGGTCACAACCATGGAAGGATTGTGACCGGTCACAACATAGGCGTCAAGAGCATGTACGTCACGATTTCGTGCTGGTAACAATTCACCAGCATGCGCCGAGGAGGCTCGCTTGGCCGGCCGAAGTGGACTGCCCCCGATCGTCATCGGCTGGTCCGATGACGCCCTGGATCTGCGGATTGACGTAGACGAGGACGGGATGGCCAGGATGACCAGGCTGGCGTCCCCGTCCCCGTCCCCGTCCCCGGTCCCGGTAACCGCCGACGCGGCGCTTCCGCTGCTTGACGTCATCGTGTCCGGCGAGGGCAGGATGTGGTCCGGCGGCCGTTACTGCGAGTCCGCGACCGCTGGCCGGTTCCGTTACACGGGTCACCGCGAAAGTTCACCCGGCTCGGCCTGGCACGAGCTGCGCGTCGACCTCGCCGACGCGGTCACCGGGCTGCGGGCCGAGGTTTTCTACCGCGTCCTGGCCGGCCAGGGCGCCGTTCGGTCCTGGGTGCGCCTGTCGAACCAGGGCCGGGAGCCGGTGACGGTCGAGTCCGTGACGTCGTTTCTGTACGGTGGCCTGTCCGGCGGCGCCGGGGCTCCGGATGATCTTGGCGATCTCGACGTCCGGTGGGCGGAGACGGACTGGCTCGCCGAGGGCCGCTGGCAGAGCAGGCCGCTCCGTGATGCCCTGCCGGACCTGAATCGCGGTGTCCATGGCGCCGATCCGCGCGGCAGGTTCGGCCTGACCAGCCTGGGCAGCTGGTCATCTGGTGCGTACCTGCCGATGGGTGCCGTGATCGCGGGGCCCTCCGGCCACGTGTGGGCCTGGCAGATCGAGCACAGCGGCGCCTGGCACTGGCAGGTGGGGGAGTGCACGCGCCGGCGCGCGGACGATGCGGGCGGCCCGGCCGGCTGGCACGCCCCCAGAGGGTCCGTGACCGGCGCGTATATCGCGCTGCTCGGTCCGGCGGACGCCGAGCACCACTGGCGGACCACGCTCGGACCAGGCGATACGTTTACCTCGGTTCCGGTGGCGGTCGTGGTGAGCGCCGACGGCTTTGAGGGAGCCATGGCCAGGCTCACCGCCTGCCGCCGCGCCATCCGGCGCGAGCACGAAGACCACCGCCGGCTGCCGGTGATCTTCAACGACTACATGAACACGCTGATGGGCAATCCCACCACGGAACGGCTGCTGCCCCTGATCACGGCGGCGGCGGAAACAGGCGCGGAGTGCTTCTGCATCGACTCCGGCTGGTACACCGGCATCGGCGAGGACTGGTGGGACACCGTGGGCGCCTGGAAGCCATCAGCCTCCCGGTTCCCGAACGGGATCGCCGAAGTGCTCGATCACATCCGGGCCGCCGGGATGATCCCTGGGCTGTGGCTTGAGCCCGAGGTAGTCGGCGTCAGCAGCCCGGTCGCGGGGCAGCTGCCGGCCGACGCGTTCTTCCAGCGGGACGGCCGCCTGGTGGTCGAGCACGGCCGCTATCACCTGGACCTGCGCCATCCCGCCGCGGTGAAGCACCTGGATGAGGTGGTGGACTTCCTGGTCGGGGACCTCGGGATCGGCTACCTCAAGTGCGACTACAACATCTGCGTAGGGCCAGGGACCGATACGGGGAACCTCGCCCCCGGTGCCGGGCTGCTGGCGGCGAACCGGGCACATCTCGACTGGCTGGATGGGGTGCTCGACCGTCATCCGGGACTGGTCATCGAGAATTGCTCCTCGGGCGGCATGCGGACCGATTACGCGCTGCTGGCCCGGCTTCAGCTTCAGTCCACCAGTGACCAGCAGGATTTCCTGCGCTACCCGCCCATCGCGGCGGCGGCGCCCGCGGCGATGACACCGGAGCAGGCCGCCGTCTGGGCCTACCCGCAGCCGGACTTCACCGACGACGAGATCGCCTTTACCCTGTGCGGCGCGCTGCTCGGCCGCGTCCACCTGTCCGGGCACCTTGACCAGATGAGCCGTCAGCAGCGTGACCTGGTCGCCGACGCGGTGCGGGTGTACAAGGACATCCGGGCCGAATTGCCCGAGGCGGTGCCGTTCTGGCCGCTGGGCCTGCCCCGGTGGGACGACTCCTGGATCGCGCTAGGCCTGCGCGCGCCGGGCGCCAGCTACCTCATTGTGTGGCACCGCGGACCACTCGGCGTGGCCAGCGGCCGGACCAGCGGCCACGCCCCAGACAGCGGCCCCGTCGAGAACGCCGAGGCGCTGCTCCCGATCCCCCATCTGCGTGGCCAGGCCGTGACGGCCAGGACCTTGTACCCGGCTGCGGCCGGAACCGGCCTCACCTGGGATGCCCGGGCAGGGGCGCTCCTCGTCTCACTTCCGCGTACGCCGTCCGCCTGCCTCCTGAGCCTCAGGCCAAATGCAACCGCACGATAAGGAGCAGCACGATAAGGAGCAGGGGTAGGGTGCCGTGGCGCCCGGCTACGACGCGGCTGTCTTGGCCTTGGCGGCGGCCTTCAAGGCCTGCTTGTGAGATCGCACCTGACCGAGGGACTCTTCGTCGGTGATGTCCGCGACCGAATAACGCGACCCTTCGGCACCGAACGGCCCTGCCGCTTCCTGCCAGCCAGGCGGGCGCACCCCCAGCTGCTTGCCGAGCAGGGCCACGAAGATCTGCGCCTTCTGCGCTCCGAACCCCGGCAGTGCTGATACCCGCCTGAGCAGCTCGGCCCCCGACTCGGCGGTCTCCCACACCTGGGAGGCGTCGCCGTCATACTGCTCCATGAGCAGCCGCGCCAGCTCCTGCACGCGGGCCGCCATCGCCTTCGGGTAACGGTGCAGGGCGGGCCGTTCGGAGAAAATGAGCGCCAGCGCGTCCGGGTCGAATTCGGCGAGTTCGGCAGCGGTCGGCTCGTGCCCGAGCCGCCGGACCAGGTCCAGCGGCGCGCTGAAGGCGCGCTCGAGCGGCACTTGCTGGTCGAGCAGCATGGCGATCAGCAGGGCGAGCGGGCTGCGGGTCAGCAGCTCGTTGGCCTCAGGCTCAACCGGCATCCAGATCGTCACGGCGCGCCTCCCCGGGGTGTCGCGATCACGGGTCATGATCACCTATGCCCGCAGCGTACCGCGCTGGCAAGATCGGCCACGTCTGGAATCCATCGACGCGCGGCAGCGCTATAAGCTGTTACGTAGCTGGGTCGGCTGGGGGTCGCCGGCCTGGAACGAAGGAACTGGAGTCTGCATGACACCGCACACGAAGTGGGCGATAGCCGGGGTCGTCCTCGGACTGATCCTGTTCATCATCAGCCCGTGGCTGGCGATCGGGGTCATTGTCCTCGCGCTCGCCGTCCCCGCGGGCGCCTGGCTGATGCTCGATGAGTCGCAGCGACGCCGGTACCGCGAGCTCCGCCGTCGGCGCGAGATCCGCTAGTCCGTACGGGAGGGCACATGGCCGTCCGCCGCCTCAACCACGCTGTGCTGTACGTGCACGGTCTTGAGCGCACCGTCGATTTTTACGTCAGCACCCTCGGCTTCGAGGTCCGGGTGCAGATGCCCGGCCGCGCCGCGTTCTTGCGCGCCCCGGATTCCGCCAACGATCATGACCTGGGCCTGTTCGAGATCGGCACCGGTCACGCACCCGACCGCCCGGAAAACCCCGGCCTCTACCACCTGGCCTGGGAGGTCGGCACGCTGGCGGACCTGGCCGACGCGCGGGCCAAGCTCGGCGCGGCCGGCGCGCTGGTGGGAGAGAGCGACCACCGGGTGTCCAAGTCGCTGTACGCCAAGGATCCGAGCGGCATCGAGTTCGAGGTGCTGTGGCGGGTGCCGGCTCAGGACTGGGAAGCCGAGATGGCCAAGGGCAGCATGACCGTCCCGCTCGACTGGGACGCGACGCTCGCCCGCTGGGGCCGCGACCAGGTGACCGGCGCCGCCGCCGGCTCACCCACCTGAAGCGCCNNTCAGCGCCCTTCGGCCACCCGCGTGATGTAGGTAACCGCCACGAACGACCGGAACATCGCCAGCGGATCGTCCCCGCGGATGCTCACCGCTCGCACCCCGGTCCGTTCGGCGCCGCGCACCCACGACGCCACCTCGGCCATGTCCGCCGTCTGCAGCCGCACCTCCAGGGTGGCGGGCAGCGCGATCGCCGGCGGCCTGAGCACCCCGGGCTCGGCGCCGCCAGAGTCCCCGGACGGCGCCCCCGCCGCGATCTCCCATACCTCCGCGGGCCTGGCGGCGGCCCGCTCGACGGCCCGGCGGGCCCTGTCGGCGATCATGGTGCGGGCGACCTCCGGGTGCAGGTTCGACGCGCCGAACCGGGTGAAGGACTCCTTGACCACCACGCGCTCGGCGTCCGGGAGGAACGGGTCGGCCTCGGCCGCCGTGTGCTGGTCCCCGGTGATCAGCCCGACCGGCACCTGGCAGCCCAGCGCGGCCAGGGCGTTGATGCCGCTCTCGCCGACCCGGACCCCGTTCAGCTCGACGTGCGAGATCACCGACGGGTTGTAGGTGTGGGACAGCACCGAGCTCTCCCCGGAGATGGACCCGTGGTAGCCCACCATGAACACCACGTCCGCGGTGGCGTCCAGGCCCTGCATCATGTACAGCGGCTTGTGCCGGCCGGACACGTAACTGGCCTGCCCGCCCAGCGCGGCCGGGTCCAGGTTGTTCATCGTCCCGTGCGAGTCGTTGCAGACGATCTCGGTCGCCCCGGCCGCCAGCGCCCCGTCGATGGCCGCGTTGACCTCGCCGAGCAGCAGTCGCCGCCCCTCCTCATACGCCCGCCCCGGCCCGCGGCACTGGGACCAGTCGACGATCCCGGCCACGCCCTCCATGTCAAACGAGATAAACACCTTCATAAATCCAAAAATTTATCCCTAACGGCACCGGTGTTTCTCCCCAGCCACCCTCTTCCCGTCCGCCGGTACGCATGTCCGGCAGCTCCCCCGGACCGTAACGTTCTCGGAACTATCCGAGCGTAGAGTCCGCGGCATGAACGGGTTGAACCCGATGGCCAGACTGCGATGACGGCAATAGCTGCGGCCCGCCGCTTCCGGCTAGCATCACCCGCGACCGCGCTGGTCGCCGGCGGCTTGATGCTGGCCCTGGTCATTGCCGACCCGCCGCTGGCCCGTCTGGCGCACCAGAGCCTGAACTCAAGCGGCGGCTCGTCGCCGTTCTGGTTCTCCGCCGCCCTCGGGGCGGTCGGCTTCGTCGTGGCCTTCCGGAAGCCACGCAACCCGCTCGGCTGGATCCTGCTCGCCAGTGCGATTTTCGGCGCGCTCAGCGAGGATGCCAGCTTTTATGTCGTGGCCGACTACCGGCTCCGGCACGGCGGGCTGCCGTTCGGCTGGGTGGCCGTGCTCGCCCAGCCCGGCTGGGCCCTCTCGACCGCGACGGCCGCGCTGGGCGTGCTGCTCTTTCCCGATGGCCGCGTGCCGTCACCGCGCTGGCGATGGGTCCTGTGGCTCTACCTCGCCGCGGCCGCGCTGTGGATAGGCGGCACGCTCGTCGCGTCAGCCGTCGCCATCGCCGGTCATCACATTCGCGTGGATTCCAGCGGCAACCTGCTGGTTCTTACCCACCCCACGGGTTCGGCGGCCTGGTGGGGTGTGATCGAAGCTGTGTTTCTCCCGGTCCTGGCCATCTGCTGGCTGGGATCGGTGGTGGGCCAGGTGCTCAGTTACCGGCGCTCGTCCGGGGAACGCCGGCTGCAGCTGAAGTGGCTGCTGAGCGGGTCGGTTATCGCCGGAGTGGGCATCGCGCTGACCATCTGGCTGTCAGGGAAACACGGGCTTCCCGGAGTGGCGGGCGGCGTCGCGGGGGTCGGCGCGCAGCTGGGGATCCCGGTCTGCCTGGGCGTGGCCATCTTGAAGTACCGCCTGTTCGAGATCAACCGGATCGTCTCCCGTACGCTCTCGTACGCGATCGTCACGGCCCTGCTGGTGGGCGTGTACGCGGGGATCGTGCTGCTCGCCACCCACGTGGTAACGGTTAAGGAACCGGTGGCGGTGGCCGGGTCGACCCTGGCCGTCGCGGCGTTGTTCAATCCGCTGCGGCGGCGGGTGCAGCGGACGGTCGACCGCAGGTTCAACCGGGCCCGCTACGACACGGACCGCCTCGTGGCCGCGTTCGCGGTCCGGCTGAAAGACGCCGTCGACCAGGACGCGATCCAGGCCGACCTGGCCGGTGTCGTGCAGCAGGCCCTGGAGCCCGCCCACGTCACGGTCTGGATGAACGACCGCTAATCAGCTGGCCGGAATCAGCCCATCAGGCCCGGGAACAGCAAAGCCAGCTCCCTCGGGTACCCGGCGATCAGCCGGAGCTCGTCGTCCGTCAGCGGTTTGCCGGTGGCCGACGCGCACAGCTGGACCAGCGAGAACACCAGGTCCTCCGCATCGGCGGCCACCGAGATCCCGAGCCCGTCCATGACGTGCCGGAACCCGGCCTTGCCGCCGTATTCGCCGGTCAGCACCACCCGGCCCGCGCGAGCGTGCCAGTCCGCGGGGAACGGGCCGAGCGTCGCGTCGTCGTACAGCTCGTAGTTGCCGCGGTCCTTCAGCGCCCCGTCGGCATGAATCCCGGACTCGTGCGCGAACGCGTTGCGGCCTACCCCCGGCCAGGCCGGCGGCAGCGGCTGCCCGAACGCGTACGCGGCCCACAGCCCGAATCGCCGGGCCCAGGACAGGTCCACCGGGTCCCCGATCGACACCGCGTCGGCGACCCCGAACCCGTGCCGGAACGCCAGGATGCACGACAGCAGGTCGGCATTTCCGGCCCGCTCGCCGATGCCGTTCACGCAGGTGTTCACCCACGCGTCCTGCCCGGCGTCCAGGTCGCCGAGCGCGCCGGAGACCGAGTTGGCGACGGCCATGCCCAGGTCGTTGTGGCAGTGCGTCTCGACCGGGATACCGGCCGCGGAGGCGAGCTTGGCGAACCGCTCCCTGATCCGCCCGGGGGAGTCCCCGCCGATCGTGTCGCAGTACCGGACCCGCGACGCGCCCGCGTCCCGGGCCGCGAGCGCGAACTCGGTCAGGTACCCCTCGTCGGTCCGCGATCCGTCTTCCGCGTTAACCCCGATGCTGTACTCGCCTGGCACGCCTCCGGCACGACCAAGCGCCGCCCGGGCCACCGCCACGGCCGCCGTCATCTCCCCGATGATGGCCGCCCGGTCCAAACGTCCCCGGAACTTGTGCGCGATCATCTGGTCCGAGGTGGAGATCGACAGGTTGTAATGCCGCAGCCCAACTTCTCCAGCCCGGACCGCCACCGCCGCCTCCACATCGGCGGGCACCGCGCGGCACCAGCCGGACAGCCGCAGCTCCCCGAACGCCCCCGCCTGCGCCAGCGCCACGCAGGCCCGCACGTACGGCACCTCGTGGAACAGGAACGGGAATCCGATCTCGGACTGCGCCACGCCCAGCCGCCCCAGGTAGAAGTTGACCATTACCTTGCCGAACTTCGACAGCCCCGTGCGCGCGGTCTGCGCTCCGTCCCGGTTGGTCACGTCAAGAAAGTGAATCGATGGCATGACCCCAGATTGACGAGATGATCAACTATCGTCAACATTGATTAAAATCAATAACTCCGAACGATCGTGGCGCGTGCGGCTCGTCACCTCCGAGCGTCCGCGCGGGGAAGCGGAATGGCCTTTTCGATGACCGCGGCGCAGGCCGCCGACCGGCTGGGCGTCAAGCAGGCGACTCTCTACGCCTACGTGAGCCGTGGTGTGCTCGGCCGGGGCAAGGCCGTCGACGGCCGGGGCAGCCTGTTCGACCCGGACGAAGTCGAACGGCTCGCCCTCCGCGGCCGCCCGCGCCGTCCCGCCGGCGCCGTGGATATCACGGTCGAGTCGGCGATCACCGAGATCACCGCCGACTCACTCCGGTTCCGCGGCCTCGACGCCACCCGCCTGGCCGTCACCCGCACCTTCGAAGAAGTCGCCGAGCTCCTCTGGACCGGCGAGCTCCCGCCCAACCGCCCTGTCCCGGCCGCCCAGCCTTTCCCGCCCGCCGGCGCCGACGCCCCGGCGGCATGGCAGGCCACCCCCGCCGCACTCGCGGTAGCCCGGGCCGCGCAAGCCGCGCTCCCGGCCGGGACGCTGCCCCTCGAACGGCTCCAGGTCATCGTGCCCGCGATGGCGGCGACCGATTCGCTCCGGCTGCAGCTCGACCCGTCCGCGGTGCGCGCCGCGGCCCGCAGCCTCATCGCCGGCATGGCGGACAGTCTCCCCGCGCCGTCAAGTCCCGGTTCTGTCCCGGCCGGCCAAACCCCAGCTACCTCTTCCGCCCCCTCTTCCCCCTCTTCCCCCTCTTCCGCCCCCTCCGACCCTGGCGCGCCGATAGCCGGACGCCTGTGGTCGAAGCTCTGCGAGCGGCGCCCGACTCCTGAGCTGCTGAGGGCGCTGTCGGCCGCGCTCGTGCTGCTGGCCGACCACGAGCTCGCCGCCTCCACGCTGGCCGCCCGGGTGGCCGCGTCGGTGCGGGCGGACCCGTACGCCGTGGTCGGAACCGGCCTGGGCGCGATGAGCGGTGCCCTGCACGGCGGCGCGTCCCTGGGCGTGGAAACCCTGATCGCTGCCGCCCGCGGCCCGCAGGACGTGTCCCGGGTGGTGGGCGAACTGCTGCGTCGCGGTGAGAAGATACCGGGCTTTGGTCATTTCGTGTACCGGGGCGGCGACCCGCGCGCCGTCGCGCTGCTGGGCCTGGTCCGCCGCGCCGCGCCGAAGTCCGGGCAGCTCGCGGTGGCCGAAGCCGTGCTCGCCGAAGTCCGGCGAAAGTCGCTGCCCGCACCGAACATCGACTTCGCCGTCGCCACCCTGGCCCGCGTGGCGGGCATGGTCACCGGTGCCGGGGAGGCCATCTTCGCGGTCGCCCGCACGGCCGGCTGGATCGCCCACGCCCTCGAGGCTTACGCAGGCGGCGGTCCGCTGCGCCCCCGCGCCGTCTACACCGGTCCGCCCGCGATCATCGACCCGTGAGGCCGTGGCCGTCTGTTACCGATTCGTGACCTAATATCGCAGCGTGAGGCGTGACCTGAACGTCTCCCAGATATGGAAGCCGATCCGTCGGATGTCATCCGGAGCCCCGGGCCCTGGCCTGACCGGGCCGGCTATGACCCGGCGGCCGAGATGGCGGTCAACCCTGCTGAGTACGTGACCGAGTTGTTCCGGGCCCATCACCTGGAACTGGTCCGGCTGGCCGTGCTGATCGTGGGTGATCTGGCCACCGCAGAAGACGTCGTGCAGGACGCCTTCGAGCAGCTGCACCGCCGGTGGCGGACCCTGCGCAAGCAGTCGAGCGCGCTGGACTATGCGCGGTCCGCCGTGCTGAACGGCAGCCGGTCCGTGCTCCGCCGCCGCTCGGTCGCCCGTAGGCGCGAGGCCCAGATCGTCGCTTCCCAGGGGGCAGACGCTGACGCCGCCGTCGTGTTCGAGCAGCGCACCGAGCTCATCGAGGCGTTCCGCGCGCTGCCCAGAAGGCAGCGTGAGGTGCTCGCTCTCCGCTACTACGTGGACATGAGCGTGGCCGACGCAGCGGCCACGTTGCATATCAGCGAAGGCGCCGTCCGCTCGACCGCCTCCCGCGGCCTCGATGCGCTGGCCCGGATCCTCCCGTCCCGTTCTTCGAAGGGGGCGTGAGGCATGACTGACGTCGAGAATCTGCTCCGCGAGGAGCTGAAGAGGGCGGCCGAGCGGGTCCAGCCCGAACTGCTCAGGCCGCTCCAGGTCCCCACCCGACGGCCCAGTTGGCGTCCGCGCCTGCTCCCACTCGCGGCCGCGGCCGCGGTGATCGCCGTCATCACGGCGGGCGCGCTTGTCACCGGCCTGACCGCGGCTCACCAGCCCGCCCACAAGCCCGCCGTCTCCGGATCAGCCCCGGCCAGCCTGCCGCGCTACTACGTCACGACCAGCTCCGGCCCCGACGGCCGCGGGATACAGGCGGTGGTCCGCGCGTCCGCCAGCGGGCAGGTCACCGGGACCGTCCCGGTGCCGTCGGCCATTCCGGTGGAGTGGGCCGACTCTGGCGGTACCTTCGCCGCCGCCGCCGCCGATGACCGCAGCTTCATCATCGGAGTCCAAGGAGGCGGAGGTCCAACCCAAGTCGGCTTGGACCTCCGCCTGTTCCGGTTCGCTATCTCCGCTGCCGGTAAGCCCGGCCACCTGACCGAGCTGGCCGCCGCCCCGGTGCGCAACGAGACCACGGAAGGCATCGCGCTGTCTCCCGACGGCAAGCTGCTCGCGGTCTCGCTGATGAGCAACTCCGGGGGGAACTCCGACCCCACCATCCAGGTCCTCAACCTGGCGACCGGAGCCACCCGGACCTGGACCGCTCCGACCCGTAATTACCCGTACCTGATCGGGCCGCCCTCCTGGGCCGACGGCAGCCGGATGATCGCGTTCACCTGGCTGCGCTCCACCCAGTCTGGCCTCATGTCCGCACCGCGGGGGATCCAGCTGCTCGATATCACCGCGCCAGGCGACAACCTAGCGGCAGGGAAGCTGATCGTCGCGCGCGGCGTGGTTGCCGCCGGTTCCATCGTGAGCGCGCAG
>PMST01000458.1 GCA_003168295.1 Actinomycetota bacterium
GGGACAGCGCGACCGTCGGCGGGGCGGTGGCGACCAACGCCGGCGGGGTTCGGGTGCTGCGCTACGGGCCGATGCGCGCACAACTGCGCGGCATCGAAGCGGTGCTTTCCGACGGCACGGTGGTGTCGCACCTGGCGGGCTTGGTCAAGGACAACACCGGCTATGACTACCCGTCGCTGCTGGCCGGGTCCGAGGGCACGCTCGCCGTTATCACCAAGGCGCGGCTCCGGCTCGTACCGCGGCCGCGAGACGGCGTGACCGTGATCATCGGGTGCGATGGCCTCGCCGAGCTGCACGCGCTGGCGCTGGCGGCAGTCCGGCACGTGCCAGGGCTCATCTCGGCTGAGTTCTTCATCCAGGCGGGCCTGGATATTCTCACAACCCGCGCGGGGCTTACCCCGCCGCTGCCCCGTCCGGCGCCGGCGTACCTCCTGCTGGACGCCACTGGGCCAGGGGCGCTCGACGACCTTGCGGACGTGATCGCGGAGCGGGAGGCGGCTGTCGGCGACACCGCCGAGGACCGGCGCCGCCTGTGGTCCTACCGGGAGCGGCATCCGGAGGCGGCAGGCTTGCTCGGCGTGCCTATCAAGCTCGACGTCTCTGTCCCGGCCGCGCAGTGGACCCGGCTGGCAGGGGAAGCCGCTGGCGCGGTCACCGCCGTCGATCCGGGCGCGCGGGTGATCACCTTCGGGCACGTCGCCGACGGGAACGCGCACGTTAACATCGTGCCCGCGTCCGGCACCCCCGCCGTCGGGCGGCACGAGGACGCGGTGTTCTCGCTCGTCGCGTCGCTCGGCGGCTCGATCTCGGCCGAGCACGGGATCGGCGCGCTCAAAGCACGCTGGCTCGAGCTGGCCCGGACCCCCGCCGAACAGGCGCTCTTCGCCAGGATCCGGCATGCCCTCGACCCGGCGGGCACGCTGAACCCTTACGTGCTGCCCCGAATGTGAGGTCACGAATTGCTCCGCCAGGGAGTCTTCACTCCACTTGTTGACCGCCGTCGGCACCAGTACTGTTCGTCTGTGCAAATGCCATGGAACGCGCGGGTCTATGAGAGGACCTGCGCTGATTGCGGTTTTGTCTGGAGAGTTCCCAAGGCGGTGGCGCGGCCGCGGATGAAGGGCATGCCTGCTTCGAACAGGGGAGGGGCGGTCGGGGTGAGAGCCGCCGTGATCGCTGCCAACGCGGCGCTCAGTGAGCGGGCGGCCGCTTTCCGGTGCTGTTCCCGGTGTCAATCGGTGCAGTACAAACAGGTCTCGGTACATTCCTGACTGGCCTTGATACGCCGATCGAATCGGCGCCAGTGAAGGGGGCGGAGGGCACGGTCCGTTCGAGATGATGGATTTGTGTTTTTGACTTGGCGTGTTTAGATCCTCCCTGTGAATAGATGGCTCAACCGGCTCTCAACCTGGCAGTACGTGGCTGTGATGGTGGGTCTTTCCGTCGCGACCGGCACGGTTGAAAGGGTGCTCGAGGTGCTCGTGGTCGGGCATCTTGACCTCGCGTCCCTCGTTCGGTTCTGGTGCGTGTTCAGCTTGATCCTCTGCGCGGTCGGCGTAGCCCAGCGGCGACGGCGGAATCGGCACGTGCGCCAGTAACTCATGCCTGGGGCGCACGGCCTGGTCGTTGGCCGGCCGTGGCCTGCCGATAGCGTGTGCGGCATGGCGAGCATTTTCGTGACGGGGTCGTCGGACGGGATCGGCCGGGAGACTGCACGGCAGCTGGTGCAGGGCGGCCATCGGGTGGTCTTGCATGCCCGTGATGCCGCCCGCGCTGAGGATGCCGCCGCGGCGCTGCCCGGGGCGGCTGGCGTCGCGGTCGGTGACCTGTCAGTTGTCGCCGGGATACGGGAGGCGGCCGAGTCGGCCAGCGCACTGGGCCCGTACGACGCGGTGATCCACAACGCGGGCGTGGGGGGCTCGACCGCGCGGCACCGGACGGCCGATGGGTACGAGCGGATCTTCGCGGTCAATGTGCTGGGACCTTACCTGCTCACGGCGCTGATGCCGCTGCCTGCACGGCTGGTCTACCTCACCTCCGGCCTCGAGTCGGTCGGTCGGGTGAACCTCGATGACCTGCAGTGGGAGCGCCCGGCCTGGAACGGCATGCAGGCCTACAGCGACTCCAAGCTCTGCGATGTGCTGCTGGCCTTCGCCATCGCGCGCCGCTACCCATGGCTGCGCAGTAATGCGGTCGACCCAGGCTGGATCAAGACGAAGCTGGGGGGCCAAGGAGCGACGGATGAGCTTCCAGTAGGCGCCAGCACCCAGGTCTGGCTCGCCACCAGCGACGACCCGGACGCCGCTGTCACCGGCCGCTATTTCAAGTGGCAGGAGGACTTGCAGGCCAATCCGGACGCCTACGACACCCGCCGGCAGGACGCCTTGCTCGCCGCCTGCGCGACCCTCGTTGGCACCGCTCTGCCCGGCTAGGCAGTCCCGGCGACGCCGATCAGATTGCCCTCGGGGTCGGTGAAGTGGCCGATCACCAGGCCGGTCGGCGCCCGTTCGGGGCCCAGCTGGCGTTTGCCGCCCAGGCGCTCGGCCTCCGCCAGGGCGGCCTCGACGTTGGGCACCCCGACGTAGAAGATGACGTGGC
>PMST01000339.1 GCA_003168295.1 Actinomycetota bacterium
CCCGGAACGATCCTGGCTCACGCCAACGCCATCCTCAAGCCCCTCGGGCGGCGGCTGGGCCCTGACCCCGCGTCCGCCGACGTGGCCACGATCGGCGGGGTCATCGCCTGCAACGCCGGCGGCATGCGGTGCACCCTGGANNCGCTGACCTTGGTGCTCGCCTCCGGGACGGTCATCGACACCGCCGCGCCCGACGCCGAGGCCACGTTCGCCCAAGCCGAACCGGAGCTGGCCCAGGGCCTGATCCAACTGCGCGAAGAACTGCTCGCCGACACCGAGCTCGCGCAGCGGGTCCGGCATAAGTTCTCCATCCGGAACACCAACGGCTACGCGCTGTCGGCCCTGCTGGACGCCGATACCCCGCTGGGNNATCTTCCGCCGGCTCATCGCCGGCTCCGAGGGCACGCTCGCGTTCATGGCCGAAGCCGTGATCAACACCATCCCGGCGCCGGCCGTGACCACGGTCAGCTGGATCGTGCTGCCCTCGATCAGCGAAGCGACCGCGCTCGTCCCCGGCCTGGTCTCCCTCGGCGCCGAGGCGGTGGAGCTCATGCTCGCTCCCGCGCTGGCCGCGGCCGCGCAGGCCTTCCCCGGCACCCCGGCGTACTGGAAAACTCTCGATCCGCAAGCCGCGGGACTCTTGGTCGAGTTCCGCGCCGACAGCCCGGCCGAGCTCGACGCCGCGGTAGCCAAGGCCACCGCGCAGCTCGCGGGCGCGAACCTGGTCCACCCCCTGGAATTCACCCGCGACGAGGACCTGATCGAGCTGTACTGGAAGGTCCGCGACGGGCTCCTCGGCATCGTCGGCAAGCAGCGGCCCGAAGGTACCGCTCTGATCATCGAGGATGTGTGCTTCCCGCCCGACCGGATCGCCGAGGGCGCCCAGGATCTGCAGGAACTGCTGTCCAAGCACGGCTTCATGCCGAACGCGGCCGGGCACGCGGCCTACGGCAACCTGCACTTCACGCTGACCCCCAGCCTCGGCGACGCCGGCGACCGGGACAGGTACGCGGCGTTCATGACCGATCTGGTCACGCTGGTCATCGACACCTACGACGGCTCGCTGAAGGCCGAGCACGGCACCGGGATCAACATGGCGCCGTTCGTCCGCCACGAGTGGGGCGAGAAGGCCACGGACATGATGTGGCGGATCAAGAAGCTCGCCGACCCGCACGGCGTNNCACTGCATCGAATGCGGCTTCTGCGAGGCGGTGTGCCCGAGCCGCAACGTCACCGCGACCCCGCGGCAGCGGATCGTGCTGCGCCGGGAGATGGCCCGCCAGCCAGAAAACTCGCCGCTGCTGGCCCGGCTGCAGGACGAATACGAATACGTCGGCATTGAGACCTGCGCCGTCGACGGCTCCTGCGCGATCCCGTGCCCGGTCCAGATCAACACCGGCGCGCTGGAAAAGACGTTCCGCCGCGCCGAATCGACGCCGGGTCGGGAAAGGGTCGCGCTGATGATCGCCAAGCGGTGGGCGACCACGGAGAAGCTCGCCCGGTCGGCCATCGCTGCCGCCGACGTCATCCAGCGCACCGTCGGGGTCAGGGCCCTGACCGGCCTGACCGCGGCCGCCCGGCGGGTGGTCAGCGATGACCTGATGCCGTCGGTGCCCGGCCCGATGCCGCGTGCCCAGCTGCGCCAGCTGCCCGCCACGGTCAAGGAGGGCGCCGCCGCGGTGTACTTCCCCGCCTGCATCAACCGGATCTTCGGCCGTAACCCGGGCCAGGGCAGGCACCCGAGCCTGCCGCAGGTCCTGGTCGAGGTGTCGGCGCGCGCCGGTAAGCCGCTGTGGATCCCGGCCGACGTCGCGGGCAAGTGCTGTTCCACCCCGTGGAGCAGCAAGGGCTATATCCGGGGCCACAAGTGGATGGCCGCCGCCACCTGCGATGCGCTGTGGGAGTGGAGCGGGCACGGCACGATGCCGGTGGTCATCGACGCGGCCTCGTGCACGAACGGGCTGCTAGACGACGTCAAGAACTACCTGGACGCGGAGCACCGCGCCCGGCTCGACCAGATCACGCTGCTGGACTCCATCGCCTGGTGCGACAGCCTGCTCCCGGCGCTCACCGTCACCCGCCGCGTCCAACGCGCCGCGGTCCACCCGACCTGCTCCTCCACCCACCTGGGGCTGACCAGGACCCTGGAGCGCCTGGCCGGCCGTCTCGCCGAGGAGGTCCTGGTGCCGGTCGGCACGACCTGCTGCGGCACCGCCGGNNTACGAGTCATTCGTGTTCCTGCTGGAGGAACTGACCCGCACCACCTAAGCAAACGCCGGTGGGCACGACGTCGACCCGGTAGACGTTTTCCGACTCGCGCTTCATACCCGACTCGATGCCGCAGACCAGCGCCTTGACCTGAGCGCCGGTAAGTCCGTCGTCAATGTCAAGGCGCGCGGTCACCCACACCCGGCCCGGACCGGTGAAGGTAATCAGGACCTCGCGAATGGCCGTCACCCCGGGGTAGCCGAGGAGGAACGTCCGTATCCGGTCTTCGTCATCGGCCCGGAGCGGCTGGGTAAAGTCATCGTCATCCGACCTCGCGGGCGTCGGCGACCCAGCGGGGGCCGCCGACGGAGCGGCGGGCAGCAGCCAGGCGCCGACCAGGAAGTCGTGACTGCGCTTCCCGAGCCGAAGGCTGGTGCGAATCAGCACCACCCCGATGACCACCGCGGCTATCCCCTGGGGTATCGACGATCCCGTGATCTGATTAAGGCCCAGCGCGGCCAGCGTGATCACGTCGCCCGACACGGACACCGCGTCCTCGACAAAGACCGCCCGCAGCGTCGGGTCAGACGTCCCCCTGGCCTCGTCCAGGACGTCTTGATGGTGACGGCGCGCCCGGCCGATCAGCTGGCCCGCCGACTGTCGGAACGACACCAGGTCAAAGACGGCCGAGATGGCCAGCACGATGTAGGCAGGAGTGAACGACGAGGTGACGCCGGGGCGGATCAGTTCGGTGATGCCATCGCGCAGCGAGAACGCCGCGCCGGCGATGAACACGCCGAGGGCCGCGATCAGGGCCCAGAAGTAGGCTTCCCGCCCGTACCCGAGGGGATGGCGGCCGTCCGGGTGGCGGCTGCTGCGCCGCTGGGCGACGAAGAGGAACAGGTCGTTGGCGGTATCAGAGAGTGAATGCGAAGCCTCGGCCGCCATGGCGGGCGACCCGGTGAAAACCGCCGCCCCGACCTTGGCCAGCGCGACGCCCAGCCCCGCCCCGAGGGCGACCAGAACGGTCCGCGTGCTGTCGTCCGCCATAACGCGACCTCCGCTCGCGCCTACCTTAATAACACGCCCATACCAACACGCGTTCATCGTCAGCGGCGCACGAACAACCGGAAGGGATTCGTGTGCCCGGTACGATGCCCAGCCGGCCGACCGCTGAGAAGGTAAAAAGCATGGCCGAGAACTCCACCGTCCGAAGCGTGACCTACGACCTGCTGCGGTCCCTTGGACTGACAACCGTCTTCGGTAATCCGGGTTCGACCGAGGAGACCTTCCTGCAGGAATTCCCCGGCGATTTCCGCTACGTGCTGGCGCTGCAGGAGGCCTCCGCCATCGCGATGGCCGACGCCTTCGCTCAGGTCACCCGGCGCCCGGCCCTGGTCAACCTGCACTCCTCGGCGGGGGTGGGGAACGGCATGGGGAACCTGGTCGCGGCCTACCACGGCAACACCCCCCTGATCGTCACCGCGGGCCAGCAGCACCGGGAGCTGATGATCGGGGAGCCGTACCTGGGCAACCGCGAGGCCACCACGATGCCGAAGCCGTGGGTGAAGTGGTCCTACGAGCCGTACCGGGCGCAGGATGTGCCCGAGGCGTTCATGCGGGCCTACGCGATGGCGCTGCAGCCGCCGGCCGGACCGGTGTTCCTGTCGATACCGCTGGATGACTGGAACCAGCCGCTGGCCGGCCCGGCCCTCGTTCGCACCGTGAGCGCAAGGGTGGCCCCGGAAGCCGAGCGCCTGCGCCAGTTCGCCGACCGCATCTCGGCCAGCCGCCGCCCCGCGCTGGTCTTCGGACCCGACGTGGACCGCAGCGGCGGGTGGGACGCGGCCGTCGCGCTGGCCGAGAAGCTGCGCGCCGCCGTCTACGGGGCCCCGCTGCTGGACCGGGCCTCCTTCCCGGAGGACCACCCCTTGTTCGGCGGACCGCTCGGCATGTCCGTCAAGACGATCAGCGACCGGCTGACCGGGCACGACCTGGCCGTCGTGATCGGCGCCGAGGTGTTCCGGTACTACCCCTATGTGCCCGGCGACCTCCTCCCCGCGGGCACCGAACTACTGCAGATCACCGCCAGCCCCGAGGCGGCCGCGTCCGCGCGGGTCGGCGACGCCCTGCTGGCCGACCCCAAGATCGCGATCGAGCTGCTCCTGGACCTGGTGGCGGAGGGTTCCGCGCGGACCGCGCCGGAGCCGATGGCGCGGCCGCGCGCGCTGCCGCAGGTGCCGAGCAGCCCGCTCACCCCGCCTGAGGTCTACGCCGTGCTGAGCCGGGTCAGGCCACCGGATTCGGTCATCGTCAACGAATCGACCTCCACTATGGCCCAGCAGATCGAGTGGCTCCCGAC
>PMST01000236.1 GCA_003168295.1 Actinomycetota bacterium
GGCGTGTACATATGCGACGAGTGCATCGACCTCTGCAACGAGATCATCGAGGAAGAGCTCGCCGAGCCCACCGAGTTCAAGTGGGACAGCCTGCCCAAGCCGCGGGAGATCTACGAGTTCCTCGACGCGTACGTGATCGGCCAGGACAAGGCCAAGAAGGCCCTGTCCGTGGCCGTGTACAACCACTACAAGCGCGTCCAGTCGGGGGACGACCGGCCCGGCGATGAGGGCGTTGAGCTGGCTAAGTCCAACATCTTGCTGCTCGGCCCGACCGGCTCGGGCAAGACGCTGCTGGCCCAGACGCTGGCCCGGCTGCTCAACGTACCGTTCGCGATCGCCGACGCGACCGCCCTGACCGAGGCCGGCTACGTCGGTGAAGACGTCGAGAACATCCTGCTTAAGCTGATCCAGGCGGCGGACTACGACGTCAAAAAGGCCGAGACGGGCATCATCTACATCGATGAGATCGACAAGATCGCGCGCAAGAGCGAGAACCCGTCGATCACCCGCGATGTCTCCGGCGAGGGCGTGCAGCAGGCGCTGCTGAAGATCCTCGAGGGCACCACGGCCTCGGTGCCGCCGCAGGGCGGGCGCAAGCACCCGCACCAGGAGTTCATCCAGATCGACACCACCAACGTGCTGTTCATCTGCGGTGGAGCGTTCGCCGGTCTGGAGAAGATCATCGAGCAGCGCTCCGGCCATAACGGGATGGGCTTCAACGCCAAGCTCCGGGTCAGGAACGTTAACACCGATCAATTCGGCGAGGTGATGCCGGAAGACCTGCTGAAGTTCGGGATGATCCCCGAGTTCGTCGGCCGGCTGCCGGTGATCACCAGCGTGCACAACCTGGACCGGGACGCGCTCATCCAGATCCTGACCGAGCCGCGGAACGCGCTGGTGAAGCAGTACCGGCGGCTGTTCGAACTTGACGGAGTGGATCTGGAATTCACGCCGGACTCGCTGGAGGCCATCGCTGACCAGGCGAACCTTCGCGGCACCGGGGCCCGCGGGCTGCGCGCGATTCTGGAAGAGGTCCTGCAGTCGGTCATGTACGAGGTGCCGAGCCGCAAGGACGTGGAGCGCGTCGTGATCACGCGCGAAGCCGTGCTCGAGAATGTGAACCCGACGATCGTTCCGAGGGACGTCACGCGGCGCACACCGCGCGAGAAATCAGCCTGAACCGGTCTGTTCGCCGGTCCCTCGCCGGTCGCGGGAACCCTGGGAGGTCATTTTCCCGGCCTGAGTTGTCCTTCTGCGCAATTATTCGATAACAGCGGGCTGGCCAGCGTATTCGCAGGGTAAAGGTGGCGTCTGCCTGATGTCGACTTTGAGGGTATTGCTCTCGATCCTCGCAATCGATGTGTAGCCTCCTGCGTATTGCCGTTAGTCTGGCGGGGTTCCCGCCACGCCAGGATCTCGGACGCTGTCAAAGCAACCGTCTTCCACAGCGACGGGGGAATTGAGCACAGATGAGTGGTTGGGATGCCCCCACGGGGAGCTGGGACGCAAGCGAGGAGCCCGAGGAACAGAGCGGGCCGGGCTACCAGCAAGATCAGTCGACAGGCGGCCAACAGGCCCCGCGCGGCAGCGAGGGCCGAGTTCGGGCCGGGCGACGCGGCCTGCCCGGGTACGACCAGGCCGAGACCCACGACCAGGCCGCAGGCTACGACAGCGGGTCCGGCAGCGGCTACGGGCCGGGGTCGGGTTACGGCCAGCAGCCTGTCTACGAGCCGGTAACGGGCAGCGGCCAGCAGCGAAGCCTCGGGTCCGGCCCCCAGCTTCCGGGCCCATCACAGAACACGCCGAGCTCAGGTCCGCGCCGTGCGATCGCCCCCGGCCCGCCGCGCCCGCAGGCTGCTCTCGGCCCGGGTCCTTCGGCCGCCGCGGGTTACGACGAGTCCCGAACCGGGTCATTCCCTGGATACGGCGCGACCGGGGATAACCCGCCAAGCTGGTCAGATACCAGCGATCAGCAGGGTTACCGCGGCCCGCAGGGTTACCCCGCCCAGGCGGGTTTCGGCAGCCAGCCGGGCTACGGTGCCGACCGCGATTTCGGCGCCGATCAGGACTACCAGACCCAGCGTGGCGCGCGGTCAGGTTACGGCCCGGAAGGGTCCGGCGGCGAACCAGGTTATGGCCAGCAGACGCCAGGCCAGGGCGGTTTCCTGCCCGCCGGTGTCGGCCAGCCGGATCAGCCGGATCAGCCGGATCACGACTACCAGACGCAGGTATATCCGCAGCCGGGCTTCGAGCGGCCCGGCTACCCCCAGTCCGACTACCCCCAGTCCGACTACTCGCAGTCCGACTACCCCGAGTCCGGTTTCCCTCAGTCTGGCTTCCCCCAGACTGGCTTTGGGCAGCAACGCCCCTGGGCGGACGAGTCTGGCCAGGATGCCCTGCAGGCCACCCGGTCGGAGCCCTCCATTCCGACCCTGGGTAGCCCGGCGCCTGGGGCCCAGGACAGCTTTGGCCAGCAGGCCTCCGGGCCGGGCGGTTTCCTACCGGGTGGCACCGGGCCGACCGAGCAGTCCCATCCGGCCTCGGACTACCACACGGAGGCGTACAAGCTGCCGGACTCCGAGCCGTCCGCCGACGACCAGAATGGCTTCGACCAGAACGGTCGCGGCCAGAACGGCTACGGTCAGAACGGTTACGGCCAGCACGGCTTCGACCCGGACGGCTTCGGCCAGGCTGGTTACGGCCAGAACGGTTTTGGCCCCAGCGGCGCCAGCCACGATGCCGGCCAGGACGCCCCGGCTCAGGACAGCTTCAGCCAGGCCTCTGGCTCGGGTGGCTACCCGCAGCCCGGCTACAGCCAGGACAGCTACAGCCGCGATGGCTATGGCCAGGGCGCCCACACCCAAGATGGTTACGCCCCGGCAGGGTACGACCAGGACGGGTACGGCCAGGACGGATATGTTCCCGGTGCTTTCGGCCAGCCCGCACGGCCATCCAGCACTCCGCAGACCGGTTCCCCGCAGGCCGGTTCCCCGCAGGAGGCCTACGGTCAGGGCGGCTACGGTCAGGACTCCTATGCCCCGCCGGGCTTCGAGCAGCCCGGCGGCCAGGCTTACGGCGATGATGATTTCGCCTCGCGCGGTCGTCCGCCACGGTCGGGCCTGTCCGGGCCGGATCAGCCAGGCCCGGGCCAGGGTTCGCCGCATCGGCTCGGCAATACCCGGATGATCCTGTATCTAGCGGCGTCGGTCATCGGCGTGATCTTGATCGTGCTCCTCGTCTTGCACCTGACCAAGAGCGGCGGGAGCGGCCAGGCGAGCGGGTCCTCCACCCCCACCGCGCGGACCACGGCCACGGCGGGCGGGGCTGGCTCCGGCTACCGTCTCAAGCAGGCGGCCGCGGTCGGGACGTACCCGCTGAACGCGGCCGCGACCAAGGAGTTCAGTACGATCGCGGCGAACAAGGCAATCCCCTCGGCCGCGCAGATCAAGGCCAAGGGCGCGGGCCAGCCGGGCGCATCTGTGGTCAGTATCTACACCATCGGGCCGGTCACGTCGGTGGCGTCCAGCGACTTCAGGGGCATCCTGTTCGTCGGCTTCAATGGCACGTTCGACCCGGCGGCCGTGATCAAGGTCGCGCAGTCCGAGCTCGTGTCCTCGCGCGTGGTGAGCGCGGGCCCGCACGGCGGCGACATGGTGTGCGGCTACAACACCTCGACCGGCCCTGACGCCAGCGAGTGCGTGTGGGTCACCCCGACCACCCTCGGCGAAGTCCAGTTCCTCCATAAGGCGAATCCGTCGAAATACGCGGGCGCCGCCACGATCGCTCTCGATGTCAGGAACGCCGTGGAGGTCCACGCCGGGTGATTCTGGGTCGTAGACTCACCTGTCGTGAGCAGACCCGAGCCCATCGAGCTGCCCTCCCAGTACGCGCCCGCCGAGGTGGAAGGCGCGCGCTACGAACGCTGGGAGAAGGCAGGTTACTTCGCCGCGGACGCGCAGTCGCAAGCTCCCGCGTTCTCCATCGTCATCCCGCCGCCGAACGTGACGGGTTCCCTGCACATCGGCCATGCGCTAGACCACACGCTGATGGACGCGCTGGTCAGGCGCCGCCGGATGCAGGGTTACAACGCCCTGTGGCTGCCGGGCATGGATCACGCCGGGATCGCCACCCAGAATGTGGTCGAGCGCGAGCTGGCTAAGGAGGGCCTGAGCCGTCACGACCTTGGTCGGGAGGCCTTCGTCGAGCGCGTCTGGCAGTGGAAGGCGGAATCTGGGGGCAAGATCCTCGGCCAGATGCGCCGCCTCGGCGATAGCGTCGACTGGTCGCGCGAGCGGTTCACCATGGACGAGGGCCTGTCCCGCGCGGTCCAGACGATCTTCAAGCGGCTCTTCGACGACGGCCTGATCTACCGGGCCGAACGCATCATCAACTGGTGCCCGCGCTGCCTGACGGCGCTGTCCGACATCGAGGTCGAGCACAGCGACGACGAAGGCGAGCTCGTCTCGATCCGCTACGGCGGTGTCAGCCAGGACGGCGATGACGAGTCCATCGTGGTCGCCACCACCCGGGCCGAGACGATGCTCGGCGACACCGCGGTCGCGGTGCACCCCGGCGACGTGCGTTACACCCATCTGGTCGGCCGTACCGTGGAGCTGCCGCTGACCGGCCGGCGCATCCCGGTGGTCGCTGATGATCATGTCGACCCGGCCTTCGGCACCGGCGCGGTGAAGGTGACTCCCGCCCACGACCCGAACGACTTCGAGATCGGCCGCCGTCACGGCCTGCCCAGCATCACCGTCCTCGACGAGCACGGCGTGGTCACCGTGCACGGCCCGTTCCAGGGCCTGGACCGGTTCGAGGCCAGGCCCGCGGTGGTGGCCGCGCTGCGGGAGGACGGCCGGATCCTCGCCGAGGTCCGGCCGTACCTGCACTCGGTCGGCCACTGCAGCCGCTGCGGCACGACGGTCGAGCCGCGCCAGTCGCTGCAGTGGTTCGTGGCCGTCGCGCCGCTCGCCCAGGCGGCCGGGGACGCAGTGCGTGACGGCCGGGTCCGGCTGCACCCGCCGGAGATGAACGCGCGTTACTTCGGCTGGGTGGATGACATGCACGACTGGTGCATTAGCCGCCAGCTCTGGTGGGGGCACCGGATCCCGGTCTATTACGGACCGAACGACGAGGTGGTCTGCGTCGGCCCGGACGAGCAGGCCCCGGCGGGCTGGCGCCAGGATCCCGACGTGCTCGACACCTGGTTTTCCTCGGCGCTGTGGCCGTTCTCCACCCTCGGCTGGCCCGACGAAACGCCTGACCTGCGCACGTTCTATCCGACCAGCGTGCTGGTGACCGGATACGACATCTTGTTCTTCTGGGTCGCCCGGATGATGATGTTCGGCCTTTACGCGATGCGCGATGCCGAGCCGGACGAGGTTTCCGGGTCCGTGCCGTTCCGCGTCGTGGCCCTGCACGGCCTGGTCCGCGACCAGTTCGGCAAGAAGATGTCCAAGTCGCGCGGGAACACGGTGGACCCGCTGGACTGGGTGGACCGGTTCGGGGCCGACGCGACCAGGTTCACCCTGGCCCGCGGGGCCAACCCCGGCGGTGACATCGCCATCAGCGAGGAGTGGGCCGCAGGCTCGCGCAACTTCTGCAACAAGCTATGGAACGCCGTCCGCTTCGCTCTGCTGAACGGCGCGCACGTCCCGGCGGCTCCGCCCGAGCCCAGCTCGTACGCCAGCCCCGACCGGTGGATCCTGTCCCGGCTGTCGGCCGTGATCGCCGACGTGGACCGGCTGTTCGAGGCCTTCGAGTTCGGCAAGGTCTGCGATGTGCTGTACCACTTCGCCTGGGACGAGGTCTGCGACTGGTACCTGGAGCTGGCCAAGGTGCCGCTGGCCTCCGGTGACGCCGGCGCGGTCGAGACGACCAGGGGAGTTCTGGGCTTCGTGCTCGACCAACTGCTCCGGCTGCTGCACCCGGTCATGCCGTTCGTCACCGAGGAGCTGTGGACGGCGCTGACCGGCGAGGAGTCGGTCATGGTGTCCGCCTGGCCGGTCTTCTCCTATCAGGACCCGGCCGCCGAGGCGGAGATCTCGTCGATGATGCGGCTGGTGACCGAGGTCCGGCGGTTCCGCTCGGATCAGGGCCTGCGCCCGGGACAGCGGGTGGCGGCCAGGCTGGCGGGCATCGAGAATACGCCGCTGGCCGGGCACGAAGAGCGGATCCGCTCGCTGCTGCGGCTGAACCCGCCTGCGGAGGGCTTCACCGCGTCCGCGGCCCTGGAGGTAGAGGGCGTCACGGTCGAGCTCGACGTGGCCGGAGCCATCGACGTGGCGGCCGAACGCCGCCGGATGGAGAAAGATCTCGCGGCGGCCAGAAACGAGGCCGAGCAGGCGGCCAGAAAGCTGGACAACGCCGCCTTCACTGCGAAGGCTCCCGCCGCCATAGTGGCGAAAACCCGTCAGCGCCTAGACGCGGCCCAGGCCGACATCATCCGCCTCGAGCAGCGCCTCGCCTCAATCTGACCCAACGGTATCCGGCGGCGCGGGCAGGCCGGCTGGGGCTGCGCAGTAGGCTGGATGTGTGGATATCGAGGTTCGGATGCGCGAGGTCGAGCAGGAGATCATCTCCCGCCGGCCCGAACACTCCGTTGATCTTGCCCTGGACCGGATGGCCGACCTGGTCGGGCTGCTCGGCGATCCGCAGCGCGCTTGCCCGGTCATCCACATCACGGGTACTAACGGCAAGACGTCGACCGCCAGGATGATCGACGCGCTGCTGCGCAGCCGCGGCCTGCGCACCGGCCGGTTCACCAGCCCGCACCTGGTCTCGATCAGGGAGCGGATCTGCGTGGACGGTGCGGCGGTGACACCGGAGCGCTTCGTCGAGGCCTACGAGGAAATCCTCCCGTTCGTCGCGCTGGTGGATGACAGGCATCCGGTGGCGATGTCCTTCTTCGAGGTGCTGACCGGGATGGCCTTCGCGATCTTCGCCGATACGCCGGTGGACGTGATGGTCCTCGAGGTCGGCGTGGGCGGCAGGCTCGACTGCACCAACGTCGCGGATGGTTCGGTAGCGGTGATCACCCCGATCGCGATCGACCACACCAGGCTGCTCGGCCACACGATCGAGGAGATCGCGGGGGAGAAGGCCGGCATCATCAAGCCCGGCGCGGTCGCGGTGCTCGCGCAGCAGTCCCGGCCCGCGGCCGAGGTGCTGCTCAGGCGCGCCGCCGAGGTAGGCGCGACGGTGGCCAGGGAAGGCGTGGAGTTCGGCGTGCTGAGCCATGAGCAGGCCGTGGGCGGCCAGCAGCTCGCGCTGCGCGGCCTGCGCGGCACCTACGAGGACATCTTCCTCCCTCTGTTCGGCGCTTACCAGGCGGGAAACGCGGCCTGCGCGCTCGCGGCCGTGGAGGCGTTCGCCGGCGTGTCCAGCGTGTCCGGCGAGGCTGGCGAGGCGCTCGACGGCGAGCTGGTGCGCGAGGCGTTCGCCAAGGTCAGCTCGCCCGGGCGGCTGGAGATCATCAGGCGCAGCCCTACCATCATCATCGACGCCTCGCACAACCCGGCCGGCGTGGCGGCGACCGTCGCCGCCGTGCAGGAGACGTTCACCTTCACCAACCTGTACGGTGTCTTCGCGGCCAGCGGGGACAAGGACGTCGCCGGCATGCTCTCCGAACTCGAGCCGCTGCTTGATGAGATCGTGGTAACTCGCAATTCCTCCGACCGGTCGATGGAGACGGCAGAGGTCGCGGAGATAGCGGCCGAGATCTTCGGCGACGACCGGGTCACCTCCGCCGACCGGCTCGACGATGCCATCGAGGCTGCGGTGACGCTGGCCGACGAAGCCGTGGTGGAAGGCCTGCCGGGCAGCGGCGGCGTGCTCGTTACCGGATCGGTGATCACCGCGGGTGACGCCCGCAAGCTGCTCGGACCGAATGGTGGCGAGCTTCCGCCCGAGCCGCCGGTCAGTCAGCCCTCGCGCCATTCGTTCACGGCCGCGGAACTCTCATGAGGGGCCCAGCGTCGCAGGAGGCGAGCGGATGAGGCAGTTGTGCGGCACGGTGCTGATGATGGAGGCGATCATCCTCGGGCTCGCCATCACGCCCGCCATCGTCCTTGAGCACGCCAACCGCCCTCTGGCCGGCGGCATCGGCGGCGCCCTGGCCGTCTGTGCCCTGCTGCTCAGCGGGGTGGTGGGGCGGCCGCGGAGGGGCTGGGCGCTGAAGGCCGGCACCGTACTCCAGGTCGCGGTCATCGCCGCCGGAGTCGTCGTGCCGGTCATGTACGTCCTCGGCGTGATCTTCGCCGCGCTCTGGGTCACTGGCATCTGGCTGGCCCGCCGGCACGCGGCTCCCAGGACCGCCGCCGCCCGGCACCCGGAAAGCTCCGGCGCCCCCGCCGCGCCTGCCCCCTGATTCTCAAGCCTTCGGGATTCTGACGCCTTCGGGTGCATGATCATGGCCGGACGGGCTAGCCTACGTCGGTAGCGTTGAGTGATTCTCTTGGAGCTACAAGTGACGACGGAGTTGGGTCAGCCGCCATCGCGTCCGGATAAGGCTGTACCACGCCAGCGGGGCGGCGCACACGCCGCGATCCGAGGCGACGGCTTGTTCCGCCGCAAGAGCGCCGCATCGCCCGCCGCGGCCCGGCCCTCCGCTGCGCTCCCGACGTTGTCCGCTCCGATACTGTCCGCCCCGGTGGCCGTCCCGCTGCCGCGGTGGCCGTTGCCTCACCGTCGGCGGCCGCCGCCGGGTCTGGCGCTGCCCGCGATGGCCGTCACGGTGGCCGGGCTGGCCGCCGCGGCCGGGCTAATGCGCTACCGGGTCAGCTCAGGCGACTGGCACGCCCTCCAGCCGTACCCGTGGCTGACCGGCGCGGCGCTCGGGTTGACCGTGCTGTATGCGGTCCTGGCCAGCGGGAGCGCCACGGCGTCCGCGAGGAACGCTTTCCCGGTGGCCGAGCGATCGCAGCTAGCTCTGCCCGGGCCGCTGGTCGCCGGAATGTGCGCGATCACCGTAGCCGTTACCTACCGAGCGGACAAGGCGATGATCGCGGGCCTGATCGCGCTGTCCGGCCTCACCGTCATCACGGCCAGGGCCGGCGGTCACCGCTGCCGTCGCGCTGGCCATGGCGGTGGCGGCGATCCGGCGTCCGGGCCGCAGGCCCGGTCAGTGCGTTCAGCGGGACGGATGGTGAAACGGGCGGAAAACGGACGGTAAAGTCGACGAACTCGCGTACGGCGCGCCGCCCGCGGGGACTGGCGACGCGCCCGATCATGGGTAAGCTGACGGAAATAGCGAATCGCGTCATCGACCTGTAGCAGGCTGCGACCTTCGGTTAGCTGCCTGTATCGCAGCTGTCTGTGCCCGGTGGAGGAGTGTCGTTGTCAGAACACAATCTCGCCCCGATCAGACTCGACGCGCCGATGCTGCGAGATAGACATGTCCGGGGCGGGATCGGGGTGCGGTTTCCGGAACTTGCTGTCCCGGCGTCACCGTTGTCTGATTAGGGACCGAAGGAACCACACGGCCCTCGAGCCCGTCCAACTCACATCGACGAGTCCCGAAGATCATCGATAGTTCCCAGATCAAAGCCCGGACCGGAAGGCCCCGTTCCTGATGAGCAACGCCCTGACGTTTCTCGGCCGTGACATGGCGGTCGATCTCGGCACTGCGAACACGCTGGTGTACGTGCGTGGACGCGGCATCGTGCTGAACGAGCCGTCGGTGGTGGCGCTCAATACCAACAACGGCCATATCGTCGCGGTAGGCGTCGAGGCTAAACGCATGATCGGCCGCACCCCCGGCAACATCGTGGCGGTGCGGCCGCTGAAGGACGGCGTCATCGCCGACTTCGACGTGACCGAGCGGATGCTGCGCTATTTCATCCAGAAGGTGCACCGGCGCTCGCACCTCGCCAAACCGAGACTCGTGGTGGCGGTGCCGAGCGGCATCACCGGGGTGGAGCAGAGCGCGGTGAAGGAGGCCGGCCATCAGGCCGGCGCGCGCCGGGTGTACATCATCGAGGAGCCGATGGCTGCGGCGATCGGCGCCGGGCTCCCGGTGCACGAGCCGACCGGCAACATGGTGGTCGACATCGGCGGCGGCACCACCGAGGTCGCGGTCATCTCGCTGGGCGGCATCGTCACCTCGCAGTCCATCAGGATCGGCGGCGATGAGCTCGACCAGGCGATCATCACGTTCGCCAAGAAGGAATACTCGCTGATGCTCGGCGAGCGGACGGCCGAGGAGATCAAGATGGCCATCGGCTCCGCGTTTCCCGCCGCCGATGAGCCGCACGCGGAGATCCGGGGCCGGGACCTGGTCAGCGGCCTGCCCAAGACCGTCGTGATCTCGGCCGCCGAGGTGCGCCGCGCGATTGAGGAGCCGGTCAACCTGATCATCGACGCGGTCAAGAACACACTGGACAAGTGCCCGCCGGAGCTGGCCGGGGACGTCATGGACCGGGGTATCGCGCTGACCGGCGGCGGCGCCCTGCTGCGCGGACTAGAGTCACGAATCCGGGAGGAGACCGGAATGCCCGTGGAGGTCGCGGACAACCCCCTGGACTCCGTGGTGCTCGGCACGGGCAAGTGTGTCGAGGATTTCGAGACCCTGCGTCAGGTCCTGGTGCCTGACACCAGACGCTGATACCGGCCTCATACCGCAAGCCGCTTACCGACCCGCCGTACCGGGCGCGGGTGGACCAGGAGCTGCCGTGCACGACAACCGGCGTACCCGCCTGGTTCTCGGCGTGCTCGTGCTCGTCGCCATCGTCCTGATCACGCTGGACTTCCGGGACGGCGGCGCCTCGCCGGCCCGGAATGCGGGCGCGGACATTTTCGGGCCGGTCGAGCGGGTCACGCACGACGTGACTGACCCGGTGGCGAGCCTGTTCGACTCGATCACGGGCGGCCCGTCGGCGCAGGGCACGATCGCCAGCCTGCAGCGGGAGAACGCCGAGCTGCGGGCCGAACTCAGCCAGGCTCAGCTGAGCAAGGCCGACCGGCAGCAACTGTCGCAGCTGCTGCAGCTCGATGCCGGCGGCTACCGGATCGTCGCCGCGAACGTCATCGCGGCCGGGGGCGATTACTCCGACACGGTCACCCTGGACGCGGGCAGCAACGAAGGAATTAAGCCGAACGAGACGGTCCTCAACGGTTCGGGATTCGTCGGCACCGTCACCGGAGTGAGCGCGGACACCTCGACCGTCGTGCTGGCCAGCGACGCGTCGTCGGTGGTCGGCGTGCAGCTGGCCGGGAGCGGGCAGATCGGCGACGTCACCGGAACGGGCAAGTCCATGTCCGGCTCCGGCCTGCTGCGGCTGGACCTGTTCGCCGCGAACGCGGTGCTGAAACCCGGCCAGCAGGTCGTCACCTACGCCTCGGTGGGGGACCAGCCCGACGTTCCCGGCGTGCCCGTCGGCACGATCACCTCAGTGACCGCAAGCCCCGGGTCGCTGACCCAGACCGCTCTGGTCCGGCCGTTCGTCGACTTCACCGCCCTCGGCGTCGTCGGCATCGTGGTGCAGGTGCCCGCGCACAACCCGCGGGTATCGGTCCTCCCGCGGCCCGCGCCGACAGTTACCGTCACGACCACCCCGCACCCGGCCACGTCCGGCACGCTGGCCCCCTACTCGTACTCCTCTGGCGCGCCCGCGGTAACCCCCGGAACCGCGGTGTCCCCGCCGCACTCGCCTCCGGCCTCGCGCGCGGCGGGGCGCTGACGTGCGCGGGCTTATCTCCTTCGTGCTCGTCGCGGTCACGGTCGTCTTCCAGCTGACCGTCGTCGACCGGATCGTGTTCCCCGGCGGCTCGGCACCGGACCTGGTGCTGGTCGAGGTGGCGGCGCTAGCCCTGGCCAGCGGCCCGCTCGCTGGTGCACTGACCGGGTTCTGGGGTGGCCTGGCGCTGGACGTCGCGCCGCCGGGCAGCCATTTCACCGGCGAGGACGCGCTGGTGTTCTGCCTGGTCGGCTACGCGTGCGGGCTGCTGGCGGACACCTCCTCCGGTGACGGGATGACCGAAGGCGGGCATACCGCGCTGTTCGAGATCCTCGTGACCGCGGCGGGCGCGATGTGCGGTGAGGCCATGCTGGCGCTGCTCGGCGTCATGCTGAGCGACCCCCGGGTCACCTGGCTCGCGATCACCAACGTGCTTCCGGTCGCCGTCGTCTACGACATCCTGCTGTGCCCGTTCGTGCTCTACGCCACCGCGGCGGCTTTGCGCCTCGCGGGGGTGCCCCGGGAGGCATCTCAGGCGCGGGGGGTTCCGGGGGGCTTTCGGGCTCACCAATCCGGACTGGCACTACCCGGCGCGAGCCAGGGAGCGGTCCGGCGGGCGGGCGGCGGTAGCGTCCCGCGGCTGCGGCTGTCGGAGGCTGGAAGGGGTCATGGCTCGATGGCCGGATCACGTGCCGCCGGGGCCGGCCGCAGCCTGGCCCCGGGCCGTGAGCCGCGACTCAAGCTGGGCCGGGCGAGTTCGCTGAGGGGCCTGCGGGATTTTCGGGGTTCTGGGATCGGACTCGGCATGGCCTCCTCGGCGAGTTTCCGGGCCTCTCGGCGTCTTGGGGGTTCTGGGACTCTTCGGGGTTCTGGGGCTCTTGGAGGTTCTCGGGTCGGACCTGGCGGCTCATCCCGGGTCAGGTTCGGATCACGGCGTCGCGAGGGAGTCCTCGGTGGCTCCCTGCTCGGCGGGACCAGACCCGGGAGCTCAGCGCTGCCGGCTCTCAGGTTCAGCAGCGTCAGCACCGGCCGGTCGCTGCTCGGTGGCTCGGTCTTCAGCCGCTCGTCGCCGTCCCTCAGCACCCCTCGAAGCCTCACGTCCGGCCGGTCCTCTGGTTTCGGCCGGTCCTCTGGTTTCGGCCGGACTTCGGCGTTCGGCCGGTCCTCGCCGCGCGGCCGCGGCCTCGGCCGGCTGTTCGGCGGCATGCGCCGGCCAGCCCAGCCGAGGTCACCAGGCAAGGGCTGGCTGCGCCACACCTCGGGCGGCCGTACATCGCTCGGGCGCGGCTGGACGGGCGCCAGCACGTCGGCGCTGCGGTCCGGCTCGAAGGGGTTCAAGGGATCACGGGGTCCGGCCCGGCTGCGCATGCCCCGACAGAAGACCAAGCGGAGATGGCGGCGGACGGGAGGTTACCGGTGAACACGGCGTCACGCCACCGGCTGCTGGTGCTCTACGTGGTCGCCGCCGCGATGCTGATCTCGCTGGGCGGCAGGCTCTGGTACCTGCAGGTGATGAACAACACCGCCTTTACCAAGCTCGCCGCCGCGAACCAGACCAGGGACGTCATCGTGCCCGCGGTCCGCGGCCAGATCCTCGATGACGCCGGCAACCGCCTGGTCACTCACCAAACGGCCATGGTCGTGTCGGTGGACATGATGGACCTGTCCCGGCAGCCAGGCGGGGCCTCGCCGGTGCTGCGCCGGCTAGCCCCGCTGCTCGGGATGTCCGTCACGCTGCTTTCCGAGAAAACGCGGTTGTGCACGGCGGGCGTCCCGCAGCCCTGCTGGGCCGGCTCGCCGTATCAGCCCATCCCGGTGGACCAGAACGTCTCCGACCAGGTCGCGCTTCAGGTCATGGAGGAGCAGAAGGAGTTTCCCGGGGTGACCGCGCAGGTGCAGCCGGTCATCGAGTACCCGGAGCCGGACGGGGCCAACCCGGCCCAGGTGCTCGGCTACCTGCAGCCCATCACCCCGCAGGAGATCAAGAGCAGGCATCTGCCCGTCACCGGCTTCTCCGGGGTCGACCTGGTCGGTCAGGCTGGCCTTGAGGCCCAGTACGATGGCCAGCTCCGCGGCACGCCGGGGACCCAGGTGGTGTCGGTCAACGCCGCGGGGGACGTCACCGGCTCCGTCAGCCAGACCAACCCGGTCAACGGTGACGACCTGGTGACCAGCCTCAACGCGCAGATCCAGGCCGACACCCAGGCCGCGCTCAACCAGGCGATCGCCAGGTCACGGGCGGAGGGGAACAAGTCCAACCAGGGCGCGGCGATCGTGATGACGACCACCGGCCGGGTGGTGGCGATGGCCAGCTACCCGGATTACAACCCGAGCGTGTGGACCGGGGGTATCTCCCAGGCCGAGTTCAACGACCTGTTCGGCACCTCCGGCGGGGAGCCGGTCATCAACTGGACCACCCAGGGCGAGTACGCCCCGGGCTCCACCTTCAAGGTCACCTCGACCGCCGCCGCGGTGGCGGACGGCTACCCGCTCGACGGCCTGTACGACTGCCCCGCCTCGGTCAGCATCGGCAGCCAGACCTTCAAGAATGACGGCGAGCCGAACCTCGGCGACATGACTTTCGCCGAGGCGCTCATCCAGTCCTGTGACACCGTGTACTACAACCTCGGCATTGATATGTACAACAGCGACTCGTACAACTTCAAGGCCGACCCCAAGCCGACGCCGAACGCCCCGGTGCAGAAGATGCAACAAATGGAGCTCGACTGGGGCTTTGGCCAAGACACCGGCATCGACCTGCCCGCCGAGTCGACCGGCACGATCCCGACCAGGCAGTGGCTGTACTCCCTGTGGAAGGACAACGCGAACACCGGCCAGAACTGGTGCAAGAACGGCAAGCAGTACGGCAGCTACGTGCAGCAGATCGAGTGGCAGGACTGCCAGAGCGGGTGGCAGTGGGAACCGGGCCAGGCGGCCATCGCCGCGATCGGCCAGGGCTACGTGACCGTGACCCCGATCCAGCTCGCCGACGCCTACGTGGCCCTGGCCAACGGCGGCACCCTGTACAGCCCGCGGATCGGCGAGGCCCTGCTTTCGCCGTCCGGCCACGTGGTGCAGAAGATCAACCCGCCGGTCGTCAGGCACCTGCCCGTCTCCGGTGACACGTTGTCCTATATCCGCAGCGCACTGGCCGGCGTGGTGACGCAGGGCACCGCGGCCAGCGCCTTCAGCGGCTTCCCGCTGAACAAGGTGTGCGTGGCGGGCAAGACCGGCACGGCGCAGAACTTCGGCGCCAACGCGACCTCGGTGTTCGCCTCCTTCGCGCCCTGTAACAACCCGAAGTACGTGGTCATCGTCATGGTCCCGGACGCCGGTTACGGCGCCGACGTGGCGGCGCCCGCGGTGCGCACGGTATGGGACGACATCTACGGCCTGGAGGGACACAAGGCCGCGGTCCCGAATGGCCAGGTGCCGACCGCGACGCCGCCGATAACCTCGTCCGGAGCGAAGACGGCGACGTCCGGCCACGGCCAAAGCACTAAGGGGAAGTGATGGCGGGGCGATCGACGGGCTACACCGCGCGGGGTCTGGCCACGCCCCGGCCCGGGGTGCTGTCCGGTCGCCCCCGCTCCCTGCTGGCCCGCGCGTTCGCCAGGAACTCCGCGCTGCGGCACATGGACTGGCTCCTGGTCCTGGTCGTGGCCGCGCTCAGCGCGCTAGGGGTCCTGCTCGTCTGGTCGGCGACCCAGCCCAGCCTCATCGCGGCCGGCCACGACCCGCGCACCTACCTGAAGAAACAGCTGCTCTGGGTGGTCATCGGGCTGGTCCTGATGTTCGTGGTCAGCCTGGCCGACACCAGGCGGCTGAAGGCCTGGACGCCGTTCTTCTACGGTGCGACGCTGCTCGCCCTGCTAGCCGTGCTCTCCCCGCTCGGCTCCGACGTCAACGGCGCGAAGGCGTGGATCAACCTGCCCGGCGGGTTCCAGGTCGAGCCGTCGGAGTTCGCCAAGATCGCGCTCATCGTGATGACCGCGATGATCTTCAGCGGAGCCCGCGGTGAGCGGCCCGGGCTGCGGGCGGTGCTGCTGGCCCTGGCCGGCGCGGCCCCGCTGATCGGCCTGGTGGTGATCGAGCCTGCCCTGGGCGTGGCCCTGGTGCTCATCGTCGTGACCGCGACCATGATCCTGCTGTCCGGGATACGGCTGCGCCTGGTCGCGGCGCTGGTGGGTATCGTGGCGGTGGTTGTCGCCGCGGCCGGCGGCCTGCACCTGCTGAAGTCCTATCAGCTGACCCGGTTCACGTCCTTCCTGCATCCGTCCGCCGACCTGTCCGGGGCCGGCTACAACGCGGCCCAGGCCAAGATCGCGGTCGGCTCAGGCGGCATGTTCGGCCAGGGCCTGTT
>PMST01000141.1 GCA_003168295.1 Actinomycetota bacterium
AGGAGACCTATGCGGATGTCCGACACCTCGGCCATCGTCACCGGCGCCGCCTCCGGGCTCGGCGCGGCTACTGCCACCGGGCTGGCTGAGCAGGGAGCCCGCGTGTTCGGCCTCGACCTTGACATGACCCGCGCCCCAGATCAAAGGCGTTACCTACCTCGCCGCCGACGTGGCCAGCGAGGAGCAGGTGGCCGCCGCGGTATCGGCCGCCGCGGCCGAAGGCCCGTGGTCCGAGCAGGTCCCCGCCATCGCCGATCCCGGACGCCGCGCCTACGCCGCCGAGATCGCCGTGATGATGGACGCGCGCAAAGACCGGATCGGCGAGCACGCCGCCGACGGCGCCCTGCCCTGGGCAATCAACGCTCTGGGCCCGATCCCCGGACACCCGCTGGACCGGCTGGACTGGCAGCGGCGGGCCAGCTCCCTCGGCGCCTGGCGGGAACTCTCCGGCCACCACCACCCCGCCGACCCGATCGGACCCGAACCCCCGTCGCCGCCGCCCCCGACATGCGGGCCGCCTGGCACGAGGCCCTAGCCGCCCTCGGTCCCGCCGACGGTCCCGACGTGCGCGGCATGCCAGACGGGACGCTGCTGCACCTGCGCGACACCTACCCCCTCGAGACCGCCTGGGCGCCGAGATGGGTCGGCGATGAGCTCCGCCAGGTCCGCACCGGCGCCCGCCACGCCCGCCTGGGCGGCATTCGCGCTCCCGCCGAGGCCCAGGCCGCCCAGCGCCGCGGCCAGCACGAGCAAGCCAGCCGGCAGCAGGAACTGGCCGCCAGCTACCGGGCCCTGCACGACATCTACGCCGAACGCGAGACCACCTTCGCCGCCGTCATGGCCGACCGGGCCGACTGGGACACCGCCACACGCGCCCAGCGGCACCTAGCTGTGGCCGCCGACGCCGAACTCCGCCGCCGTCACCCCAGCCGCCAGTACCCGCCGCTGCGATCCGCCGAACCCCCGCGCGTCACACAAGCCCAGCGCGACGAACTCACCCCGAGCACCGGGGAGCAGATCCGGGAAACGGGCCAGTGGATCAAAGACCTAGCCGTCCAGTGCCACACGTTCGCCAGCAAGCTCGCGAAAGGCAGAGCCTGACCATCCCGTCCGAAGACCCCGACTACGGCGACCTCGGCCAGGCCTTCCCACCCTGGCCAGCACCAGCCGCCGGAGCGATCTTGCAGCCGCCCAAACCCGAAATCCAGCCATCTGAGTGGATCCTCGAACGCGCCGCCGATCGGTCCGCCGACTGGGAAGCCGCAGACTGACAGGGCCAGTGCATCTCAGGCGTGGGCGCTCATGTAACGGATCACGGTGTCCGCATCGCGGCTCTCGGCGTACAGGTCGGAGTTCGGGTCGTTCTCCGAGACGCGCCAAACGCCGTGGCGTTTGTCCCAGAAAGCCGACCACGACAGATGCTCGGCCAGGAACGTCGCGACCCTGACAGCGTCGTAGGGGGTCGGGAGGCTGGTCACTTCGGTCATGAGTTCAATACTAGTCCACCTGGTCCACCTGGTCCACGCTATAGGTCACCCGTTCCACCTGGTCAACTAGGGTGACCAGTGTGCCAGATGATCTTGACGACCTCTCGGGAATTCCGCGGTACCTCCAGGTCGCGCGGGTCATCGAGGCTGAGATCAGGGCGGGGCAGTGGATGCCCGGTAATGCGGTCCCGTCCCGCAATCAGCTCGCCGAACGGTTCGGTATCGCCCGGGAGACCGCCGCGCGCGCTCACGCTTGGCTCGCCAGATCGGGCTACCTAGTGTCCGTGCCGGGCGTCGGCATGGTGGTCACGCCGGCCACCCGCTGGCCGAACGAAGCCTCTGACTGACGAACTCCCACATACGACCACCTGACCTCTGCCTTCCGACTGGGTACGAGGCGCTCTCTCGGGGCGCATTCCTACACGCGCCGCGCGGGACGCGACCATGGCGCTCGCACGACCCGTCCGGCCGGGATGGTGACGGGCAGCTGCCGTAGGCGGTCACCTACTACCGGGCAGTTCAGGCTGTTCTGCCTACTGGAGAACGGCACCGGCGACGATCCGGCCAAGCGCGGGCTTTCCCGGCCGACGATCGCCGTGATCACGGGGTGACCTTGCAGGGCCGCCGCGCGGCGAGAGCCTCGGCGCGTGTCCTCGACCGTTGCCCGCCGAACAGCTTCCGGTGTTTGACCAGAGTCGGGTATGGACTCTGGTCTATGACCGACTGGGAGGAAATTGGGAGGTGGCAACTGGCGTGAACCTTCCTGAACCTCTCCCAACTGGGTTGAAGAGGGGCCTCTGACCTGGCCATTCATCTAAAGGTCGTGGTCGAGAAGATGACTGGACCTCGTTCACACCGAGGAGGTCACTGGTTCGATCCCAGTATCGCCCACTCGCGTAATACACCCAGCTGAGAAGCTCGTCTGACAGGCCTCATCCCTGAGCGGGATGGGGCCTTTCGTCGCGGGAGGAGATCAGCTCGGACCGGATCGACATCGATCCGGTTGCGGCGCGGCTAGCGGGTGCCGCGCCGCGGCTAGCTGCCGATCATGCTGGAAACCTTGAACGAGGAGTCCTGCTCCGGAAGGAGACCGAACCGGACCATCGCGCTCACCACACGCTGCAGGCGCACGGCGTCGACCCCCAGCGGGAACGTAGGCAGGGAGATGAACGCCGCGACCGGGGGCTTAATCCCCAGGTATCTCTCGACCGCCTTCTCCACCGAGGCGCGGTTGGTGTCGGCGATCTCCTGCCCCTGTGACAGCGCCGCGGTGAACGCCTTCAAGGTATTGGGGTATTTGTCCGCCCACGCCTGCGTGACCGCGTAACCCTGAATCGGGAAGTCCTGGGTAGAGCCCTGGTCAAGGTCGGCTAGTTCTTCGATGCCCCGGCCCTCCTCGGCCAGGCTGGTGAAGGGCTCAGGGGAGAACGCCGCGCTGACTTCGTTGCTGTCCAGGGTCTGCGCCACGGCCGGGAACGCCACATCGTTGTTGAACTTCACCTGTTTCGGTGAGATGCCGTGCCCGACGAGCAGCGAGTCGACCAGCAGGGTGCCGATGTCGTCCGGCGCGTTCACCGAGACCGTCTTGCCCTTGAGCTGGCCGATCTCGTTGATCGACGATCCCCCTTTGACGAGCAGCGTCAGCACGTTCGGCTGCAAGAAGGAGGCTTCGGCGATGATGCGCAGCTTGGCCTTGCCCGCCAGCTCATTCTCGATGTAGGTGACGTAGTCCCCGGCGGTGATGTCGTACGTGCCCTGTACCTGGCCATTGATCAGGGTTTGCGTGGACGGCGGAGGGGTTGTCACCGGCACGATGGTCACGTCCAGCCCTTGGGCGGTGAACAGGCCGTCCATTTGGGCGATATAGAGGCCGGCCGAGTCGATGGCCGGGAACGCGTCGACCACGATGCTGGTCTTCTCGAGCTTGAGCTTCGGCGAGCCCGCGTTTGACCCGCTGGAGCATCCGGCGGCCAGCATCGTGACCGCGACCGCCGATGCTATGAGCACGTTCCGAGATTTCATGCTTGCTCCAACAGACATTGCGGGCTGGCTCCGGGCAGGCAGGTGGGCGACCGCTCACGGTCACGCGAGCGACCCGGGTGAGCGACGCGATCAGCACCTCGGAATGCGTCACGCGCCATCTTAATGTTCCGCACCGCCCGTCACATGCCAAACGGTATGACTTGTCCGAATCTAGTGTCACTCAGTCACCAGTGCTAACTCTGTGTGATTCACGGCACGCTAGCCTGGAATCGTTTAACGGCGAGGGCCAGGGCGACTCGGGCGTTTGATTCGCTGGCCAAGGGTAGGGGGTACAAACGTAAAGCCAAGACAACGATGCGTGGCTGCGCGTCAGCCGAAGGTGTGCCAATGGTTAACGATCTGGGCGATGACGCTAATGGGGATATTAAGGAACTGCAAGACGCATTGCTTAGTACCGAAAGCGTTGGGCAGTTCCTGCATGAGATGTCCAGACTCGCCGCCGGTCTCGTCCGTGGCGGGCTTTCCTGCGGTATGACACTGCAGTCTGGCGGACTGCCGATGACCGTGGCGTGCAGTGATCCGGTGGCCGCGGAGGTCGACGAAGTCCAGTACAAACTTGACGACGGGCCTTGCCTGCACGCCATGCGCGACGGTCATATGGTGCGCATTGAAGACACCACGGGCATGAAAGACACTGGCGTCGAGGCGCGATGGCCCGAGTTCGAGGCGCGGGCGGCGTCCCACGGAATCCGGTCCTGCCTGGCGCTTCCGCTGACCGCCGACGGACGGTCCATCGGGGCCATTAACCTGTATGCGCGCACGGCATCGGCCTTCGGCACGGCGGAAGCGCGGCGCGCTGAGAATTTCGCCGAAAATGCTTCCGGGGCGCTGACCCTGGCCCTGCGGCTGTCATCGCATGTCCTGCTTATAGAGCAACTGCGCTCGTCGCTTTCTTCGCGGACCGTTATCGATCAGGCGCTCGGCATCATCATGGCCAGGGAGCACTGCGGCCAGAACCGCGCATTCGCTATCCTGCGATCGGCGTCGCAAAACAGCAACGTTAAGCTCCGCGAAATCGCCAGCGCGATCGTGACCAGCGTAACCGGCGAGCCTGTTCAGCCGCCGCCTCCGTTCGAGGACGCGTTAACCGCCAGCCCCGCCCCCGTCGGTGTCAGCCTTCGCGGTGGCGCTTTCCGGCTCACTAGACTGGCTGCCCTGAGGCACCACTCCGTACGGGCCCGCCAGGCAGGCGGCGACGCTGGGAAACATCTCCATCAGGCGATCGACACCGGTGAGGGAGAGGACCCGGCGCACGGCCGGCGTGCCGACCACGAGCCGCAGTCCGCTCGAACCCCTCACCGCTTGCCCGAAGGTGGCTACGAGGGCGCTTACCCCGGCGGAATCACAAAACGTCGTTTTGCTCATGTCCGCGACGAGCAAAACCGCACCCTGGTTCAGGACGGAGAGCAGGTCCTCCCCGATCGCGCCGGCATTCGTTACGTCTACTTCATCGGGCAGCGTCACCACGGCTACCCGCCCGATCCACAGCACGGGACAACCCTCACCAGACACGAATCACCTCCATCTGCGCGCGCAAAAGAAAGTGGGCCGCGTCTCTGGACCCTGGCGGCAGCTATCCCGGCTGGGCCGCGCCGCGCAGCGAACATTATTCAGCCTGCGCGGGTGCGGGTGCAAGGCGAGCGCGGGTCGGATCAAGTCTCACCGTAAGCGCGCCACCCTGGTCGTCCGCGCACCTCTGCCAGCCACGGCGGCTCGGCCCCGACGTGCGTGCAGGTCAGGGCCGCAACCTCGACGGCGGCCTGGAGCGCTTCGCGGACCGGCTCGGCCCGGTGAAGATCGGACCTGGTGAGCTCGTTGCCTGACCACCAGGCCAGGAACGCCCCGCCGAACGCATCTCCGGCACCGATAGTGTCCACGACCTTCACCGCCGGGACATCGACGGCTACCTCCTGCCCCGGCAGGAAAGCCCGGGCCGGGCGAGGACCATCGGTGACGAGGACGAGCGCGGGCCCCTGATCGAGCAGGGCGGTGGCCGCCCCATCTGCGGGTTCGCCGGGGAAAAGGTAGCCGAGGTCTTCCACGCTGACCTTTACCACGTCGGTCCGGCGCAGGATGCGGGCGAGCCGGGCCAGGTACGCGTGCCGGTCGGTGATCACCTGCGGGCGGCAGTTGGGATCGATCATCACCAGCGCGTGCGGCGGCACGTCGCGGGTAATCAGGCGCTCGATGCTGGTGGCGATGGGTTCCATCACCAGAGCCAGGGCGCCCGCGTGCAGGGCGCTGACATCGCTCGGGAGCGCAGTCGACAGCAGCCGGTAGTCCAGCGCCGCCGAAGAGGTGCCGGCCAGGTAGAAGTGGTACCGGGGTCCTCCGGCCGCGTCGACATCAACCGCGGCGAGGGTGGTGGGAGCGTCGGTCAGTTGCGGCACCCCGAGCGTGACGCCGTCCCGGTCGAGGCTGGCCCGCAACACGCGGCCAAACCCGTCCTGCGACAGGCGGCCGAGGAAAGCGGGCGCCAGGCCCAGCCTGCCCATGGTCCTGGCGGTGTTGAACGGCCCGCCGCCCGGCTGAGCGGCGATGTGGCCATCAGAGTCAATGACGAGATCAAACAGCGCCTCGCCGGTGACGGTGATCATTAGGCCGCAAGGCGGGCGCCCGTTACCGGGTGGAAGGCGAAGACGT
>PMST01000140.1 GCA_003168295.1 Actinomycetota bacterium
TCTCGGCCCGGGTCAGGCCCATGGTCTTGCGCAGCGACTCGGCCAGCTGGAGCAGCAGCTCGTCCATGGCCACGGCCCGGGTCATCCGGCTGCCGAACGTGCGCAGGGCCTCGTCCGGCGCCTCCCGCGTGCCGTACACGAACCTGGTGGCGAAGGCGGTCAGCCGGGCCCGGGCCGGCAGGAAGGCCACGGCCGCGACCGCGGCCGCGAGCACGGACAGCCCGAGGATGTCGCGGGCGGCCTGGTTTCCCGGTGCCTGGCCGAAGCCAAGCACGACGATCAGGTAGATGGCCGCGACGATGACGCTGCTGCCCGTGGCCGTTATGGCGTGCACCAGGGACCGGCCGCCGAACGGCGCCGCGGTCGGCCATTCGGCTAGGACCAGGGCCAGCGGGACGGCCACGGCGGCGCCGACCGCCACCGCGCCGGCCGGTCCTGGCCAGTCGATCAGGAGATGGAGCACCGCGCTGAGCAGAGCCACCACGGCCGCGACCAGCAGGCCGGTGCCCAGCCACTGCATCCGCTCCCGGTCGTGCCCGGTCGTACGGACGTAGCGCATCCGGGCGGCCGGCAGTGCGCACAGCAGCGCGACCGGCCAGACGAACGCGCCCGCTATGACACCGAACGGCTGGTGCGCGACGGCCAGCCCGGCACCGGTGCCGACGGCGCTGACGTAGCCCAGGACAGCCAGGATCCGCCGTCCGGACTGGACCAGGCGGCCGTCCGGCAGCGCGAGCAGGAAGTGGAAGCTGACCGCGATGACCAGCGGTGCGGCCAGCGTGGCCACCGCCCGGGCGGTCTGGTGCCGATCCGCGGTGCCGTCGTGGGCCGCGATGCGGGCCGCGGTCAGCGCGGTCGCGGCGACCAGCGCGCCCAGGGCGGGCAGCAGGCCCAGGCTCAGCTGCCCGCGGGTGTGATCGCGGGACGTGCGAGCTGCGACCGGGCTGGCGATCCCGGCCAGGGCCCAGGCAATGGCCAGCGCGAAGGCGACCGCGTCGGTGGCGGGCCAGCCGCCGGGCACCCGCAGGCCGATCGCGGCCACCGCCACCGCGGCCAGCGGCGCCAGCAGCCGGGGCACCAGGTGGCGGGCACTGTACCGGCTGCTGGCCCGGGCGGCGGCCGCCGGGTCCATGGTCAGCCGGCCACGGCGACGGCGGTGTCGCCGTCCGCCGGTTCGGGTTCGGTGATCCGGCCGTCGCTCATCCGCACCACGCGCCCGGCCGCGGCGGCCACCTCCGCGGCGTGGGTGACCAGGACGATGGTCTGGCCGCCGCGGTGCAGGCGTCGCATCAGCTCGATGACCTCGGCTCCGCCCGCGGAGTCCAGCGCCCCGGTTGGCTCGTCGGCCAGCAGCAGGGTGGGATCGTTGGCCAGGGCCCGGGCGATGGCCAGGCGCTGGCGCTGGCCGCCGGACAGCACGCCGGGGACGGCCAGGGCCTTGTCGCCGATACCGAGCAGATCGAGCAGATCGCGGGCCCGGGTCTCAGCCATCTTGCGCTTGCGGCCTGCGATGATGGCGGGCAGCGCGACGTTCTCCAGCACGGTCATGCCCTCGAGCAGGTTGAAGAACTGGAAGACCAGGCCGATGTGATGGCGGCGCATCCGGGCCAGCTCGTCCTCGGTCCGGCCGGTGACCAGCTCGCCCGCGACCGCTATCTCGCCCTCGTCGGGCGTTTCGAGCCCGGCCACCAGGTTCAGCAAGGTGGACTTGCCGCAGCCCGAGGGGCCCATCAGGGCGACGAACTCGCCCGGCTCGAGGGTCAGGTTCACACCGCGCAGCGCCCGGACCGGGGCGTTTTCGGCCTCGAAGGTCTTGCGCACGCCGCGCATGACCAGCGCCGGGTCGTTCTCGCTCATCGTCCCCCCATGATCTTGTAGGCGAAGACCGGAGCCTCGCGTCCCTTGACGTACTGCGCGTCCAGCGCGGTCGCCGGCACGTCCGTGCGCAGCGCCTTGAAGGTGTTCTCGGACATAACAGTCTCACCGGGCGAGGCCAGCTGCTGCAAGCGCTGGGACAGGTTCACTGTGTCCCCGACCAGGGTGTACTCGAGGTGCTCGGCCGATCCGAGCAGCGCCGCCGCTGCCTCGCCGGTGGACAGGCCCAGCCCGAGGCCGAACGGCGGCAGGCCGCCGGCCTGCCAGCCGGTGTTTATCTCGGCCTGAGCCGCGTGCATCGCCAGCGCCGCGACCACGGCCCGGTCGGCGTGGTCCGGCTGTGGGAACGGCGCCCCGAAGACCGCCATGACCGCGTCGCCGACGAACTGCATGACCGTGCCGTCCTGGCCCAGGATGGCCTGGTTNNCCGATGCCCCGGTGTTCCTGGCGGAGCTTGGCGGCCAGGCCGCTCGGCAGCAGCCGGGACAGGGTCTCGCCCTGTTCTTCCCGGTCCACGATGGCCTGGTGGAGCATACGCAGCCGCCGCAGCGCGCTCTGACTCCCGGCCGACACGCTCTGGGACAGCGTGACGAAGACCGCGTCCACCTCGTCCGCGACCGCCTCGGGCGGGACCCGCCGGATCGCGGCGATGGCTTTGATCGTCTTGCCCTCCGCGATCAGCCCGAGCAGTTCCTCTTCGGCGGGCGACAGGTTTCCGGCCGGGACCACCGGGGCGACCAGCGCCTCGACGATGGACGGATCCAGGGCGGTGCCGCCGGTGGCCACCGTGCGAATGGCGTCGACGAGCTGGCTTCCCTCGGCGACGTGGTCTTTGAGCAGGTAGCCGTACCCGGACGAACCCTCGGCCAGCAGCGCGACCGCGTATTCGGGATCCTCGTACTGAGACAGCACCACGACCCCGGTGCCGGGATGGCGCTTGCGCACCTCCCGGGCGGCGTCGATGCCCTCGCGGCGGAACGTCGGCGGCATCCGGATGTCGGTCACGATCACCTGGGGCTCGGTGGCGTCGGCGCCGGCGACGAGCTCGTCGTAATCGGCGGCCACCCCCACGACCTTAAGGTCGCGGCGGGCGTTGATGAGGGCACGGACCCCCTCGCGCACGATCAGGTTGTCATCCGCCAGGAAGACGCTGATCGGGCCGGGCGAGCCGCTGTTGTGTTCCATGTAGACAGTTGTCCCACACGGGCTGGGTCAGGACCAGAGAGCAGCCATGCCAGCGTGCAGTGGTGGTAGCACGACGTCGCGCCGAGGCCAGCATCCGCGGCAAGTGCCGGGCACCATCCTGGTCCCAGGGCTGGCCGCGGCGCACGATCGTGGCATGCGATACGAAAGCTGCGTTACCTCACTGTCCTGGATTCCCTCCGAAGCCGTCACCGGCCTGGGCCGAGCGGTGTTCGACAAGGGCGTCACCCACTACGACAACCCGCCGCCCGCGGAGTTCGCCGACATCGAAGAGCTCCGGGCGGCCGACCGGTTCCGGTTCGCGAACGTGCTGCGCGCCTGGATCGAGGTCGACGACACGGGCCGGATCACGGCCGGCGGATACGACGGCGGCGGGCTGATGGGCATCACCATCGTCCGGCTCGGCGGGCTGAGCCACGTGTTCCAGGCCGCCGCCCTGCCCGACCTGCGGCGCGAGCCCGAGCGAGGCGACGGGTGGATCCGCTTCGTGCAAACTACCGGCGGCCGCACCGGGCTGCCCGCGCCCCGGCGGGTCCGGCACCGGCCGTTCATACAGTGGCGTGCCCCGCTGGTGTGGACCACGCTGTCGCTGACCCTGCACGCGGACGGGCGGGCCGAGTACGCGGTCGAGGGGGCCAGCCGGTTCCCCCGGCACTGGATCTACGGCGCGGACGGCCGGCTGGCCCGCAAGTCGGGCCTGACCGACTACGCGCAGTGGTGGGGCGTGTCGTTCGGCCGCCACACCCCGTGGGGTGACGAGGACTCCCCCGCCCTGGTCACCGCGGTCGAGACCGCGCTGGAGCAGTCGCTGTCGGTCCAGCTCATGCGCGGCGCGGCCAAGCCGCGGATCCGCACCGTGGCCGGCGGCGACGCCCTGGTCCGCCAGGGCGAGTCCGGTGACGAGATCTTCCTCATCCTGGACGGCGCGATCTGGGTCGAACGGGACGGGGAGCAGCTGGCCGAGTACGGCCCGGGCGCCATCCTGGGCGAGCGGGCCCAGCTCGAGGGGGGCATCCGGACGTCCACGCTGACCGCGGTCACACCCTGCCGGGTGGCCTCGGTCCCGGCCGGGCAGTTCGAGCCGGCCGTACTGGCCGAGCTGGCGGCCGGACACCGGCGCGAGGACGCCGACGATGCGGTCCGGTCCTGAGCGTGCGCGTTCACCTGTGCGGAGTGCGCGGCTCGACACCGGCTTCCGGCCCGGCCTTCGTCCGGTATGGCGGGCACACCTCGTGCCTGGCCGTGGCCCATGACGGCGGGCCGCCGCGGCTCATGCTGGACGCCGGGACCGGGCTGCGCCGGGCGGCCGCGCTGCTCGACGGGCCGTTCGACGGCACGATCCTGCTCACCCACCTGCACTGGGACCATGTGCACGGGCTGCCGTTCTTCACCGCGGGCGACCGGCCCGGCGCCCGGGTCACGCTGCTGCTGCCCGAGCAGGACGGGGCCGGCAGCGCCGAGGAGGTGCTGGCCCGGGGCATGTCCCCGCCGCACTTCCCGATCGGGCCGGGCGGGCTGCGCGGCCGCTGGTCGTTCGGCCTGCTGGCCGCCGGGGAGCTCAAGGCCGAGGGCTTCACGGTGGAGGCGGCCGAGATCCCGCACAAGGGCGGCCGGACGTTCGGCTACCGGGTCAGCGACGGGCACTCGGTGCTGGCCTACCTGCCCGACCACGGCCCGACCGGGCTGGGGCCGGGACCGGAGGGCTGGGGCGAGTACCATCCCGCCGCGCTGACCCTGGCCGCCGGGGCGGACGCGCTGGTGCACGACGCCTTCTGGTTCGGCGCGGAGGCGACGGGCGAGGCGATGTTCGGGCACACCACGGCCGACTACGCGGTCGAGCTGGGCCGGCGGGCCGGAGCCCGGCGGGTGGTGCTGGCCCACCACAGGCCGGACCGGACCGACGACGAGCTCGACCGGCTGGCGGACCGCTTCCGCGCCGACCCCGGCGTGATGGTGGCCGCCGAGGGGGCGGTCATCGACCTGTGAGCACCGGCCCGGCGTGGTCGCCGCGGAACAGACGCCGGTAAGCGTTGGGGGTCGTGTCGCACCAGGCCCGGAAGTGGTGCCGCAGCGCGGTCGCGTTGCCGAAGCCGGCCCGATCCGCGATGGCGTCGACGGTCTCGTCGCTCTCCTCGAGCAGCTGCTGGGCCAGCAAGATGCGCTGCCCGGTGAGCCAGCGCTGCGGCGTCGTGCCCGTGTCCTGGACGAAACGGCGGGCGAAGGTCCGCTCCGACATGTTCGCGCGGGCCGCCAGCTGGCGCACCGTGAGGGTCTGGTCGAGGTGGCCGCGCAGCCATTCCAGCAGGTCACGCAGGCTTCCGTCGGGCCAGTTCGGCCGCGTGCCGCCAGTGCGTGGTGCAGCGGCGGCCGTCAAGCAGACCGNNGGGCCTCGAGCAGGGCCTCGGGAAAGCCCGGGGACCCAGCCGTCCCGGTTCGCGACTGGGCCTGGCCGGCCTGCAGGCCGAGCCGGTCGTCACCGACCGCCGGCAGGGCGATCAGGTCCGCCCCCGCCAGACGCTCCAGGCCGCAGGAAGGTGAGATGGTGAAGTCGAGGGTCGCGCGCAGCGGCGGTGGCTCTCCCGCGACCACGGCGAGGTGATAGGACGGCAGCCCGTCATCGGACCGGTCGACGCCGAAGACCTCACAGATGGTGCCGAAAGCTTGGCAGGATGTCGCCTAAGGGTGGCTGTACTGCCATTGGATCGGTGGCGCCCTGCTGGCATCCTGGAGACATGGACGCTTACACCTCTTCTTCAGCCCCCAGCCGACGGGCGCCGGTGTGCGTACGACTCGCCCGCCGGATTTACCACGCGGTCCGCGAGATGCATTTCGCTAGTAAACAGGCAGCTGAGTTCATGCTGCGCTACGGCCTGGCCGAGACGGACCAGCCGCCGGACACCTACGCCGAGTTCCTGCTTCGGACCCGGGGCGTGGTGCGGCACGAGCCTCCGGCGCGCCGGCGTTCCGCGGGCAGCCCGGTCAGGTAGGCGTTCGTCCTACCGGGAACGTAACGCAAGGCAAAGGGCTGTCACGAAGGCCCGTTCCGTAGAAGATAGGCAGATGCGGAGCGGACGATTACCGGGGCTCGGAGCTCGGCCCGGATCAGGACCCGAGCCGCGGCGATGCGGGCGATGCTGGTACCGGACTGGCTGGCCGAGGTGGTGCGGCCGCGGCCCGCGGNNGGCGTGCTGCCCGCCACCGGCGCCCTGCTCGGCACGATGGCCGACACCGGCGGCCCGTACCTGACCCGGGTCAAGCGGGTCGGCTCGGCCGCGGTGTTCGGCGGCGCGGCCGGCCTGGCGATCGGATCGGTTACCCACGGTCACGGGTGGATCGCCGTGCTGGCCCTGGTCGTGGTCGCGGGCGTGTCCGGCGTGCTCAGCGCCGTCAGCGACATCGGGTCGAGCACCGGGCTGCAGCTTCTCGTCTACACCGCGCTCGGCGCCGGGCCCATCGGCGCGCTGCGACCGGTCTGGCACACGGCCGCCGAGTTCCTGGTCGGGGTCGGCTGGGCGCTCCTGCTGATCCTGCCCGGGTGGCTGCTCTCGCCGCACGGCAAGGAACAGCGCGACGTGGCGGCCGTCTACAATGCGCTGGCCGGGCAGCTGGGTGCGGTGGGTACCAGCGGTTTCACCGCCCGGCGGCAGCAGTTGACCACCGCGCTCAACACGGCCTACGACGAACTGCTCACCGCCAGGTCCACCGCCACCGGCCGGAACCGGCGGACCACGGGCCTGATCGCGGTGCTGAACGCGAGCCACCTGATGGCCGAGGCGGTGGTCGCGCTCGGCGTCGCCGGGACCCGGCCGCCGCCACTGGTCATCGACACCGTGGCCAGGCTGGCGGACTCGATCAGGGACGGGACGCCGGCGCCGGTGATCCCGGCCCCCTGGGACGGTAACCCGGCGATGCTCACGCTGCGTGACGCCATGGCCGGGGCGGCGCGGGCGCTGTCGCGGGACTGGTCACCGGAGGACCGCGCCCGCAGCGGGTTGCGCGACCGGCTGCACGCCGGAGCGGTGCAGGGAGCGGGCCGCAGGCTGAGCGGGCTGACTGGCCGCCGGCTGCACGGGCTGGCGGACCGGCTGATCGACGAGTTCGGCGGCGGCAGGCTCAGCCGGATCTTCACGCTCCGGCTGATGATCTGCATGGGCGTGGCCGGGCTGGTGACCGAGGTGCTGCCGCTGCAGCGGTCCTACTGGGTGCCGCTGACCGTGGCCATCGTGCTCAAGCCGGACTACGGTTCGGTGTTCGCCCGCGCCCTGCAGCGCGGCATCGGGACCATCGTCGGGGCGGTCGCCGGCGCGGTGCTGCTCATCCTGATCCACGGCACCTGGCTGCTGATCCCGCTGGCGGTGCTGGCCGCGCTGCTGCCCTACGGGCGGAGCAGGAACTACGGCCTGTTCGCCACGTTCTTGACCCCGCTGGTAGTGGTGCTCATCGACCTGCTCGCCCCGGCCGGCTGGCGGCTCGCCGAGGAGCGGCTGATGGACACGCTGATCGGCTGCGCGATCGTGTTGCTTGTCGGGTTCGCGCCCTGGCCGATGAGCTGGTACGCGCACCTGCCGCGGCAGTTCGCGCAGACCGTGGGCGATGTGCGCGAGTACATGGAGGAGGCGCTGCGCGCACCGGAGGCTGACGACGGCGCCGATCCCGGTGCCGGTTCCGAGGTCACGCGGCCTCCGGCTCGCTCGCGAATGCGACGGTCGACCTACCATGCCCTGGCGGACCTGCGCACGGAGTTTCAGCGCACGATGGCCGAGCCGCCTGCCATCAGCCGCCGGGCCACCGCCTGGTGGCCGGCCGTGGTCGCCCTGGAACAGGTCATGGATGCGGTGACCTCGACCGCGCTCGCGGTCAGCCACGGTACTCGCGTGCCGTCGTCCGGAGTCGCCATGTTGTCGGCCGCGCTGCGAACGGTGAGCGAGGCGGCCGAGGGGGGGACAGGATTGGGGTCGGTTCCGGAGTTGCCAGACGATGTAACGCTGAAGCCGGTCACCGAGGCCGTTCGGGCGCTGCTCGGGGTGCTGGGCAGCGGTGAACGCCTGGCCGCCCACCCGTAGCTCGCAGGACGTGGCCGGGCGCGCCGTTCCGCGGCGCGCACCACGTCTTGGTCGGGCTGGCCGGATTCGAACCGGCGGCCTCCGCGACCCAAACGCGGCGCGCTAGCCAAGCTGCGCTACAGCCCGTATGTGAGCTGAGTGTAGCGGTTCGGATGGACCACGGTGTTCGTGCGGCGGGCGGACCCGGTGGCCCCTACCCTGGTTCAGTGCTGTCCGGGCCGATGGGCCTTCGGGGTGCAACTTCACAGAGCGGGGCGTCTAGATGAGCAAGTTCCGGTCCGCGCGTGCGGTCCTCGCGGGCACGGCCGTGGTCGCCCTGGCCGGGTGCGGCGCGTCGGCGAGCAGTTCGGGCGTTGCTTCGGGCACCACGGCGTCGGCCATGGCGTCGAGCGCGAGCTCCAGCCCGAGTGCGACCCCGGCCACGACCTCGAGCTCGTCCGTGACCGGCACGCCCCTGTACCCCATCGCGGTCGGGAACACCTGGGTGTACCAGACCACAGCCAGCGTTAGCGGAGAAAACGGCCTCCAGACGACCAAGGTGCTGTCCGTGGTCCCGGTGCCGGGCGGCCAACGGGTCACGATGTCCGAGACGACCGATCTGCACGGGGTCAAGACCACCAGTGACGACGACACGATCTTCTACTCGGACGGGAAAATCGCCTACCCGGTGGCCGGCGGGGAGGTGACCGTGCAGGGCAGCGGCGTGCTCTGGCCTACGACCGCCGAACTCGCGTCGGGCAAGGTCTTCCACTCGGTGCTGCGCATCAAGGTCAACCAGAGCGGCCCGGTCCAGGATCAGAACGCGAACGTCACGGTCCAGGGTCAGGGCACGAGCACGGTCACGGTGCCGGCCGGCACGTACCAGGCCACCCTGGTGACGATGACCATATCCGTGAAGGTGGGAGGCGAGAGCTCGACCGAGGAGGTTCAGACCTGGGCGGCGCCGGGCACCGGACCGGTGAAGACCAAGGTGTCGCTGCACGCCACCGGCAACATCGCGCTGACCTCGACCGAGGAGCTGCTGTCCTTCACGAAGGGCTGAGGACATGGCCACGCCGGTTCGCCACGCCGGCGGGGGCGTATTGCGGGCATTCACGGCTTTTCGGGACTTCGGGCTCTACGCTTTTGCCGTGCGGCCCGATCGAGGGATTGCTGGGACCGGTCGGCGGCCAGCGATGCGATTAACCCGGTTCAAGCCCGGCGCAGGTGCGACTTCACAGAGCGAGGCAGCGACATGAGCAAGCACCTACCGGCCAGGACGGTTCTCGCGGGCGCGGCCGTTATGGTCCTGGCCGGGTGCAGCGCGTCAGGGATCGTCGGCACCCCGCAGGTCAGCATGGGGGTGGGCCAGGCGGCCAGCGCCTCGGCCCGTGCCGCCGCCTCGGCTTCTGGCGCGGCTCAGGGTACGAGCTCAGGTTCGGGCGCGGGCGCGACCGCGAACTCATTTGCGGCGCCTAGCTCGATTCCCTTCCCCGTCACCGTGGGCGACACCTGGGTGTACCAGACCGCCGCCAGCGTCAACGGGAAGCAGGGCCTGACGACGGACAAGATCGTGTCGGCCGGGCCGGCGGCGGCCGGATATCAGGTCACGATGTCCGAGACCGTCGATGTCGGCGGATCGGTGCTCACCGCTCGGCCGGTTTACCTGTTCTATCCCAGCGGCAAGGTCGGCTACCCGGTGACCGACGCCAACGGCGTATCGGTGACGGGCGGCGGCGTGACCTGGCCCGACGCGGCGGGCCTCGCGTCCGGCCAGGCTTACCGCTCGGTGGTTCGCATCCGGGTCAGCCAGGCGGGCGCGAGTGAGTACCAGAACGCGAACGTCACCGTCCAGGGCGCCGGGACGGCGGCCGTGACGGTTCCCGCGGGTTCGTACCAGGCCACCGTGGTGAACATGACCATCACTACGCAGGTGGGCAGCTACACCACCAGCGTGGACGTGAAGACCTGGCTCGCACCGGGCACCGGGCCGGTGAAGTCCGAGGTGCTCACCCACGCGGGCGGCAAGGCCAAGCTCACCACAACGAACGTGCTGCTGACCTTCACCAAGGGGCCAGCCCGAGCGGATGGGAGCTGAGAAGGCGGGGCTGATCCTGGTAGACCTATGGGCATGGAAACGCCGCATCTGACGCTCACCGGGACGAACATCGACGCGCCCGACGCCAACGCGCTCGCGGACTTCTACCGGCGGCTGCTCGGCTGGACGACCGGCACGGAGGAGCCGGGGTGGGTAATACTCCGGCCGCCCGGCGGCGGCACGACGCTGAACTTCCAGACCGAGGAACATTACGTGCGCCCGGTCTGGCCGGCCGGGCCGGGCGAGGCGCAAATGATGATGCACCTGGAAATAAAGGTCGACGACCTGGCGGAGGGCGTCGCGCACGCGGTCGCGCAGGGTGCCACGCTCGCGGAGTTCCAGCCGCAGGACGACGTGCGGGTCTGCCTAGACCCGGCCGGACATCCTTTCTGCCTCTTCGTGGCCTGAAGGGTTAGCGGGATTCCTCTGAGCGGTCCTGGGCCCACAGGGTATGGAAGCTTCCTTCGCGGTCGGTGCGGCGGTAGGTGTGCGCGCCGAAGTAGTCGCGCAGGCTCTGGATGAGGGCGGCCGGCAGCCGCTCGGCGCGCAGCGCGTCGTAGTAGGCCAGGGCGGCGGAGAAGCCGGGAGCGGGGATGCCGAGCCGGGCCGCGGTCGCGACCACGTTGCGCCAGGCGTCCTGCGCGGCGGCGATCTCCTTGCCGAACTCGTCGTCGACCAGCAGCGTCGGCAACTCCGCGTTGTTCTCATACGCGGCCCGGATCCGGTCAAGGAAGGCGGCCCTGATGATGCAGCCGCCGCGCCAGATCACCGCGATCTGGCCCAGGTCGATGTCCCAGTCGTACTCGCGGCTGCCGGCATCCATCATGTTCCAGCCCTGCGCGTAGGACACCAGCTTGGAGGCGTAGAGAGCCTGCTCGACCTGGTCGGCGAACTCAGCGGGCTGGCGCTGGCCCTCGGTACGCGCCGGCTCCTTGGGGCCGGGCAGGTGGCGAGCGGCCTGGCGCAGGTCCGCGTGGCCGGACAGCGACCGGGCGAAGACCGCCTCGGCGATGCCGCTGACCGGAACGCCCAGGTCGAGGGCGTCCTGCACGGTCCAGCGGCCGGTGCCCTTCTGCTCGGCCTGGTCGAGCACGATGTCGACGAACGGCTTGCCGGTAGCGGCGTCCTGGTGGGCCAGCACCTCGGCGGTGATCTCGATCAGGTAAGAGTCGAGCCGGCCGGTGTTCCATCGCTTGAAGACTTCGGCGATCTGCGCGGGCTCGAAGCCGACGGCGTGCCTGAGCAGGTCGTACGCTTCGGCGATGAGCTGCATGTCGGCGTACTCGATGCCGTTGTGGANNACCATCTTGACGAAGTGGCCGGCGCCGTCCGGGCCGATGTGCGTGCAGCACGGAGTTCCGTCGACGTGCGCGCTGATGTTCTCCAGCATCGGGCCGAGAGACTGGTAAGACTCCCTCGAGCCGCCGGGCATGATCGAGGGGCCGTTGAGCGCGCCCTCCTCGCCGCCGGAGACGCCCATGCCGACGAAGTGCAGGCCGTGCTCCTTGAGCTTGGCCTCGCGGCGGCGGGTGTCCTTGAAGTGCGCGTTGCCGCCGTCGATGATCATGTCGCCGTCTTCGAGCAGCGGGGCGAACTCGTCGATCACGGCGTCGGTGGCCGCACCCGCGTTGACCATGATGACCAGGCGGCGAGGACGCTCGAGGGCTTGCACGAACTCCTCGGCGCTCTGGGCCGGGACGAACTCGCCCTCCTCGCCGAACTGCCTGACCATGTCGGTGGTACGAGAGGCCGTTCGGTTATGCAGGGCGACGGTGTAGCCGTGGCGGGCGAAGTTGCGGGCCAGGTTCCGGCCCATTACCCCGAGTCCGGTGACCCCTATCTGTGCGCTTGCTTGCCCGGTGGCGGCCATCTGCTGCGCCCCTCCTGTCGTTGGTCGGTAACCGTCACTATGCCACTTGCGGCGGCGATCAATCCTGCCCGTGGCCACCTGGGGCGGCGCCCGCGCATCTGTATAGCTGCGGACCTGGGAAGACTCGCGGCTGGCGGCGGGCGGTTACGCTGACGAGGTGGAAAGCGCTGCTGATCTTCTCGGTGCGGGCATCGCTCGCGGGGAGCTAGCGGCTGAGCGGACCGCACCTGAATTCGTTGACCTCGAGGCGGGCCGGAGACGGTACGCTGTCCGGGTGACGGCCGCGTCTTGGTGCGGCTGCGCGGGCGTAGCTCAATGGTAGAGCTCCAGCCTTCCAAGCTGGTCATGCGGGTTCGATTCCCGTCGCCCGCTCCGCGAAAGTCCCGACTTCATCGATGATTTTTCGATTTACTGTTCATCTGACTACGGTCTGATGACGGCTACTGGCCGGCATGGTATCGATACCGGTATCTTCCCTGCTAAAGGATGATCTTCGAATTGAGTTTCACAGGCGCCAGGGACCAGTTGGCGCCGCATTGTTCTACCCAAATTGCCAACAGCTTTAAGGCTGGTCATGCAGATTCGATTCCCGACTCGCGGCTACGAGGTCGCACCCACATGCCGAATAGCGAGCGTTGCAGGCCTGCATACTTGTGTGCCGCGGCGTATTTCGCTGACGATGGCGACGATCATCAATTCAGCTTTGATTTCCTTACTGCGGCCGCGCCGAGTATGCGTGCCCCGGAGGGTGAGCTGAGTCGGTCATTGTGTGTGCCGACGCCCGGCGGTCAGGGGCACGCTCTCCGTTGAGGTCGCCGGGGCGCGCATAAACCCGTCAGTCAGTGATAGGGGACCTGCGTAGGTTGCTCAGATAATTGGCTGCGAGGGGAGAAGAACATCGCTGCACCAAGCAATGGCCTTCGGGTCGTCAGTTTCGAATGACCAGTATGCGGCGAGCCACCGACGGCCGGGCTCCAGCCACTCGGCAAGCCTGTTCGTGCGCAACCACGCCAGGGCGACGTCTACATCGTGCGCGGTCGCCGTGGGCGTGACGTGGGGATCCGACAGATAGACCGCCGATGCAATCGGGTCGAGTCGCCGGTCGCCGGCCAGGCTCGAAGCCCCGATGTCGATCACCGCGGTGATGCGGACGCCGTCAGTGAGAAAGTTGCCTGCGAACGCGTCCAGGTGGACGAACGAGGTGGTGGATGCGTCGGGGAGTCCGCCGGCAATGCCGGCAGGGTCGACTTGCCGGAGCTCGGGCGTCGACCTCGCGAGATTCCTGGCCGCACGCTCCTCTAGGTACGTGCGCCAGGCAGGAGCGACGATCGGGTCGTCTGCGATGAGGTCGCCGAATCCGGCATGAGCAGGAAGATGAAGGTCGCCGAGCGACGCGGAGGTGTCGAGATACGCCTCGATCGAGAACCTCCGGGAGCCGGTATACCGGCTGCGAAAGGGCCAGTTCCTCGACGAGCGCCATGCGACGCAGCACGTCGGCCTTGCGACCTCCGTCGTGCAGTATTCTCAGCACCCGGTCATCATCGATGGCGTACACCCACGCCTCGCCGCCGTGCCCTAGCAAGGCGTTTGGCGCAACTCCGAACCGGAGCGCCACAGCCACGAGCCCTGGGTCACCTGGAAAGTCCACGCACGAAGTATCAGCGATTGCAGCAGGCCAGCCGAACGGGCAGTCAATCCCGGTCTTACTGGCCCGTTCCACCACCAGGAGCACGTCTTCGTCGTCGGCGCGGCAGACAACATCCTCGATGACCGCACGACCAGCCGTCCATTTCATAGTCGCGACTGCAGTCCGCTCTGGCTGCGCGGCAAGGTCAATCCCGGCGGTAATCACCGGTCAAGGCTATTGCGACAGGCATCCGGAAATACGTGCTCATGCCGCGGACAGGGTCTGTCTTCGGTTCCGGCCGCGGCGCCTTCGCCTCGCAGACAGCGGTGTATTCGCGGCGAGCCACGGGCGTTAGGTCATCGATGGGCATGGCGAGGACGGCGGGGGCGGCCGAGAGACTCTGCCCGGGCGGCATGTCGATGCCACCCTCACCTTGATATTCCGATACGGTATAGTTATTATACCGGGAAGGAGCCAGATGGGATGGAATTCGAGTTTGAGCCGGCCAAGAGCGCTTCGAACCTGGAGAAGCACGGGATTGACTTCGGCGCAGTTCAGGCGATCTGGCAGGACGTCATGCGGGTAGACATCCCGGCCCGGACAACAGATGAGCCACGATGGCTCGTGATCGGCCAGATCGATGGTAACCACTGGTCGGTGGTGGTGACCTACCTCGAGCAGCGGGTCAGGATCATCTCTGCGCGCCGGTCCCGGAAGGAGGAGGTGGCACTGTATGAGGGCTGAGGAGTTCGATCAGAAGTTTGACGACGGTGAAGACGTGACAGGTGATCTGGACGTCGCTGCGATCCGCCGTCCCGCACTGGAGCAGCGCCGGGTAAACGTCGACTTCCCGTCATGGATGATCGAATCGCTTGACCGGGAGGCGCGCCGGCTGGGGGTCACCCGCCAGTCCATCATCAAGGTCTGGATCGCTGAGCGGCTTGAGAGCGGTCGCACCGCCGCCTGAGATGACCCACGATCACGGCGTACCTAGGCCGAGCGCCGAGCCAACCGGCCTGTGGCCTCAGGGTGCACAGAACGGGACTACGCTGCACCAGCCTTCACGGATTCCAGGCAGCGGCAAATTTCTACCCCATTTTCTACCCAACAGGCAACGTAGCGGAGTCAGAGACGCCGTATCTCCTGGTCGCGCGGTCCCGGCCGGGAGCTCGTCAGAACGCAAGAACCCGGTGTCAGCCATCCCCGGCGGCTCGCACACCCGTTCGGCGACGAGCCGGTCGAGAGCAACGCCGCTGATCCGTCCGGCGATCAGCGCGAGCACGACGTACCCGCTGTTGCAATGGCAGCGCGGGCTGTTTCGCCCTCGGTGCCGGTGTATCAGGACGCGGCTGTCACCTCTCTGTTCTGGTATCAGGCTAGCCGGGAGTGTTCGCTGTCATTGCGGCCTCTGGGGGTGAGTGACCTCGGTCCGCGAGGCACACCGGCCGGACCTTGTGGCTGTGAGAACCCGCGGAGGAGACGCCTTGTGACCGGACTGCAGGACCCGGCGGACTGGCTGACGTGGTGGTCTGAGCTGTTGCGTCAGGCGTACGCGCGGACCACCGGGCTTCCTTCGCTGGCTCCGCAGGCGCTCAGCCAGCCGATTCTTCCCGGCTGGCTATTCGCGGGCAGCGTTAACGTCACGGAGGAGAATTCCAGCTCGCCGGAGACCGAGCGCGAGATCGTCTCCCAGTACAGCTACGGTCGCCAGATCGGCCGCATCATCGACGTGCTCAGCGAACTGATCGAGCGGTGGCCGGGCGGAGTTCCCGATGACCGGGCGGTCCAGCGGTTCGCCGGTCTGAGGGATGATGTCGGGAAAATCAAAGCGCAGGGCATCGTCCGCGCGATCTCCGAGCTGGCTGAACTGAAGCAGGGCAATCCGCCTGAATACGCGCGGCTGGCACCGAAACTGAGGGAGATCCTGGAACCGGACCTGGATAAGTCACGCTAAACATCCGTATCAGCAGGACCGCCCGCTCTCATGCCGCGGACCGGGCGAGCCATCATTCTGGTCCTCTGGCGTTCTTTCGGCTAGCCGGTATCACCAGCCTGCGGGGATGCTCCGTCAGATAGAGGTCCAGAGTGCCGGGCCCGGTGATGTAGTCAAGGGGAACCAGAAGTCGAGGAGGCTCATGATGCGGCCAGCGATGCACCACCTCAGTATTGGCGCCATCCGGGCCGATGCCCTGTTCGTGTCGGCACTGCAGCGTGGTGACCATCCCAGTGCCGAGGAAGTCCGGCAGGCCGTTGCCGCGGCTATCGAGGCATTCGGTCAGCGTGGCTGTGCCGGACGGGTAGCGCATGAGTTCGGCGATCATCCCGAGACTGCGGTCACGCGGATGCGCTGGGCTCGCCAGGTCGCTGGCAAAGCGTTCGGCGAACTGGGACCAGCATCAGCCTGTGCCCGGACGCTCGCTCGGCGCGCAGGAGCTCACACGAGCCGCGCTGCGTAAACCACTGCGGGCCGCGTCGTGCTGCGGCTGCGGCTGCGGCTGCGGCTGCGGCTGCGGCTGCGGCTGCGAAGATACTGGACCATGGCCGACCCCCTGCCGGATGCGGATCTCAGCCAGATCGAGCAGCGCACGCTGAAAGCTCTGGGTGAAGCACCGCCACCATGGATTCCCGAACTGGAAACCCGCGTTCCCATCGGCGGTTCCAGCTACATCCGGTTCGGAAATGACCTGACGGCCGACCAGGAAATGTACGTCGACGTGCGAACCAGCCACGGGCGACTGACATCACCAGACTCCCGGCTGGACTCGATCATTGAGTTCGTCGCCAGCGCTCCGGAAGACATCCTGCGGCTCATCACCGAAATCAGGCGGCTTCGCGGATAGGTCGCGTCAAACGCCCTCATCTGCCGCGGCGGCGCGTCGCGCTTGGCCAGCTCCTGCGTGCAGGCGCGCCGGTGTTGCTAGCCGCCGTGCAATCCGGAGCTCATGCTGGCCACGCCAGACGGGTCGTCATGGGCACCGCGCTCGGGATTCGGCGGCCTGTTACTTATCGTCGCCGCGTCGTGAGCTGGTCCTGGGCTAATGCAGCCTGCGATAGCGGATGGCAGGATGAGAGCCGGCACTTGCGCCGGATGCTGCGTGGCTGGGGGCGTCCGGTTCCTGGTCAGATGAGGGAGTATGCCGGTGAAGGGCACCGTCTTGGTCCGCGCGCCCAGCATGAGGCTGGCCGAGGGTATCGTCACCCACATCAGCCGGACTCCGGTGGATGTGGTGCTGGCGCGGGCCCAGCATGGCGCGTATGCCGATGCGCTTGCGGCCAGTGGCTGGATGATCCGGCAGGTGCCGGCGGCTGAGGACTGCCCGGACTCGGTTTTCATCGAAGATGCGGTGGTGGTCTGCGAGGACCTGGCGGTGCTGGCCCGCCCGGGCGCGCCCGCCCGCCGGGCCGAGGTGCCCGGCGTCGCCGCGATCATCGGGTCGCTGGGCCTGCGCACCGCCGGGATTGACGAGCCCGGGACTCTGGACGGCGGCGATGTGCTGCAGGTCGGCCCCATCGTGTACGTGGGGCGCGGCGGCCGGACCAACGGCGCGGGCATCGGCCAGCTGCGCGCGCTGCTGGCCCCGCTGGGCCGGACGGTGATCGCCGTCCCGCTGGGGCACGTGCTGCACCTGAAGTCGGCGGTGACCGCGCTGCCTGACGGCACGTTCCTGCTGCAACCCCAGCTGGTGCCAGCCGGGCTGTTCCCGGCGGTCCGCCCGGTGGACGAAGAGGGCGGCTGCCATGTCGTCCCGCTGGGCGGGGACCAGGTGCTGATCGCAGCGTCCGCTCCCCGCACCGCTGAACTCCTGGACGACCTCGGCTTCACCCCGGTCGTGGTGGACATCAGCGAGTTCGAGAAGCTCGAGGGATGCGTCACCTGCCTGAGCGTGCTGCTGCCCGGACGATAACGCCGGGGCCACGGCGGTCAGCAGGCCGCCAACTGAACGGTGCACCCGCCGACTCCGCTAAGAAGTCTCCGGAAGTTGCATGGGGACCCTGAAGCGTCGCACCTCCTGCGGCCAACCGCAGGCCACCGCGATCTTTCCGGCCCACAGCCGCGCCGCCTCCTCGTCGGCCACATCCACGACGGCGAAGCCGCCGAGGTGCTCCTTGGACTCGATAAACGGACCGTCGGTGAACAGCGGTGTGCCGCTGGACGCATCGACACTGAAAACCGGGGCAGCATCGTCCAGACCGCCAGTGAAGATCAAGATCCCGGCAGCCTTCATCTCTGCCACCAACGGCCTGACGGCCTTGGACTTCTCGCGCAGC
>PMST01000129.1 GCA_003168295.1 Actinomycetota bacterium
GACTACCAGCAGCAGCTCGAGCGGGTCTTCACCGAGACCAGGGACGCGGCCAACCGCCCGGTCGAACCCGGCACGGTGCTCAAGCCCGAGCCGGAAGACCGCCCGGTCAACCACGAGGCGGTGCCGACCGCGGTCACCGCCGAGGTGGTCAAGCGGATCATCGACACCCAGGTCAACCTGCCGGGCGACTTCACCCCGCACCCGCGGCTGAAGCCGCTGCTCGACAAGCGGGCCGCCATGCGCGAAGAGGACGCCATCGACTGGGCGACCGGCGAACTGCTGGCGTTCGGCGCGATGGTCCTGGACGGTCACCCGGTGCGGCTGGTCGGCCAGGACAGCCGGCGCGGCACGTTCGGGCAGCGGCACGCGGTGCTGGTCGACCGGCACACCGGCGCAGAGTACACGCCGCTGAAGCAGCTCGATTCCGGCGCCGCGAAGTTCTTCGTGCACGACTCGCTGCTGTCCGAGTTCGCCGCGATGGGCTTCGAATACGGCTACTCCGTCGCCCGCCCCGACGCCCTGGTCTGCTGGGAAGCNNGGTGAGCAGAAGTGGGGTCAGCGTTCCGGCGTCGTGCTGCTGCTGCCGCACGGGTACGACGGGCAGGGACCCGACCACTCCTCCGCGCGGGTCGAGCGGTTCCTCTCGCTGTGCGCGCAGGACAACATGACCGTGGCCATGCCGACCACGCCGGGCAACTACTTCCACCTGCTGCGCTGGCAGGGCCTGTCCGGCCGGCACAAGCCGCTCATCGTGTTCACCCCGAAGTCGATGCTCCGGCTGAAGGCGGCCACCTCGGCCGTCAGCGACTTCACCAGCGGGTCGTTCCAGCCGCTGATCGGATCGGCGGCTTCCGGCGACGACGCCGGCGTCCGCCGGGTGCTGCTGTGCACGGGCAAGATCTACTACGATCTGGCCGCGCGCCGCCGGGCGGTCCAGGAAGAATCGGGCCGTGGCGGCGAGACGGCCATCGCCCGGGTCGAGCGCCTGTACCCGCTGCCGGTCTCGGAGCTATGCACCGAACTGGCCCGCTACCCGAACGCTGAATCGGTCACCTGGGTGCAGGAGGAGCCGGCCAACATGGGGGCCTGGCCCACCATGGCACTGAAGCTCCCGCGGGTACTCGGCCGCGAGGTCGGCGCGATCTCCCTGCCCGCGAGCTCGGCGCCCGCGGCCGGCTCGGCGGCCAAGCACGCCAGCACGCACCGGGAGATCATCGAGACCGCGATCCCCTCGGCCTGATGTACTTCACCGACCGCGGCATCGAGGAACTTGAAGAGCGGCGCGGCGACGAGCAGGTCGCCGTGGCCTGGCTCGCCGAGCGGCTCCGCGATTTCGTGAACCTCAACCCCGATTTCGACGTCGCCGTCGACCGGCTGGCCACCTGGCTAGCCCGGCTCGACGACGAAGAAGACCTTTAAGAACCCTTTCCGAACGGCCCTGGTCCCAGCGCCAACCCAAGTGATCCGTGATGCGTGGGGGACGCGCCTCCGCCCCTCGCCCGCGCTCGCGATATGTCTTGACTTTGAGGGGATGAGATATATCGTTTAGGTATGACGGGCGACCAGACGGGAAGGACGGGTGGGATGACGCAGTGGACCATTGAGGCTCCGACGAGCCTGAATTTTGACGATGTGAGCGGGCTCCGGGTCAGGCTCATCGCCGGGTCGGTGGCCGTGCTCGCCACGGACGGAAGGCCCTCGCTGGACGTAGCGGACATCTCGGGCGAACCGCTCAACGTGACCTACGAGGACGGCCTGCTGACCATCAGCCACGAGAACCTCACCTGGGAGGGACTGCTGAAGTGGCTGCGACCGCATCGGCATTCAGCCACGGTGACCGTTACCGTACCCCGGAAATGCCAGACCCAGGTCGGCGTGGTCAGCGCGACCGCGGTGATGTCGGGTATGAGCGCGAGAGCATCGGTCAAGAGCGTCTCCGGCGGGATCACGCTGGATGGAGTGACCGGCGACGTCGACGCCAACACCTTGTCCGGGGCGCTTGAGGCGCAGGGGATCAATGGCAAGCTGAACTTCAACACTGTGTCCGGCGACCTCACGCTGGCCGACGGCTGGCTGGAACGGCTGGACGCGAACGGGGTGAGCGGTGACGTGACGGCGGACATCGACCTCGATCCGCTCGGCGGCATGCAGGTCACCACGGTGTCGGGCGAAGTGACGCTCAGGCTCCCGGCCGAGGCCGACGCCCAGGTGAACCTGCACTCCCTGTCGGGCGACGTACGCAGCGAATTCGCGGAGCTGAGCAGGTCATCGGCACCGGCCTCTCGTAGGGTTAGCGGTAACCTTGGCGCCGGCTCTGGTCACGTTTCCGTGACCACGATGTCGGGCCGGGTCATGCTGCTCAGACGCGGCGAGCGCGGAACGGCGCCGCACCACGACCGGCCTGATAATGAGAATGAGATGGAAGGCGAAACCAGTTGAGTCCGGTATTCCGCCACGGCAGCCTCCGGCTGTACCTGCTCAGGCTGCTGGACGAGGAGCCTAGGCACGGCTACGAGGTCATCCGGCTGCTGCGCGACCGGTTCATGGGCGTGTACTCGCCCTCACCAGGCACGATTTACCCCCGGCTGGCCCGGCTCGAGGAAGAAGGCCTGGTCACTCACGACGAGGTAGACGGCCGCAAGGTCTACCGGATCACCGAGGCCGGCCGGGAAGAGCTCCGCAGCCGGAGCGACGAGCTCGACGAGCTCGAAGAAGAACTGTCCGCCTCGGTCAGCGACATCGTCCGCGAGGTCAGGGAGGACGTCCGGCAGACCGTACGCAGTCTGCGCGAGGAACTGACGTTCGCGGCCCGTGAGTCCCGCCGGGCGAGCAAGGACGCGGCCGCCGATGTTCTCGACCAGGCCAGGCAGGCACGCGAGCAGGCCGGACAAGCCGGGAAAGACGGGCGCGAGACGGCCAGGCAGGCCAAGGAGGACGCGCGCGACCAGGCCAGGCGGATCCGCGACGAAGTGCGGGAGCAGGTCAGGCAGGCCCGGGACCAGGCGCGCGAGCAGGCGCGGCGAGCCCGTGAGGACGCGAAGGAGCAAGGATGGCGATCCGGCGGCCAGGATGCGGGCTCCGAGGGCGCTCAGCGGGTGCACGAGCAGGCGCGGCGGCTGCACGAGGAAGCAGCGGGCGCACGGTTCGGTCCAGGCGAGCAGGACTGGGACACGCCGCCAGGATCACCGGGGCGGTCGGGCTGGACGGACTGGCCCGGGCGCCGCAGCTGGGAAGACTGGTCGCGTACCCGGGGTAGGCACGGCTGGGGCGAAGCGATCGACTTCGGGACCTTCCGCGACCTGGAACGGCTGGCCGTCCAGTTCACCGCCGACCTGAGGAAAATGGCCATGCAGTCATCTTCGGCCGGTGAGAACGTGATCACTGACCTGAGGACGATCCTGGAAGAAGCGCTCGAGCGAATCAAGAGCGAGATCTTCGGGTCGCCGCACGAGGCCCCCGCCTCCGCCCCCACCCCAAGTCCCGACGCGCCGGACCAGCCGTCACAAGAGCACCCTGAGCAAGGCTGAGGCGCGCCGACTAAAGGTCGACGGGTTAGGCCGCTTAAGGGCGGCGGGCGGGCTAGGGCGGCGGGCTAGGGCGGCTCAAGGGCGACCGGCTAGATGGTGAAGACGATCTTGCCGAAGAGGTCGCCCGCGATCATGGCCGCGAAGCCGTCGCGGGCCTGCGCCAGCGGCAGCACCCGGTCGATCGCCGGGCGCGCGCCGGTCTGTTCGCAGAACCTGGCCAGGCGGCCCAGCTGATCACGGGAGCCCATCGTGGACCCGACCACGGACAGCTGCGTGAAGAAGACCCTCGTGAGTTCGGCCGGCGGTGCATCGCCGCTGGTCGCACCGGAAATAACGATCCGGCCGCCGGGCTTGAGCGACCGGACGGAATGCGCCCAGGTGGCCTGGCCCACGGTCTCCATCACCACGTCGACTCGCTCCGGCAGCCTGGCTCCGGCCGCGAATACCTGATCGGCACCGAGTTCGAGGGCACGGTCACGCTTGGCCTCGGTCCGGCTCGTCGCCCAGATCCGGTAACCAGCCGCGCGGCCCAGCACGATCAGCGCGGTCGCCACCCCGCCGCCCGCGCCCTGCACGAGCACCGTCGCGCCGGGCTGGACGCCAGACTTGTCGAACAGCATCTTGTACGCGGTCAGGTAAGCCGTCGGCAGACAGGCCGCCTGCTCGAACGACAGCGCGGATGGCTTCGGCACCAGGTTGCGGCGCGGCACGCAGACCTGTTCGGCGAAGGCGCCGTCATAGCGTTCCGACAGCAGTGACCGGCGCGGATCGAGGGTCTCGTCACCGCCGCCCGCATCAAGGTCGGCTATCACCGAATGCACGACGACTTCGTTGCCGTCCGCGTCGATCCCGGCCGCGTCACAGCCGAGCACGATCGGCAGCCGCTCCGCCGAGATACCCACCCCACGCAGGGTCCAGACATCATGGTGGTTCAGCGCGGCCGCCCGCACCGCTACCGTCGTCCACCCGTCGGGCGCCACCGGGTCCGGTCGCTCACCGAGCTCGAGGCCGGCCAGCGGATCTTCCGCGTCGATACGCACCGCAGTCGCAGCAAACATGATCCACACCCTACAGAACCTCGATGCCGCGACCGGCGAGCGGAGGCGGGGGAAGGATGCGCGGAACGGGAAGGAGCCGAGGACGGGACCGGCTGCCGGAGGGCAGGGGGGCCGGAGGGCGGAAACTGATTCCGGAGACATTGGGGGCGCGCTTGCTGGTCATGGAGAGGCACGACAAATGACGGGATCGGCCGTCAGGTTTATCCACTGGAGTGCGCGGAGCCGCGATGAAGGCGGGGGTGGCGCGGGTAATCATTCTGCCGCGGATCGTCGGCGCGCTGCTGGCGTCGGCCGTGCCGATGGTGCAATACTCGATACCGTTAACCCGCCATTACATAACTAACCTCCCTGCCATCGGGGAGGAACAGCTAGGGAACGGGAGTGGATCTCAACTCCTACGCTGAACTCGCGGTACGGCTCGTGAACACGGCGGGCGCTGAGGGCCAAGACGGTGACCGGCTCACCAACCTGGAAGGGTTGCGCAACCTGGTCGCCGACCGACAGCACCTCAACTCCGGCGTGACCCGCAACGACCTTGAGGAGCTGCGGGATCTTCGCGCGGAGTTCCGCGCTTTCTTCGTCGCGTGTGCCGACGGCGACGGCGAGGACGCCGCCGCCCGGCTGAACGTGCTGCTCATCCAGCACCCGGTCCACCCGCAGCTATCCGGGCACGACGATCAGCCGTGGCACGTGCACTACACCGAGAGCGGCTCGGTCTCGGACAAGTACGCCGCCGGGGCCGTGATGGGCCTCGCCGTCCGGCTCACCGACGTCGGCATCGAGCGGTTCGGCGTCTGCCAGGCGGCGGACTGCCAGGGCGTGTTCATCGACACCAGCACCACAGGCACCAGACCCTACTGTTCGGACCGGTGCATGAATCGCGACAACGTTTCCCCGTTTCGCGCCGCCGATCGTTACATCAAGTTATTCCGGGGACATCCATGCGTGATGCCGGGCAGAGAGCCCAGGAAACCTCCTTAGGTTAGCAAACTGGGCTGTGACCTGCGTTATCAAAACGAAGCCAAGTTAATACTTCTCAGTTATGTCGATGATCGGCCTCTATCGCGGGGCCACCCGGGTTTTTGCTGGAAGCTGGCCGGGGTGAAGCGGCACGCCCCGTTCCGTCAAAATAAGGGCGCGGAGCCGTCGCTGGGAACCGGCCTCAGCCGGGACCGGGGCGCCAGTAGCGGAACAGGACGCGGCCCTCGACGACCGGCACCGGGCCGAAGCGGCGGCTGTCCACGGCGCCGGCGCCGGGGTTGTCGGACTCCAGCCACCAGCCGCCGGGGACGCGACGGGCGGCGCGCTTGACGATGAGCATGCCGGGCTGGCCCGGGTGGCGGGCGAGCACGATCTGACCCGGACGGACCCGGCGGGTGCGCCGGACGAGCAGCCAGTCACCGGGGCGCAGGGCAGGTTCCATGGACCGTTCGGCGACCGTGACCCGAAGAAAGGGCCAGTGCATCCATCCCTCCCGGTGTCATCCCAGGCGAGCGGGGTAGTGTCGGGTCTGCAAAGTTCACGAGTCGGAGAAAGGGAATCGATGAGGCTGCTCACACGCCTGCTCGAGCCGAAGGCCATCGCCCATGCCCACTGCGACCTGCCCTGCGGAGTCTATGACCCGGCGCAGGCCAGGATCGAGGCGGAATCCGTGAAGGCCATCGCGGAAAAGTACGCCCAGAACACGGATCCGGAGTTCCGGACCCGCGCCATCCTGATCAAGGAACAGCGCTCGGAGCTGGTCAAGCACCACCTGTGGGTGCTGTGGACCGACTACTTCAAGCCGCCGCACTTCGAGAAGTACCCGCAGCTGAACCAGCTGTTCAACGAGGCCACCAAGCTGGCCGGCGGTGGCGGCGGGACCAAATCCAGCGTCGACCCGGCCGTGGCGGAGGAGCTGCTGGCCAAGATCGAGGAGATCAGCAAGATCTTCTGGGAGACCAAGCAGGCCTAAGTCGCCGGGCATGAGCCGGCCGCCTGGCCCGCTTAGCCCTTGCCTGATGAAACCCGGGTTCGGTGGGGTTAGCGCCCCGCCAGACCCGGGTTTCACGGTTTTTCCTGGGGTCTTAGTTCCGGCCGGATGAAGCCCGGGTTACGGCTTTACTGCCTTTCCGCCGGCTTCCCGGCTTTCGCGGTTTTCGGTTTTTCCTACCTTCCGCGTCGGCGGCCAAGCTGAGCTGCGGTTTTACCGAGGGTAGGGGTACGCAGACGGCGCGGCACGTTTCTCGTCATGCCCGGCGGGCGGTAAGTTGCTGCTGTGGGCGGCGACCAGTAAACCTGCCCGGAGGAGAGACGTGACCGAAGACACCGCCGCGACGGCCGAATACGGGTCCGTGCCTGGTCAACGGGATCCGGACCAAGCGGATCGCCAGGCGCCGGACCACGTAAAGGTCTGCATGCCCGCCGAGGGTGCCTACCTCTCCGTGCTGCGGACCGCGACCGCGGGCCTGGCGGCGAGGCTTGACTTTACCCTCGACGAGATCGAGGACCTGCGCATCGCGGTCGATGAGGCGTGCGCGATGCTGCTTGCCCAGGCCATACCGGGTACCAACCTGGAATGCGCCTTCGACCTCGGCGCGGACGAGATGGCGATCACCGTATCGGTGACCGCCGCCGAGCCCCGGATTCCCGCCCGGGACACCTTTGCCTGGACCGTGCTCTCCGCCCTGGCTGGCACGGTGGACTCGCGGCTCGGGGCCGACGACGAGGTTTCGATCGTGCTGCGTAAGCACCGCGAAATACCGAAGTCAGGGCCGCATTCCGGATCGAGGTCCGGGTGAGCGGCGAGTTCGAGGTCCAGGTGACCGAAGAGCTCGAGGTGGCCCAGGCCACCTCGGAGGCGGTGCGGATCGAGCACGGCTCACCCGACCGGGCCCGGGCCCGGGAGATGTTCGAGCGGCTCGCGGTGCTGCCGGCCGACGATCCGGAGCGGGCGCGGATCAGGGGTTACCTGGTCGAGCTCCACCTTCCCCTGGTCGAGTACCTGGCCAGGCGGTTCAGGAACCGCGGCGAGTGGCTCGACGACCTCACCCAGGTCGCGACGATCGGCCTGATCAAGTCCATCGACCGGTTCGACCTGGAGCGCGGGGTCGAATTCTCCACCTACGCCACGCCCACCATCGTGGGCGAGATCAAACGGCACTTCAGGGACAAGGGCTGGGCCGTCCGGGTCCCGCGCCGCCTGCAGGAGCTGAAGCTCTCCCTGACCAAGGCCATCGGGGACCTGGCGCAGCGCGAGGGACGCGCGCCGACCGTGAGCGAACTCGCCGCGCATCTGCAGATGACCGAGGAAGAGGTGCTGGAGGGGCTGGAGTCGGCCAACGCCTACTCCACCGTCTCGCTCGACGCCCCGGACTCGGGGGACGAGGACGCGCCGGCGGTCTCGGACTCGCTCGGCATGGTCGACGAGGCNNCCGCCCCGGGAGAAGAAGATCCTGCTGCTGCGGTTCTTCGGCAACATGACCCAGTCCCAGATCGCCACCGAGCTCGGCATCTCCCAGATGCACGTGTCCCGGCTGCTGGCCCGGACACTCGCCCAGCTCAGGCAGGGCCTCACCACCGAGGACTTACGAGAGCTGGCTGCTCACCTAGCTGGCTGCTTACTTGGCGGGCTGGCGCTTGGAGGGCTGGGTCTTGGCGGGCTGGCGCTTGGCGGGTTGCCCTGGGGCCGGCGGGTCTTGGGCGGGCAGGACGGGTCTGGACGGCCGGTTGAGGGCGCGCAGGCTGGCCGGGGTGAACAGCGCGGCCAGGCAGCCGACCGCGAGCAGCAGGGCGGGCACGCCCCACTCGGGCCGGTGACCGTCCAGCAGGGTGATTCCCGCGATGATCACGAACACCTGGGTCATGACCACCGGGGTACGGCTCCAGGGCCTGGCCCGGTCCAGCCCCACCGCGAAGGCCGCCAGCCCGGCCGCCGTGGCGAAGGCAAGCACGGTCAGCGCGATCCCGCTGGACGGCTGGTAGGACTTCCCGTCGGCGGTGGCTACGGCCGCGAACACCGCCGCCACGGCCATGCCGACGGCCTCGGCGGCCTGGGTGGCCGCGGCCAGGCGGAGCGCTACCGGACGAGCATCAGTTGCTCGCGTCGCCATATCCTCACACCAACCCATCCAAGATCCGGGGCCGCACAGATTCCCAGCTTAGGCGGCGGCTAGCCTAGGCAGGTGCGCGGCATCCTGATCGTCAACCCGAATGCCACCTCCATGAGCCGGACCGTCTGCGAGCTGACGGTGCGCTCGCTGGCCGGGCTGGTCGACGTCCGGGTCGAACGGACCAAGTACCGCGGTCACGCCCGCGAGCTGGCCGCGGCCGCCCACGACGAGCTTGTGATCGTGCTCGGCGGCGACGGTTCCATCAACGAGGTCGTCAACGGGGTCATGAGCCGGGCCGGCGACGAGGGCGACGGGCGAGATGGGGCCATGGGGCGAGATGGGGCGGAGCCGCCGCTGATCGCGGTCATACCCGGCGGCGGCGGCAACGTGTTCGCGCAGGCGCTCGGGCTTCCGGCCGACGCCGCCGCGGCGATACGCAGGGTCAGGGAGGTAATCGCGGCGCAGTCCTACCGGACCATTGGTCTCGGGCTGGCCGGCGACCGGTATTTCACTTTCAGCGCCGGCCTTGGCATGGACGCCGAGGTGGTTCTCGAAGTGGACCGGCTGCGCGCCGCGGGGCGCCGCGAAAGCGCGTCGCTGTTCCTGCGGACAATGGTGCGCCATTATTTCCGTGGCACCGACCGGCGCGTCCCGACGCTGACCGTTGAGCGCGACGGGCAGCCGCCGCTCACTGATCTGTTCTTGACCATCATCACCAACCGCGCGCCCTGGACTTATTTCCGAACCCGTCCGGTGCTTCCCGTTCCGCATCCGGATTTCAACTCGGGCCTCGACCTGCTGGCGATGCGCCAGGTCCGGCTGACCACCATCTCCTACCTCGTCCTGCAGATGCTGTGGATCAGGCACCGGCCGCCCAGAGCGCGCGACGTACTGGCCGTGCACGGAGCGGAATCGCTGACGGTCCGTTCGTCGCGCCCGATCGCCTTTCAGGTCGACGGAGAATATCTCGGTGAAATCGAAGCCATTAAATTTGAGTTCGTCCCGCATGCGCTTCGGGTCGCAGCGTGACGAAGAGCGCCTTACCTGAGGGTGAGCTGAAGACCCCAGCTGAAGGCCGAAGGGCCCTAGTGAAGCGGTGCGAGCAAAATGTGATCGATCTGACATTGAATCTTGCAAGCGGTTTGCCGTGGGCTCTTGCGCATGACAACTGGCGTTGAGAGGCTTGGCGTGATGCCTGGCGCGGGGGCGCCTCGCACGTGTCATCTGCTCGGATGACTCCTGCGTCGCCTTCGGATCAGGATCAGGTCGCGGAACGGCCCGTCCGGATTGTGCCTGGCATCATGACTGTCCCTGGGAGACTTGGGACGGTTGAGGAAGTACGACAAAGCTAGTGAAATGCTTCACAAGCTACAGATAGGCGTGCATACCGTCTGCAATCGCTTGCAATCGCTTGCGGCCGGTCGCCGAGAAGGAGTGGACATCATGGACTGGCGTCACGAAGCCGCCTGCCGTGAGGTGGACCCCGAGCTGTTCTTCCCCATCGGGAACAGCGGTCCAGCGCTACTCCAGATCGAGGAGGCCAAACAGGTGTGCCGCCGATGCTCGGTCATGCAAGAGTGCCTGCGCTGGGCGATTGACTCCGGGCAGGACGCCGGCGTCTGGGGCGGCCTGAGCGAGGATGAGCGGCGCGCGCTCAAGCGCCGTACGATCAGGCTCCGCGCCCGCGCGCACGTGTGACCGGCAGGCGTTTCACCGGTCCGATTCATAACTGACCGGGAGAATGAGCACCGCTTCGGTGCCGCCGCCTGGCCGCGGCGAAATCCGCAGCCGCCCGCCGAGCTCACTCACCACCAGCGTGCGGACGATCTGCAGGCCCAGGCTCGTGGTCGAGTCCAGGTCGAAATCCGCGGGCAAGCCGACCCCGCTGTCCGCCACGGTCACCGTCAGCCGCTCCGGCTCGCGCACCGCGGCCACCTCGAGCAGTCCGTCTTCCTTGGCCGGGTGCGGGAATCCGTGCTGCATCGCGTTCTGCAGCAGCTCGGTCAAGACCATGGCTAGCGGAGTTGCCATCGAGGCCGACACCAGGCCGAACGACCCGGTGAGCTTGGGGATCACCCGGACCTCGGTGGCCGACACCTCGCTCGCCATCATCGCCACCCGGTCCGCGATGTCGTCGAAGTTAACGATCTCGTCTGGCGCGTGGGACAGCGTCTCGTGCACCACCGCGATCGACCCGACCCGGCGGACCGCCTCGTCAAGCGCGGCNNGTCTGCAGGTTGTTCTTCACCCGGTGATGGATCTCCCTGATCGTGGCGTCCTTGGTCATCAGCTCCCGCTCGCGGCGGCGCAGCTCGGTGACGTCCCGCACCAGGATCAGGGCACCGGTCCTGTTCCCGCCGACGACCAGCGGGATCGACCGGAGCTGGACCACCGAGCCGTTGCCGTCGACCTCGGCCACGCTCGGCGCGCGGCCGGCCGCCACCACCATCAGCGACTCGTCCAGCGGCTCATCGGAGACGGACAGCCCGGCCGTGATCACGCCGAGTTCGGACCCGACCAGGTCGGCGGCCAGGCCCAGGCGGCGGTACGCCGACTGCGCGTTCGGGCTCGCGTAGGTGACACGTCCGTTCTTGCCCAGCCTGAGCAGCCCGTCACCTACCCGCGGCGACCTGACCAGCATCGCGTCGGCACCGGGAAACGGGAACTTCCCCTCGGCCACCATCCTGGCCAGGTCATCGGCACCCTGCACGTAGGTGAGCTCAAGCCGGCTCGGGGTGCGAGCCGAATTCAGGTTGGTGCATCGTTCGATGACCGCGATCACCCGGCCCGCCCGGGTCACCGGAATGCCCTCGGCGCGGACCGGGACGCCGTTCGTCCAGTCCGGGTCGCTTTCACGCCAGATCCGCCGCTCGTCCCTGGCGACATCGAGCAGCCGCTGGTCCTCAGGTCCGGCGAACGTGCCGACCACGTCATCCTGCAGTGAGGTGGGCCCCGTGGTAGGGCGCAGCTGGGCGATCGCCAGCCAGCCGGTACCGTCGCTGGCCGGCGCCCACAAGATCAGGTCGGCGAAGGACAGGTCGGCGAGCAGCTGCCAGTCCGACACCAGCGAGTGCAGCCACTCGATGTCGGCGTCACCGAGGCTGGTATGGCTCCTGGCCAGGTCGTTCAGCGTGGGCACAGCACCATCATCGCATTCGGAACTGAGATCATTGGCCCATGGACGATCGATCACACCCGCTGGAGCTGCTGCGCCAGGCCGCGGACGGGCGCGCGGCGGCGGGCCTGCACCGCGTCCTGGTGCCCCGCGGCCCCGGCCACGACCTGCTGGACCTCGCGTCGAACGACTACCTGGGGCTGAGCGGCGATGAGCGGCTGACGGCGGGCGCGGTGGAGGCCGTCCGCAAATGGGGCCCGGGCTCGACCGGATCTCGCCTGGTGACCGGGACGACGGAGCTGCACGCGGAGCTGGAGGCCGCGCTCGCCGAGTTCACCGGAGCCCAGACCGCGCTGGTGTTCTCCTCCGGCTACCTGGCCAACCTAACTGTCATCACCGCGCTGGTGCACGCGCTCGGCGGCCCGGCGGAGGTGCTGATCGTGTCCGACGAGCGCAATCATGCCTCGCTGATCGACGCGTGCCGCCTGTCCCGGGCCCGGGTGGCGGTGACCCCGCACCGCGACGTGCGGGCCGTGCGGCAGGCCCTGGCCGACCGGGACGAGCCCGCAGCCGTCGTGGTCAGCGACACGGTGTTCTCCGTCGACGGCACCCTGGCGCCGGTCAGCGAGCTGCACGCGGCCGCCCGGTCACACGGCGCCCTGCTCGTGCTGGACGAGGCGCACGCCTTCGGCGTCGTCGGCCCGGGCGGACGAGGCGTCGCCGCCGCGGCCGGGATCGCCGCCGAGCCCGACCTGATCCGCACCGTCACCTTGTCCAAGTCCCTGGCCGGCCAGGGCGGGGCGGTCCTCGGCGCGCCGGAGGTGACCGGCACGCTGGTCGATACCGGACGTGGTTTCATCTTCGACACCGGGCTCGCGCCGCCCTGCGCGGGAGCGGCCCTGGCCGCCTTGCGCGTGCTCGCCGCCGAGCCTGCCCGGGGCGCGCGCGCCGCGGCCAGCGCGGCCCGGCTGGCCGCGATCGCGGCCGGCCTTGGCTTGCGGACGACGACGCCGGGCGCCGCCGTGCTCGCCGTTGTCCTGGGCGACGCCCGCCGGGCCGTAGCGGCCCAGCAGAGCTGCGCCCGGCACGGGGTGCGAGCCGGATGCTTCCGGCCGCCTTCGGTGCCTTCCGGGCAGGCGTGCCTACGGCTCACCGGCCGGGCGAACCTGACCGAGGCTGACTTCGCGGTGGCCGCGCGCGCGCTGGCCTCGGTAAGCGACCATGATGGTAGTTGACGTTCACCCTTTATTAAGGCAATGATGCCGGATGACCGCTTCTCTGCTGCCGGCTGACGACGCACCGGATGAGCCCACCGCCGCCGTCCTGCCGAGGCTGCCCAAGTACTACCAGGTGAAGCGAGAACTGCTCGAGCTCACCGCTGCCCTGGACGCCGGCAGCCCGGTTCCGCCGGAGCGGGAGCTGGCCCGCTCGTACGGGACCTCGCGGACCACGGTGCGGCAAGCGCTCGCCGAGCTCGTCATCGAGGGCCGCCTGCTGCGCATGCAGGGCAAGGGCACCTTCGTGGCCAAGCCCAAGGTGGCCCAGCTGCTGGAGCTCGCCAGCTACACCGAAGGCATGCGCGCGCACGGCCTGCATCCGCACACCAAGATCCTCGACATCGGGTACGTCACGACGGACGAGCAGCTCGCGACGCTGCTCGGCATCCGCGCGGGCGGGCGGGCGCTGCGTATCCACCGGCTGCGGCTCGCCGACGGCGAGCCGATGTCGATCGACACCTCGCACCTGCCCGCCCGGCGCTTCCCCGGCCTGCGCAAGCAGCTCGAAGGCGACCGGTCGCTGTATGAGATCCTGCGCGCGGGGTACGGAATCCAGCTGGCCGAGGCTGAGGAGACGATCGAGACGGTACTCGCCGACCCGCACGACGCGCAGCTGCTCGGGGTGGACGCCGGGCTGCCGTTGCTGCTGCTGTCCCGGCACGCGTTCGACGTCACCGGCGAGCCGGTGGAATGGGCCCAATCGTGGTACCGGGGTGACCGGTACAAGTTCGTGACCAGGCTCCGCCGGTGAAGGCGGAGCCTTTTCCTTCGGTGCTCGTGGTCAGCGGCACCGGTACCGACGTCGGCAAGACCGTGGCCACCGCCGCCGTCGCGGCTCTGGCCGCGTCCAGCGGGCTTCGGGTCGCGGTGGTGAAGCCCGTGCAGACCGGCGAGCCGCCCGGACCGTCCGGCGACCTCGACATCGTCCGCCGCCTGTCCGGCGTCACCGACACCTACGAACTCGCGCGGTTCGCAGATCCGCTGTCGCCCGAGGCGGCCGCGCGGGTCGCTGGCCTTCCGCCGCTCGACCTCGCCGCGGCCGCCGTCTTCGTCAAACAGCTCGACGCGGACCTGATCCTCATCGAAGGCGCCGGCGGCCTGCTCGTCCGCTACGACGCCGCGGGCACCACGATCGCGGACCTGGCCGCGATGCTGGCCGCCCCGGTCCTGGTGGTCACGACCTCCGGGCTCGGCACCCTCAACCACACCGCCCTCACCCTGGAAGCGCTGGCCCGCCGCCGGCTGAGATTGGCCGGGGTCGTCATCGGCGCCTGGCCCGCCGATCCTGGCCTGGCCGACCGCGCCAACCGTATCGACCTGGTTACCCTCGCCGGAGGCCCGCTGGCGGGCGCCATCGGTTCGGGCGCGGGCCGGCTGGGCCAGGCTGATTTCCTGGTCGCGGCCCGGGCCGGCCTGTCCGCCGCGTTCGGCGGTAGCTTCACCGATCAAACTGATTAACATCCTCATTAAGTGAGAATGAGCTGAAGTAGGTCTCCGCAAGCGAGTGGACCACAATTCGCCGGCGACGTCCGCGGGGCATTGCCTATTCGCGGCATTGGGCGCAACATAGATGCAACTTATTGACATCAGTCACGCTGGGAAGGGCCGACCTCTGCGGAGAGGAAGACAATGAGTCAGCCGCCCGACAGGTCCCGCGATAGGTCAGCTGATAGGCCGGGGAGTTCCGGCCAGGCCGAGGCCCGCTGGGCCCCGATCGCCGCCCACCCGGTCACCTCGGCGGTCATCGCCGTGCTGATCATCGCCTCGATCTTCTTCTCGCTGTACGTGCCGATATACAGCCGGATCACCCCGAAGATCGGCGACTTCCCCTTCTTCTATTTCTACCTGCTGGTATACATGCCCGCGGTCTCGGTCGCGCTCCTGATCGTCATCGCGCTGCAGAAACGGTTGCGGCCGCCGGCCGGAGCCGGTCCAGCCGGAGCCGGCCCGGACGTGAGTGAGGTGACCGAGTGAGCCACGTCAACGCGGTCACGTTTACGATCGTCGTCGTCTTGTTCCTGGTGGTCACCGGGGTCGGTTTCGCGGCGGCGCGCTGGCGGCGGGCCGAGGACATGCTGCACCTGAACGAGTGGGGACTCGGCGGACGCGGCTTCGGCGGGTTCGTCACCTGGTTCCTGCTCGGCGGCGACCTGTACACCGCGTATACGTTCATCGCGGTGCCCGCGCTGGTGTTCGGCTCCGGTGCCATCGGCTTTTACGCCGTCTCCTACACGATCATGGTCTTCCCGATCGTGATCATCTTCCTGCCCCGGCTCTGGTCGGTTTCCCGGGTGCACAACTACATCACGCCCGCCGATTTCATCCGCGGCCGGTACGGCTCCCGCGGCCTCGCCCTGTCCGCCGCGTTCACCGGCATCCTGGCGCTGATGCCCTACATCGCCCTGCAGCTCGTCGGCATCCAGGCGGTCCTCACCGTGATGGGCGTAGGCACCTCTTCGGGCAGCACGTTCGTCAAGGATCTGCCGCTATTCATCGCGTTTGTGGTACTCGCCGTCTTCACCTATGTCTCCGGGCTGCGCGCGCCCGCGCTCATCGCCTTTGTCAAAGACACGCTCGTCTACCTGATGGTCATCGTCGCGGTGTTTTATATCCCGACCAGGCTGGGCGGCTGGGGGCATATCTTCGGCGTTGCGCAGACCCATTTCGCCTCGATCAACCCGGCGACGAAGAAGCCATACGGAACGTTCATCCCGACCTCGAAGGCGATCGGCAGCACCCGGCTCGACTTCGCCACGCTGGCGCTGGGCTCCGCCCTGGCGCTGTTCATCTACCCGCATTCGATTACCGGGACGCTGGCGTCCAAGCGGCGTTCCGTGATCAAGCGCAACATGGCGTTCCTCCCGCTCTACTCGGTGCTGCTCGCGCTGATCGCGCTCTTCGGCTATATGGCGATCGCCGACAAGACCACCGTGGCCAACATCAAGAAGGCGGGCGGCAACTCCCAGCTCGCGGTGCCGTACCTGTTCCAGCACATGTTCCCCAGCTGGTTCACCGGGATCGCCTTCTCGGGCATCATCATCGGCGCCCTGGTCCCCGCCGCGATCATGTCCATCGCCGCGGCGAACCTATTCACCCGCAACATCTTCAGGGAGTTCTTCAAGCCCGACGCCAGCCCCGCGCTGGAGACCCGGGTGTCCAGGTGGGCCTCGCTCGTGGTCAAGCTCGGCGCGCTGTACTTCGCGGTCGAGCTGCCGCACACCTTCGCCATCAACCTTCAGCTGCTGGGCGGGGTCTGGATCCTGCAGGTCTTCCCGATGCTGGTGGCCGGCCTGTTCAGCCGCTGGTTCGACCGTTGGGCGCTGCTGACCGGGTGGCTGGCGGGAATGGTGTTCGGCACCGTCGCCGCGTACAACTCGGCCTCCCCTACCGCGTCGCACTGGGCTTCGTCCTCCGACATCGAGCTCGGCCACACGGTCTACATCGGCTTCACCGCGGTGCTCATCAACGTCATCATCGCGGTGATCCTGACCGTGATCCTGCGGGCCGCCAAGGTACCCCAGGGCGCGGACGAGACCCTGCCGAGCCAGTACACGGCCGACCCGGCCGATGCCCCCGTCCCCGCTAACGCCGGGGTCAGCTTCGGCACGGCCAGCGGGAGGGTTCCTTGAGGTTCGCGGGTTCCTTAAGGCTCCTTGAGGTTAGGGGGTTCCTTGAGGCTCCTTGAGTTCGAAGGTTCCTTGAGGTTCGCGGCCGACTGCGGCTTACTGGCTGGTAACGTCGCTTCCGTGGTGCGGGTATCTGGTCACGGCGGAGCGCTGGCGCTCGCGGCGGCACGCCGCTACGGCGTGTCGGCACTGTTCACGCTGTCCGGCGGGCACGTGTTCCCGCTCTATGACGCGGCGGTCACGACCGACCCGCCGCTGCGGCTGGTGGACGTCCGACACGAGCAGACCGCGGTCTTCGCCGCCGAGGCGACCGCGCGGCTGACCAGGGCACCCGGGCTGGCCGCGGTGACCGCGGGCCCAGGCGTCACCAACTCGGTCAGCGCGGTGACAACCGCGTGGTTCAACGGGGCACCGGTCGTGGTGCTCGCGGGACGCGCGCCTGACTACCGCTGGGGCACGGGCAGCCTGCAGGAGATCGACCATCCGCCGCTGCTCGCGCCGGTCACCAAACGGGCCTGGACCTGCCACGAGACGGCGAAGGTCGCGGAGTCGGTCGACGAGGCCTTCCGGCTGGCGCTGAGCCCGCACCGCGGGCCGGTGTTCCTCGACATCTCGCTGGAGGCGATCTACGGGCAGGCCGAAGCCGATGTCCCGGACGCTTCGGTTCGCAGTGCTCCGGCAGGGGACTTGGCTCCGGATGCCGGGGATGTCGGCCAGATCGCGGCGTTGCTGCGGGAGGCGCGGCGGCCGGTGCTCATCCTTGGGTCGGACGTCTGGCTGGGCGGCGCGCAAGACGCGGCGCGGCAGGCGGCCGAGGCACTGCAGCTGCCGGTGATCGCCAACGGGCAGGCCCGCGGGGTGCTGCCCGGCGGACATGACCTGCTGGTGACGCGGGCCAGGTCCTTGGCGCTGCGGACCGCTGACCTGGTCATCGTGGTGGGCACGCCGCTTGACTTCCGGCTGGGGTACGGCTCGTTCGGCCCCCAAGACGCACCCGCCCGGGTCGTGCACGTGGCCGAGGAAGCCGGCGGGATCGCGACCCATGTCGAGCTCGCGGCCTGCGCCGCGGGTGACCTGACCGCCTTCTTCGCCGAACTGACGGCGCAGCTGGCCGACCATCCGGCGGCCGGGCGCCGGGCGCCGACGGGGGCGGACCCGGACTGGGGACCGCGGCTCGCCGATGCGGTCAGGGCCGCTGACGCGGCCGATGCTCCGCTGCTGGCCAGCGACGCCTCGCCGGTGCATCCCGCCCGTATCTACGGCGAGCTGCTCAAGGTCCTCGACGACGACGGGGTGGTCATCGGCGACGGCGGAGATTTCGTCTCGTTCGCGGGCAAGTACCTCGAGCCCGCACGTCCCGGCGGATGGCTCGATCCCGGGCCGTTCGGCTGCCTGGGCACCGGCCTGGGGTACGCGATCGCGGCCCGGATCGCGCGCCCGGCCGCGCAGGTCGTGCTGCTGCTCGGCGACGGGGCGGCCGGGTTTTCGCTGATGGACGCCGACACGCTGGTCCGGCATCGGCTGCCGGTCGTCATTATCTGCGGGAACAACGGCGGCTGGGGCCTGGAGAGGCACCCCATGCGCGCCCTGTACGGCTACGACGTGGCGGCCGACCTGCAGCCGGGGTGCCGGTACGACGAGGTGGTCCGGGCCCTCGGCGGCGCGGGCGAGCTCGTCACCACGGCCGCGGGCATCGGGCCCGCGCTGCAGCGCGCCTTCGCCGCCAACGCCCCCTACCTGGTCAACGTGGTCACCGATCCGGAGATCGCCTACCCCCGCTCGACCAGCGGCGTCTAGGCCAGCTGCGGCTGGTTGCCGCTTGCGGCCGGTTGCCGCTTGCGGCCGGTTGCCGCTTGCGGCCGGTTGCCGCTTGCGGCCGACTGGGAGCGCATGGCTGTGACAGCCTGCCCAGGCTTCCCCAGGCTTCCCGGCAGAGTGCAGCACCCATCGGTTCCTGCGTACCATCCCGGTGGCTGGCGGAGGGACCTGGGTAGCCGACCAGGCTTCGAAATGATTATCGTGGGCCGTTACTGTTGTCATGGCATGGGTGATCGTCTACAGCGGCGGGCCGCCGGGCTATTTACAGGGCCATGTAGTTCGATGTATAACCACACCATGCAAGCGACGAAGCCGCAGAGCCCGACCAGCAAGCCCCAGTTCCCCGCGGGGCACAGCGGCGGCTGACCTGGCGCGCGTCGTCCGCTCAGGCCCTGGGCGGACGGCGTCGCTCGTCATGATCTGGCCACGTGCCAGGTTCGCGTGGCACGGGGAGTGAAGTCCGGGCGGGAGCGCGGATCCGGGTAGGATCACGCGCTGCCCAGGTGTCCGGCGCCTGGTCAGCATGCCGCGCTGGGTACTAGGTGGCTGCGGCGGATGATCACCCGGCGTGGTATCGGCCGCGGTGCTGACGGGAGCGCCTCCATCCAGATGACGATGCACGAACCCGCGGAGCAGCCGCCCGGTCGTGCCGTCCTCCGGCACCGGAACTTTGCGCTGCTATGGGCCGGGCAGACTGTATCTCTGGCCGGCAACGGCATCTTCATGGTGGCCCTGCCGCTGGAAATCCTCCGTCTGACCGGGAATCCGCTGGGCCTGGCGCTGGTGATCAGCCTCAGGGCTGTCTCGACGGGTATTTTCCTTCTCATCGGTGGCGTGATAGTCGACCGGTTCCCCCGGCGCCTGGTGATGCTCGCATCGGATGCGGCCTGCGGCGTTTCGGTGTCGGTTATGGCCTTCCTCATCGCCGCCGGGCAAGCGCGCTTGTGGCAGCTGGCCCTGATCGCGGTCATCTTGGGCATCGCCACCGCGTTCTTCAAGCCGGCCGCGACCGCGATCGTCCCCGACATCTTGCCCGGCGAACTCCTCCACCGGGCCAGCTCGTTGTCGTCGCTGAGCGAGTCGCTGGCGCTGTTCTTGCTGGGGCCGCTGGCGGGCGGCTTGATCTCGGCGGTCGCGGGAACCGGCTGGGCGTTCGCGATCGACGGCGCCAGCTTCGCCGTGAGCGCCGCCTGCCTTGCGGCGATGCGCGGGACGCCGAGGACGAAGCCGGTCGGCCCGGGGCTTCTGGCCGGGGTGACGGACGGTCTGCGGTTCTGCTACTCACAACGCTGGCTCGGGTGCAGCATGGCCGCGTTGGGGATCGCCAACCTGGCCTGCTTCGCGCCGTTCTACGTTCTGGAGGCGCTGCTCGCCAGGAATATCTTCCACGCCGGACCGGTCGCGCTCGGCGTCTTGTACGCGGCCAGCGGCGGCGGCGGGGCGGCCGCGGCGCTCGCGGCCGGGCGGCTGCGGACCCCGCGCCGACGGGTGCTCGCTATCTGGATGTCATGGGCGGCCGCGGGTACGTGCGCCGCGCTGGTCGGGCTCGCTCCCTGGCTGTGGCTGTCGGTCGTGTTCGCGGGCCTAACATGGGGACTGGCGACCTACGGGAACATCGCGTGGTTCCCGCTGCTCCAGCAGGAAACGCCTTCAGACCTGCTGGGACGCGTCTCCTCGGTGGACTGGCTGTTCTCCTTCGCGGTCACCCCGCTCGGGGTGACCGCCGCCGGGGCGGCGGTCGCGGCCTTCGGCGTGCGGGCCACACTGGTGGCGGGCGGCGTGATCGCCGCGGCGACTGGGAGCGTTCTTCTGGTACCGGGAGTCACGGATCCGGACAAGCGGGCCGTTCGGGACCGCTGGCCGCCGCGCCCAGCCGTGTCCGGAGCGGGAGAGACCGGGCCCTAGGCCGCCCATCCGGCCAGGACGGGTACGTTCGGCCAGGCTCGGCGAGGCTCACGCACCGGCCGCAGTCAGGACCGCGATTGCGCGCTGGGCCGCCACTCGGACTCTGGGGACCGGATCTCCTCTGAGCCTGATCACGGCATCTAGCCCATCATCGATCCGGTGGCTGGCGATGACTTTGGCGGCCATTTCGCGCACTCGCCAAGCCTCGTCCGAGGCGGCCAGGACGACGGCAGCGGTCGCCGTCTCGTTCCAGGCGTAGAGCAGCCCCCGACTTGCCCAGACCCGCGGCCAGTAACCAGCGGTCCCGCCCTCTCGGCCATCCAGCACCTGCTCGGCCGCAGGCCCGCCCAGGACCCTCAGCAACCGCTCATCAACGTTGCGGCCAGTGAGGACATCGAGGCAGCCAGCGACGACGGCCTCCTCGCCGCGACACTCACACTCACCCCGCACGCTCTCGCGGGGGGTTATGCCCCACAGTCCTGGCACGCTGCCATTCTCGCATGAGGCCGCGCGGCGAGCGTATCCATGCGGGCGCTGGCCGGTCCTGGTGGGCCACTTCCCGGCAACGGCGGGAGGTCAGATCGGATACGTGGCTTCGATCATGAGACGCCGCGCTGAGCCAGCTGGACGGTGGGGGGATTTAGCCAAGGTGGCTCTTCCGGGCTTGTTGGTGTATGCGCGGTGCGCGGGCAGTGTACGTCCGGCGTGGGACGTCAGGGAGGCGAGATCCGGTCAGGTGCCGGTGGGCTAGGGTGATAGGAGTTCTGGAGGTGGGCTAGGTGACCGGCGAAGCATCCTTTGTCCCCGATGACTTCGTCGTGCCGCGTGAGCTTGTCACCGCCGCGTTCCGGCTGGAGCCGCTGGGTCCGGAGCANNAGATGACGCTGGCTGATAATCTAGCCGACCTGCAAGGACACGCGTCGGACTTCGCGGGCCGAAAGGGCTTCACGTATACGGTGCTGGCCAGCGGCAGCGGTGAGATCGTCGGATGCGTCTATGTCTATCCGCGGAAGGGCGAGCCGGGAGCTCGCGTCCTGTCGTGGGTCCGGGCTGACCGGGCCGATCTTGACGTGCCCGTGTACGAAGCCGTCTCGGAGTGGCTACGGACCGCCTGGCCGTTTACCGAGATCGCTTACGCCCCGCGATGAGCCCGGGTCAGTGGGCCTGCGGCCAGTAGCAGGCCTTGTGGCCCACAGCCTCCTGTAGAGACCGGGCCGGAACAGCTGTACCCAGCGATGACGGCGCCCTTCCCGGTTCGGGGCGCGAGTCGCGGTACCGCGCGAGGTGACGGATGCGGCGCACGACGCTGCGCGGCCAGGTCGTTTATCTCACCGAGCACGGCGAGCGGCTGGCCGCAGTCGTCCCGGCCAAGCTGGCGGTGCCGCCGGAACCGGCGCATCAGCCGGGCCGGCTGCTGATCGTGGCCATCACGGCGTACTGGCAGCACGTTGTGGTGGACGAGCGTGCCTGCCCGGTGGTCACCTGGTAGGCCCACATCTTCTGACCGGGTCCCTGGTAGAAGAGCCACGAGCTGTCTGGCGACCATGCGGTCACGGACAGGAGGAAGGCAGCCGACGACGGGACTGCTGTCACCTGGGTGTCCCGGCCGGTCAGGTGAAGGATGAATACGCGGGCGGTGCCCTGGCTATCGGGCGGAACCACTGCCTCGGCCGCCATCATCTGGCCTGACGGTGCTATCTCGCTGACAGACCAGGCCCAGTTACCTCCGTGGGTCGGCGCCCATCCGGTCGTTCCGGCCGGCGCCGCGAACGACCGGAGCCTGCCGGTGACGACATCGAACACTCGCAGGGTCCTGCAGGCGTAGTAGCCGAAGTTATCCCCGTAGCTAAGGTTCTGCGCCGTCGACGGGTTCGCGCAGTTACTGCCATAGGCGACTAGCCGCGGGCTGACAGCGAAACCTTCGGCGGACGAGGAATAGGGCAGCGCCTTCGGCGCGGTACCGGGAGTCCATAGCCAGAAGGGGCCTCTCACCCCGCCAAAGCGTGGCTCCAGCAGCAGGCCAGCGTCCGTTCCGGCGATCAGCTGAGTTCCCCTGGGCAGGGTGACCGGCGGCCCGGCCCGGCCGCCAGCCACCGGGACGGACCGAACCGTGACCGCGGCCGTGCTGGGCTCGTAGTAGCCATATTCGAGCCAGGCGTCGCCTGGCGCGGCGGACGAGGCGAATGCCAGCGTTCTGCCGAGCACCCGCGTCTTGTCTGTCGCCGCATTGGTGGCCCAGACGCTGTTACCGCTGACGTAGACGATCCAGCCGCCGATCAGCATGATCGGCTGGTTTTCGCCGGGGTCGACAACCGGGGTAGCCTGCCCGCGCTGTCCGGTGCGCAGATTGTCGAGGTCGATCACGCCGTCCTGCCCCGCGGCCGCCGGCCACATCAGCACTGTCGTGTTGACGCTGCCCGGGATGGGGCCGGGTACATGCGGGCCGATGGAGTGCCCGGCCGCGGCCCTGGGCCGAGGCTGGCTCGCCTGCCCCGGCTTGCTGGCTCCGTGCGAACCGGCGAACGCGCCCAGCGCCGCGGCGAGCACAGCCACCACGGCGACACCGGTGGCCGCGTAGCGCCTGCGCTGGCGCCGCCGCGCCTCCTTGATCAGCGCCTCGGCATCCGGGGCCGGCGTAGGCACCACAGCTGCGCTCTTCACGGCTAGTCTCCTACAGCACCTTCGCGATGATCTCTGCCAGCTCTTCTGGCCGGTAACCGTAGCGCCGGGCTAGCGTGACCAGTTCACGCGCCTTCGCCACCACGACGCTGCGTTCGGGCCCGATGCCGCTCACCGTCACACCCCGCCCGCGCCGGAACTCGACTAGCCCCTCGTCTCGCAGCGTGCGCAGTCCCCGGAACACCGTGTTGGCGTTGACGCCAAGGACCGCTGCCAGGTCTCTGGCAGGCGGGAGCCGTTCGCCCGACAGCACTTCACCGTCGGCAATCGCACGCCGGACGGCGGCCGCGACCTGCTCATGGAGCGGTACCGAGCTCGAGGGATCGATCTCCACGATGGGGCTGGTGCTATCCACACTAGTATCATAGCGCGACACACACTTGAACCGCTGACCAGGACTCAGCGTTCCAGCCAAGGTGCCTGGACCTGGTGACGGAAGCGATCAAGCGTGGCGAAGCCACGCTGGGCGAGCTTGCCTACCTGACCGACCGGGTGCTGCTGGCCGAAGGGAAATCGCAGCACCATCCCGGTTCCTTCGCGGCGCCGGTTGGCGCGCCGCCTCCGGAAGGAGCACCCTAACCGGTTGTCGCTCGAAGCCCGTTCAGGACTGAGTTCACGATCGCGTCCGCATCGTCCTCGGTCAGGGGGCGCCGTCCGCTTACGAGCCGCCACATGACGGGCCCGAACACGAGGTCCATCGCGAGGTCGGGATCGATGTCTTTCTGAACCTCGCCGCGCGAGACTGCCCGGTCCCACAATTCCTGAATGGCGCGCTGGCGACTGTCCAGGAACCGTGTCTGGAGCCACTCCGAGGCCACAGGATCTTGCATGGCGTTCGCTAGAAGCTGAGCGAAGACACTTCCAGCCGGTGAGGCGTAAAACGCTGAGAGACGTCTGATCTGCTCGCGGAAGTCGCCCCGTGCCGTACCGGTGTCCGGCAGGCTCGCGTCCGAGGCCAGGCGTTCGGCGAACGCGTCGACGGCCACGCACAACCGGTTCGGCCAGTGCTTGTAGATCGTGGTCTTGGAAACCCCGGACCGGTCGCGGATCGCGTCGATCGTGGTCGCGGCGAGCCCACCTTCGGCCATGAGGGCCGCCGTCGCGTCCAGGACGACACGCCGGGTGCGGCTGTTCCGAGAGGGTATTGACTCGACCGTCGGTGAAATAGTCCCCACGACCGGCACCTAAGCCGATTTCGGATCATCGGTGTCTGTGAAGAGCGTGGATGACGCGAGGGAACGCCACGCCTCGAGTTCGTCGCGGACGCGGATGAGCTTATTCTCCACCATTGCGACGGCGTCCGGTCCGACCTGGAAACGGATGGGCGGCTGCCCTGCCGTCACCGCGGCATAGATCGCCGCCGCGCCCCTGGCCGGGTCATTGACCTGACCGCCGTTGCTCGTCGCGGCGCCCTGCCGCACCCGGCCGGCGGTCGCGGCATAGTCCGGGAACTCGTTCGCCGTGGTGCGCAGGGAACTGCCATCGAGGAAGCTCGTGCGAAAACTGCCTGGCTCGACGATGGTGACTTTGATGCCGAGCGGAGACAACTCCGCCTGCATCGCTTCACTCAGGCCCTCGACGGCGAACTTCGTCGCCCCGTATATGCCCCAGCCGGCGACTTGCGCGAACCCGCCCATGGAGGAGATGTTGAGAACATGTCCGGAGCGCGCCGCTCGCATGTGCGGAAGGACGGCGCGGGTCACATTCAGGAGCCCGAAGACGTTCGTCGCGAACACAGCCTCGACCTCAGCGGCAGATGCCTCCTCCACCGCACCGAGCAGACCTCGCCCAGCATTGTTGACCAAGACGTCGATGGAGCCAAACCGTGCGATGGCAGCTTCAACCGCCGCCATTGCCTGACTCTCGTCGGTGACGTCCAGAGCCACCGGCAGGAGTCGCTCGGAAAAGCCCGGAGCGGCGGCGAACGCCGCCTCGACCAGGCTTAGACCCCGTGCCGTCGCAACGACATTGGCACCGGCTTCGAGAGCGTGAAGCGCCATCTCGTACCCGAGTCCGCGCGCCGCCCCCGTGATGAACCACGTTGCCACGGCGCCTCCTACTAGTCAGATAGTGAACTGTACGTACAGTACACCTGTAAGCGAGACCGCCGCGGGCCGACGCGGGGGACGCGTGATCGACGTCTGGCGAGATGTCTACGGCAGGCACCTCGCGCCCGCGGATCGGCGCGCTCGGGCAGATGGTCGCCCGCTTGCCCGGCCATGGGGACCGGTGAGCGAATGGTCAGCTGATGACGGCGATCAGGTCACCTTCCTGGATGACATCGCCCTCACCGACGTGCATTTTGGTCACCACGCCCGGCCCTTCGGCCAGGACCGGGATTTCCATCTTCATCGACTCCAGGATTACCAGGGTGTCGCCGTCGTCGACATGGTCGCCTTCCGCCGCGACCACCTTCCACACGTTCGCGACCATCTCCGCGCGGACTTCAGCCACTGGTGACTCCTCATCTGTTCGCCCGGGCCATGCCGCCCGGCGCCGCTGGTTTGGCGTTGTGCCTAGGTGGGACGCAGCTTGCTCACCAGGGACGTATCGTAACTCCCGCTGGTGAACTCCGTGCTAGCAAGTAGATCCGCGTGGAAGGGCAGGTTGGTCTTCGGCCCCGCGATGCGAAAGTCGGCCACCGCCTGCCGGGCCCGGGCCAGGGCCTGATCGCGGTCGGCTCCGTGGATGCAGAGCTTGGCCAGCAGCGGATCGTAGAACGGCGTGACGGTGTTTCCGGCCTGGTAGCCGGCGTCCACCCGGACGCCCTCACCCGTGGGTTCTTCCCATTCGGTGATCTTGCCCGGGCGGGGCAGGAAGCGGACTGGGTCCTCGGCGTAGACACGAAGCTCGAGCGCGTGCCCGGAGGGGCGGACGGCCGCGGTGTCAAAGGAGGGCGGCTCGCCCGCCGCGATCAGGAACTGCTGCTCGACCAGGTCGATGCCGGTGACGAGTTCGGTGACGGGGTGCTCGACCTGCAGCCGGGTGTTCATCTCGAGGAAGACGAAGGAACCGGTGTCGGCGTCAACCAGGCATTCGACGGTCCCGGCCCCCCGGTACCCTACCGCCTGCCCAGCCTGGACCGCGGCAGCCAGCATCCGCTGCCGCAGCTCAGCCGAAACACCCGGTGCCGGGCTCTCCTCGGCAACCTTCTGATGGCGCCGCTGGACCGAGCAGTCGCGCTCGCCGAGGGCGAGCACGCGGCCATCCGCCAAGCCCAGGATCTGGACTTCCACGTGGTGAGCGCGCTCGACGTAGCGCTCGATCAAGATCTCCGGCGAGCCGAAGAACCGCTCGGCGCGTGACCTGGCCGTCTCGAACGCCGCCCGGAGGCCGGCTTGGTCCTGGGCCACGCCCATGCCGATCCCGCCGCCGCCTGCCGCCGCCTTGACCATGACGGGGTAGCCGACCCGGTCCGCCTCGGCCAGGGCCGCGGTCACGTCCGAGACGGGCTCGCGGCTGCCCGGAGACACCGGCACCCCAGCCCGTTCCATCAGGTTCCTGGCCCGGATCTTGTCCCCCATCTGCTCGATCGCCGCCGGGTCCGGGCCGACCCAGATCAGGCCGGCGGCCACGACCTGGCGGGCGAAGTCCGCGTTCTCGGCGAGAAAACCGTAGCCCGGATGGACGGCCGCGGCGCCGGTCTTGCGGGCCGCGTCGAGGATGGCCGCGGCATCCAGGTAACTCTGGGCAGGCGACGCCGGGCCGATGTGCACGGCCTCGTCCGCCTCGGGGACATACGGCAGGTCCGCGTCCGCGTCGGAGTACACGGCGACGGCCCGGATCCCCATCCGTCGGGCCGTCCGTACCACCCGCCGCGCGATCTCACCGCGATTGGCGACAAGCACCGAATCAAGCATCCCGCCAGCCTAATCCCCCACGAGCCAAAGGGGCGCGGCGCTGCCTGGACTGAGGAGCGAGGAACGAGCGACGAAGGAAGGCAGTGCCTTAAAAGCGCCCCGGAGGCGAGCGAGACAACAGAGCGAGCGAGACAGTACAGCTCACATCTGGATGACTGACCTTCGGTTGACGACCCGGCTGAGGGCCTCGACCGCCTCCGGGTCATATTCGCGGGCCGTGTCCAGCCGCAGCTGGTGCACGGCCGCCGCCGCCCGGCCAGGATCCAGCGAGCTGCCCACCATGTCGTCGAACGCATTGGCCGCCTTGATGATGCGGCTGCTGAGCGGCGGTCCGTCCCGCTTGCCGTCCGGATGATCGAGATAGCCTCCGGTTGCCGGGTCGATGTCACGATAGGGCTCGTTCTGCCTCCGCACGATCTCGGCCACCGAACCGAGGACCTGCGCCTGCTGAATCACATCGGCGCCAAGCGCGGCGATGCGCTGCTGATCCTGAGGCGAGACGAAGATCGTGGCTCCGCCGGTGATCGGATCGCGCAGCGACAGCTGCCCGATGTCGTGCATGAGCGCCGCGTATTCCAGCTCGAGCAGCTGAGGCTCATGGATGCCGAGCTCACGGCCGACCGCAACGGCGAGCCTGCTCACCCGCTCGGAATGGCCGGGCTCGACGTAACCGCCGATCTCGGTGATCTTGGCCAGAGCGCGAACGGTCTGCAGGTAGGTCGCCCGGATCCCGGCGTACCGGCGGAGCGCTACCTGGGTGACGAGCAGCGGAGCCGTGAACACCGCCAGCGCGGCCAGGCCCATCACCTCCGCGGCGAACGCGATGAGCAGGGCCGAGGCCCCGACGGCGGCGCCCAGCGGGAGCTGAAGGCGCATCTCGTCCACCAGGGCCACCTTGAACCTGGCCCGCTGCTCGTCGACCCGCAGCAGGGCGGTGAGAACCGCCTCGAGCAGCAGCGCGGCGATAGCCAGCGACGTCATCAGCGAGAAGGCGAGCCCCGCGTCCCGGACGACGGCGGCATTCCCGGCGAGCGGGCGGAAGATGTAGGCGACGCACGCGACGCAAAGCAAGCGCACGGCCATCCCGCTCAGCCGCGCCGGCCGGCCGACGGCCAGGTGCGGCAGCGCTCCGACGATCATGCCGATGGCGGTGACGGTCACCACCTGATGGGCACTGTGCTGAGCCTGATGATGCCCGACCTGGATGAGCAGGGCGTACGCGAGCGCCCCCGCCAACCCGATCGGGGCGGACTCGCGGTCACCCGGCAGGTTCAGCCGGAGCACCTCGCCGAACGCGATGAGCGCGCCGAACGCGATCGCGATACGGGGACCGGTCACCCCGTCCGCCGCGGTCTGCGCGACCGAGGCCACCAGCCACACCCCGGCCGCCACCACGATCAGCAGCTGACCAGAATCCCGGACCTGCCAGGGATACCGGCGAAGCTCGTGTCGTCGTTCGGTCATCAGGACCTCTACAGGCTATCGATCACCCGCAGCGGGGCACTGGGATCGTCATGGTCCTGAGCTGGGACGGTGGCCAGCTCATCGGCGGCCAGGACGGGCGGCTCGGGACGCTGCCAGCCGTCACGCTTGATCGCCGCCACGAAGGCGTCGACGAAGGCCGGGTCGAACTGCGTGCCCGCCCATTTCCTCAGCTCGGCGATGGCCTCATCGGTCGGGCGAGCTCCTCGGTAGGACCGGGTGGACGTCATGGAATCGAAGGCGTCGGCGACCGCGAGCACCCGGGCGAACTCGGGGATCTCATCGCCCGCCAGGCCCATCGGATAACCGCGGCCGTCGATCCGCTCGTGATGGTGCATGATCCCGGCCAGCGCCTCGTCGAGGAATCCGATCTCCCGGACGATATCGAGCCCGCGCATCGGGTGCAGCTGGATCGCCGCATACTCCTCCTCGGTCAGCTTCCCCGTCTTCTGCAGGACCATGGTTGGCACGCCGAGCTTGCCGACGTCGTGCAGCATGCCCGCGTACCTGATGGCCTCCACCCGATCGCCCCGCATCCCGATCTCGCGGGCGATCATGACCGAACCCCGGGACACCCTGTCGCTATGACCGCGGGTGTAGAAGTCCTTGGTCTCCACCGCCTGGCACAACGCGCCGACCGTGGCCTCGTACGCCCGTTGCTGCTCGGCGAACTGAGCGACCGCCCAGCGGGCGACGAACAGCGGGATCAGCACCAGCAGCGGCGCGAACGGCCCGACCACGGTCCACAGTGCCGCGATGAGCAGGCCGAACGCCCCGTATCCAAGGTCAGAGAACAGCAGCCGGGCGCTCATCCCGCCCTGCGAGGTCCGCGTCGTTGCCTCGGCGTTCCTCGCCAGCCAGAGCACGCCGCCGACCAGCGCGTAGTTGACCACGACGTGCGCCAGGGCGGCGACCGCGAACGGCCCGATGATGCCGGGGAACGAGTTGACGTTCAGCGCGCCGACGTGTCCGTGCATCACGACGAAGACCCGCCCGGAGACGTAGGCGGTCAGGGCCATCATGCCGGTGTTGAACGCGCGCTGAGCCGGGGACGGTCCGCGGCGCAGGCTGAAAATGGTAAATGCGCCTACGAGCGCCGCGCCCACCGGTCCGACCAGGACCGCCGCGGCCAAAGTAGCGGTGGTACTCGCGGACCAGGAAAGATTTCCTGGGCTCAAACGGGTCGCCGTTGACTCGGAAACGACGAGCAGCAACCCGAGGATCGCGATATCACGCCAGGAATTCCAGGGGAACGTGAAAGGACCCCAGGCAATCACGGCTGCTGCCACGGCCAACACTGCGGCCACATAGAGCCGCGCGGCCCACGAGAGCCTAGCCAAGCTCCCCCCTTGCGGTCGGGAGTGTGCGACAAAAGCTATAAACCGTGCAGTTACCCCCAGACAACTCCGAAAGCGGCAGACGCGCACACCGTATCCGGCCCGGTCGCACACCGCGTAGACGTGACCTCACTACCTGGACGCATAACGCCGACCTCCAAGTCACGAACGCGCCGTACTACCGGTTATCGTCCAAGGTCAAGGATAACGTGGTCACAACACTTCGCGCAGGCCCAAATATTATCGTCAACAAATCGTGAGCTCGGCCGTCACAATGGGCAATCATTGCTGGCACATGAGGCGCAATTGCCACACTCCTGACGAATCAGGCCACCGATCACTACTCAGCGAACTCGATTGTCGTGCGGACTTCCCTGATCCGGACAAGGATCTTCGCGCGCAGCGCCGCGGGCGCCGGGTCACAACCGCAGTGCTTTTGCAGCACCCGCTTGACCGCCTCTTCCAGGCCATACTCGCGCAGGCAGGGGCCGCACTCATCAAGGTGCTGCCGGATCTTCGCGCAGTCCATGTCGCCAAGTTCACCGTCGAGGTAGCCGTAGACCCGGTCGAGTACCTCGGTACACGGCGTCTCATGCGGCTTTCCGCAGCTCATCGCCCTTCCTCCCCGGGTGCGGAGGCGTCGGAACCGGTTCTCGCCAACCCGCGTTCCGACGCATAATCCTGGAGCAGCTCCCGCAGCTGGCGGCGGCCACGGTGCAAGCGCGACATCACCGTACCGATCGGCGTCTCCATGATGTCGGCGATCTCCTTGTACGCGAAGCCCTCGACGTCGGCCAGGTAGACGGCGATCCTGAAGTCCTCGGGCAGCGCCTGCAGCGCTTGCTTGATGTCCGAATCGGGAAGCCGCTCCAGCGCCTCGGCCTCGGCCGACTTAAGGCCCCCCGAGGTGTGCGACGCCGCCCGCGCCAGCTGCCAGTCCTCGACCTCTTCCGCACCAGAGCGCTGCGGCTCACGCTGCCGCTTGCGATAGGTGTTAATGAAGGTATTGGTCAGGATCCGGAACAGCCAGGCCTTGAGGTTGGTGCCCTGCTGGAACTGGTGGAAAGATGCGTAGGCCTTGGCGAACGTCTCCTGCACCAGGTCTTCCGCATCCGCCGGGTTGCGGGTCATCCGAAGCCCAGCGGAGTACAGCTGATCCAGGTACGGCAGCACCTCCTGCTCGAAGCGCTCACCGCGCTCTTCGAGAGTCTCCGGAACGGGACCCACCCCCTCTAGGTAGTCCGAGGCCGGGCTGCGGGCATGCAGACCGTATGAGCGGGAGGATACCGTGCCGGAATCAAAAAGTTCCGTCAGCATGCCACGAGGTGGCGACGCGACTGCCATGTCGCGTGTAACACGGTCCCGTAGCCTGTCATTCCGCAACCTGCCGCCTGCCTAGTCTGAAGGCAGGCCAAGAGCTAGATTATCCCTTGACTTACCGTCGGCCGGCAGGTGACAAAGAGCGCCCAACCGGGAAGGTACTACCTGGGGCGAAGTTGCTGTAACTTCGGCCCAGGTGTCCCGGATACGAGGACGCCGAGTCAGGAGTTCAGGGCCCGTGCAACATGCGGCCACAGAGATTACTGCGCCGGACACCGATAACCTCCCGGCCTACTGGCAGTTCCACGAGGCTGTGGCGCGCGCGCAGCTGGCGGCGTGGCTGCCGGCGGGACGGCGCGTCCTGGTCGACGTCTCCGGCCCCCGCGCGCCAGGCGCCGAGCTCGCGGCCAAAGCCGGCCATTCCGTACTGAGATGTATCGGCAGTATTGCCCCGGGGGGGCGACCCCCCGGGATCCCCCCGATCACGGGGGGGCTGCCCGCCCCCCCGTACCCCCCTGGGGGGGGACGGCCCCCCGGGCCAGCACCAGCACAGGTAGTCGCGGATCTTTGCCGGCTGTCGTTCCTGGCGGATGGCTGTGCGGACGGGGTGATCGCCGACGACCGGGCGCTGTCCATGCACCTGGCGGCCGAAGCGATGATCGCGGAGATCGCCCGGGTGCTCCGCCCGGGCGGGCGGGTGCTCGCCTGCGTCGACTCGCTCGTGCTGGGCATGGCCGTGCTCGCCGATCAGCACCACTGGGCCCATCTGGTCGACCTGCCGCACGCCGAAGTGGTGCTCGTGCCCTGGCCCGACGGCTCGATCACCAGATGCTACGGTCCGGACCAGGCCCGCGAGCTGTTCACCGGCGCCGGGCTGAAGGTGCACTGGATCCGCCCGCGGACCGCGCTGTCAGAGTCGACGGTCACGCACCTGCTGCAGCGCGCCCCGGACAGCCTGCCCAAGCTCGTCCGCGCCGAACTCGCCGCGCGATCGGACTCCTCGCTCGGGGCGCAGCTGGTGATATCGGCCAGCAAACCTCGCGCGCGGAAAGGCTTAGCGGTGCCGTTTGGCGTACTTGGCCTGGCAGTCGACGCAGCGGGCCGCGTCGGGACGCGCGTCCAGCCGGCCCGCCGGAATCTGATGCCCGCAGTCGACGCACTGGCCGTAGCTGTTGTCCTCGACGCGGGCGAGCGCGGTGAGGACGCCATCGCGCTGGCTGCGGGCCGCCAAAAGCACCGCCTCGGTCCGGTCGGCCTCGGACAAGGAGGATCCCGCGTCGGCCGAGTCCTGCGGGTACCCTGAGCCGGCCAGCGGCCCGGGATGGGTGCCCTGCAGGATGGATATCGACCGGTCCAGCTCGTCGCGCATCTCCTCCAGGCGCTTACGGGCGACGGTAGTCTCCATCGATGCCCTCCCTCCTGTCCGCATACGAAGCACACAGCCCAGGCCCGCGCCCAGACCCGGCGGCCTGCCGCGGACTTAGAACAACTCGCCGGGCGGCCGCTCCTTGTCGGCGGAAGCCGCTGACCCGCCTGCGTCTGGCCCAGGCAGGTCTGCGGCCGGCCCGGGCTCGATGAGCTCCGGTCCGTTGTTCCGCACGAAATTGACGGCCGTTGATACGGGATGCGACGTCAGGCCGCCGCCCGCCATGGCAGGCAGCATCGCCGCCTGGAGCTGGCCCGGTTCGGTGCTGCCCGGGTCGAGCCAGTCCGCCCAATGGTCAGGGGAAATCACCATGGGCATGCGATCGTGGATCTGGCCGACATCGTCGGTTGCCTGGGTCGTGATAATCGCGGCCGTCCACAGCCAGGCATGTTCGTGGTCAGACGGCAGGGTTGCGTCTCGCCATAGTTCGTAGATGCCGGCGAAGGCGAGTTCACCACCGTCCGTTCGGTGAATATAAAAAGGCTGCTTGCTGGATTTCTTTCCTGCTGCCGGGATGGCCTGCCACTCGTAGTAGCCGTCGGCGGGCAAGATGCAACGCCGTTTGGCGAAGGCGCGCCGGAACGACGGCTTGACCGCGACGGTCTCGGCCCTGGCGTTGATGAGCCGACCGCCGCCCGAGGCGTCCTTGGCCCAGAACGGAACCAGGCCCCAGCGCACGACCCGCAGCTCGCGGGCCTGCGGTTCCTCCTCGGTGGCCGGCCTTTCCAGGACCGCGAATACCCGTTTGGTGGGGGCCACGTTGTAGTCGGGGGCTGGCTCCGCCTCGGGTGAGGCGGCCACCCGGTCGCGTTCCACGCCGAACTCCTCGAGGAGCTCAAGGCGCTTGCGCGCAGACACGAACCGACCGCACATGCCATCTTCCTATTCCCGACACGTCCCGTTTAGCCTGGATTGGCCTTTCATAACCGCAATCCTGCCCAGCCAAACCCTGGGCAGGAAAGACGCCGGAACCGCCTCGTCCCGTTTTTCCCCTCCGGGTGGCCGGACCGCCGCGCAGCGATACGCTTAACCATATGCATCCGGATGATAACCGCGACCGGACCAGGGCAGGAACCCTGAGCCCGCGGCCCCGCGATGCGTGAGCTCGACGAGGACGACGTCCGGGTCCGTCCCGGCCGTAGTTCCCGGCCGCGCACCAGGCGGCGTCCCGCCCACGAGAGCGCCATCCAGGGCTTCGTCACCAACGTGGACCGGGGCCGGTACGGATGCATGACCGACGGCGGGCTGGTCGTCGCGATGAAGGCGCGTGAACTCGGCAAGGGTTCGGTGGTGGTCGGGGACCGGGTCGCGCTGGCGGGTGACGCATCGGGCGCCGAGGGAACGCTGGCCCGGATCGTCCGGGTCGAGCCGCGGACCAGCGCGCTGCGGCGATCCGCCGACGACACCGACCCGATAGAACGGGTCATCGTCGCCAACGCCGACCAGATGGTGATCGTGTGCGCGCTCGCGCAGCCGGACCCCAATCTCCGGTTTATCGACCGCTGCCTGGTCGCCGCGTACGACGCCGGGCTCGACCCGCTGCTCGTGCTGACCAAGGCCGACCTGGCGTCGCCGCGCACGGTGCGTGCCTTCTACGCCCCGCTTGGCCTGCCGATGCTGACCACCAGGCGCCCGCTGGCGGCGCAGACCCTGTCCCGGGTGCGGGCCGCGGTCACCGGCCGGATCAGCGTGCTCATCGGGCCATCCGGCGTCGGCAAGTCCACGCTGATGAACACCCTGGTCCCGGCGGCGGCCCGGACAACGGGCAGGGTCAACCCGGTGACCGGCCAGGGCAGGCACACGTCCTCCTCCGTGGTGGCGATCCCGCTGGACGACGGCTGGCTTATCGACACGCCGGGACTAAGGGGGTTCGGGCTGGGGCACGTGAGCCCGGAGCGGGTGGTCGAGGCGTTCGGCGACCTGGCCGAGGGCACGGAGGCATGCCCGACCGGGTGCGATCACCTGTCCCCCGGCTGCGCCCTGGACGAATGGGCCCGCGAGCATCACGCCGAGGCCAGGCTCGACTCGCTTCGCCGCCTGCTGCGCAGCCGCGAAGGCGCCCCGGACTAGTTCTCCGGGACTTTGACCCTAGTTGGAGAAGTCCTGGGTCAGCCAGACGGTGCCGGAACTGCCGCGGTAGACGGCGATGCCGATGTGGGTGAACGAGGTGCTCAGGATGTTCATCCTGTGACCGTCGTTGGGCGGCTGCTCGTTCAGCATGTCCTGGGTGAGGGTCACGACCATCTGGGTGATGGCCACTGTGGTGTCGGCTACCGGGCCGCCGTCGCCGATGTTCTCTCCGGCCGCCGTCCAGTGGATCCCGGCGGCGGTCTCGCGGTCACCGATGGCAGGCTCGCCCGGGCACTGGTGGGAGAGCCCGCAGCCGCTGGCCATCAGCAAGTTGTGCGCTGACGCGGTGGCCTCCAGGCCGGAGGTGATGATCAGGGCCGGCAGACCGGCGGCCGAACGCGCCGCGTTGATGAGCGTGAGCACCTGAGCGGCCGAAGTGCCCAGCCCGCCCGTCGCGGCCGGCGGGCTGGTCGAGGCGCTCGGCGAAGCGCTGGGCGAAACGGACGCGGACGGGCTCGATGCGGGCGGGCTGGATGACGGGGATGCCGAGATTCTCGGCCGGGCGGCGGGTTGGGTGGCTCGGTCCGCCGGCGGGGCCTGCGGCACGGTCGCGGTGCTGATGTCGACGGGGTCCTGCTCGGCGCAGGCACCGACCCGGGCCGAGCCGCAGGCGTCCGTGGTCTGCAGCGCGGTCACGGCCCCGCGGGAGGAAGGCGAGGCGGCGGAGCTCGCACCGCGGGTCAGGTAGCGGCTTCCGGCGATCAGGGCCGGCAGCATGAGCAGGCCGCACAGCAGGTACCAGGCCCAGAGCAGCCGACGGAGGCGCGGATTGCGCTGGCCGCGCCTGGACGCCCGATGGCGCGCGGGCCCTTCGGCCGGCGGCCTTGCGGCCGGTTCCTGGGCCACCCGACTCGGCGTACCTGTCCGACGATCCGTATCCGTCCCCTGATCCGCCCGCTGATGGCCTGGTGATGGCACCGGCTCTGCTGGCCCGGCTATCACCGCTTTCAGGGGTAGACATTAGAAGAACGGCGCCTGGTTCGTGCCCAATCGATAAATATCGTGTAACAGCGGCGGGCTAGCTGACGGTGCCGCCCGCGCGCCAGTAGGTGCCGGAGGCGGTCCTTGACATGAACGCCTCGTCGACCAGGTACCTGCGCAAGGCGCAATGGTCGTCGAAGATCGCCTTGAGGACCTCGTCGACGGCGGCTTCGGGGCAGTGGCGCCCGGGCTGGAAGGCCTGCGCCACCTGGTCAAGCAGCAGCCTGCGGCGGGCGCGCTTGGCCGGCATCGCGGTGATCTTGCCATCGCGGATGAAGGCCCGCAGCCCATCCGGCGGGTCCGCGAGCAGTTCGTCAGCGTCATGACCCATGCCAGCCAGTATCGCGCCGGGGCCGCGGGCGCGCACGTCGTTATCGGGGCGGCCGGGACGCGCGGACGCGCCCATACTTAGTCCTGGCTGGCCAGCGTGGTGTGCTTAGCGGTACCGTTTCGCGGGTGGTGGCACACTACGACGACGACCTGCGCTTTGCGCACGTCCTCGCGGACAACGCCGACGACATCACGACCAGGCGGTTCCGGGCGCTCGACCTGCGGGTCGAGACCAAGCCCGACCTCACGCCGGTCTCTGATGCCGACCGGGCGGCCGAAGAGTCGCTTCGTAACGTGCTGCGCCGGTCCCGTCCGCGCGACGCGGTGCTCGGCGAGGAGTTCGGCCGGTCCGGCGCGGGGCCGCGGTGCTGGGTCATCGACCCGATCGACGGGACGAAGAACTACGTGCGCGGTGTCCCGGTCTGGGCCACTCTCATCGGGCTGATGGACGGCCCGGATGTCGTCGTCGGGGTGGTGTCGGCGCCCGCCCTGGCCCGCCGCTGGTGGGGCGCCGTGGGCGGGGGGGCCTGGACCGGACGCAGCCTGACCAAGGCGTCGCCCTTGCGGGTGTCCGGGGTCACCAAGCTCGACGACGCTTCGCTGTCCTACTCGGGCCTGGGTGGCTGGTCGGATCGCGGGCTGCTCGACAACTTCCTCGGCCTGACCAGGTCGGTGTGGAGAACCCGCGGGTTCGGCGACTTCTGGTCGCACATGCTGGTCGCCGAGGGCGCCTGCGATGTCTCGGCGGAGCCGGAGGTGTCGCTGTGGGACATCGCCGCGCTCCAGATCATCGTCACCGAGGCCGGCGGCCGGTTCACCTCCCTGGAGGGCGAGGCCAGGCCGGACGGCGGCAGCGTGGTGTGCACCAACGGCCACTTGCACGACGAGGTGCTGGCGCAGCTCACCAAGCCGGCGGCGGAGTAACCGGGGCTTAACCGGCCTGGCGGTAAGCCGGGGGTTGCTCTCTGGGATCAATTAACGGATGCTTGGTGAACGTCACAAGTGCACAAGCTCCGCAACCAGGGGGTGTCACCCGTGAAAGTACGAGACGGTATGTCCAATTCGGTCCTCACCATCGGGCCCGCGCATACGCTCCGGCAGGCCGCGCGGATGATGTCCGCGCGTCGGATCGGAGCCGCCGTCGTGACCGATGCCGAACATGCCGGCATCGGCATCTTGACCGAGCGTGACATCCTCGACTCGGTAGCGGCGGGCCAGGACCCGGACGCTGAACTCGTCGGCAAGCACCGCACAGAAAACCTCGTCTACGCCTCGCCCGACTGGACCCTGGAGGACGCTGCCGCGGCGATGATGCGGGGCGGGTTCAGGCACCTGGTCGTGATCGAAGGCCAAGACGTGGCCGGGCTGCTCTCGATGCGCGACATCGTCCGCTGCTGGACGCCCGCCGAGGTGGCTCAGCCGCAGGCCGCCGCCACGTCCGCCTGAGCCTAGAGGCGGTTGGAGGGGGTTGGCGGGGTCCGGCCCGGGTCCTACCCGGGGCCGGTCGCCGGCATGTTAGGGCCGGTCGGTGGCGTGTTAGGGTCACCGGGTGGTGGAGCCCCTGTCGTTCGGGATATTTCCTCTGGGTTTGGCCGGATCGGCTGATGGCGTGGCATCCGGGCCGCCGGATGACTTTGAGCAGGTCGCGGCCGCCGCCGCCGAACTGCAGGGCGACGGGCCGCCCATCATGCCCCGGATGTACGTGAACTGGACCGGGCCGGGCAGCACCGAGGCGATGCTGCGCCAGGTCGGGGAGTACGCGGCGTTCGGCCTGCCGTGGGACATGGTCCTGTGTTACCGGGACTCGTCCGGGTCGATCGCGGAGTGGGTGTCCTTCGTCTCGGCGGTGGTGGCCGGTCACGGGCACGAGCTCGCGGCGGTACAGGTCACCGGAGAGCCCAACCTCGCCGGGATGCGCTTCGCGGCTGACGGCGCCTACCCAGCGGTGCGCGAGGCACTGGTGTCCGGCGTGCTCGGGGCGGCCGCCGCCAAGCGGGAAAGCGGGGCCACGGCGGCGATCGGCTTCGCGGTCGCGCCCGAGGTCGACCCCGCGGCCAGCGGGTTCTGGGCCGCGGTCCGCGATCTCGGCGGCAGCGACTTCGCCGCCGCCCTCGACTACGCGGGCATCGACATGTACCCGGACGTGTTCGGGCCGCGGTTGGGCCTGGATCAGCTGCCTGCCGCGGTCGACTGGGTGCTGCGCACCTACCGGGAACGCGACCTGGCCGGGGCCGGCATCCCGGCGACGGTGCCGATCCGCATCTGCGAGAACGGCTGGCCGACCGGACCGGACCGGCCCGCTCGCGCCCAGGCCGACGTGCTCGAGACCACCTTGCGCACGGTGCACGGGCTGCGCGCCGAGCTGAACGTCACGCACTGGGAACTGTTCACGCTGCGGGATGCCGACAGCTCGAAGGACGGCCTGTTCTACAACTTCGGCATCCTGCGGGACGACTACTCGCGCAAGCCCGCCTTCGACCGGCTGTGCGCGCTGATCGCCGAGCTCGGCCGCCCCCCAGCACCCTGAAGTGCTCGGTGCCGGGTGCAGGCTTGGAGGGTGGGCGACGAACGGGCCGAGACGTACCTGCGGCTGCTGGCCGAGACTCAGTTGCGGTTCGCGCTAAGGCGGCCACTACGGCAGCCGGACATCGGCAGGTCCGTGCTCGGGCAGGTCACCCGGGCCGGCCGCACCCTGGTCGCGGCGGGCCTGCTCGATGACGAATTCGTCGACGGCCTCCACGACGATATCGAGATGGCCCTGACGGTCCGGTCGCGGGTGTTTCTGGAGCGGCACGGCGCGCTGCGGCGGATGTTCCAGACCCGGCACCGCGCTGCGCCACTGCCGCGCGGCGCCTCGGGGCCGCAGCGGCTCACCCCGGTCGGGCAGACGCTCAGGGTCCCCAGCGACCGCGCGCCCTTCGACCTGCACCTGCTGACGCTGGTGCGGACCCGGTCAGAGACGGCGATCGTCACGGCGATCCGGATGTACTGGCCGGAAGACGGGTCGAGCGCGGATCTCGAGATGACCGGGGCGGGTATCCAGCATTTTCCTTACGACCAGCTCTGGGCCACCGACGACCGAGGAGCTCGCTACTCGCTCGGATTTGACGGCGACAGCGGAACGACGACCTGGCAAGGTGTGGTCCGGCTGCTCCCCCCGCCACCGCCCGGCGCCCGATGGCTTGACCTGATCGCCGACGGCACAAGCCGGCTCCTCCGGCTGGACCTTGATCCCGGCACCCCGGAACCCCCCGCGTCCGCCGGGGCCACGATCGAGGAAAGCGCCGGCCTGTCAGCGGCCGAACGGCTGCTGGCCACCGCGGCCGAAGATGTCTTGTCGCACACCTGGGACTGGCCGGGGCGATTCATCGAGCCGTACCTGGCCGAGATCACCTCGGTGCTCACGGACGCGGGCGCGATCGCCGCGGACAGCCCGAAACCCGGCCAGCTGGCTGCCCTGTGCCGGAAGCTCGGCGTGGTCAGACACGGGATCGCCGCCCCTCCCGCCGCGAGCATTCCCGGTCCGTGGGCCAGCGTCATCGCGCAGTGCGAGGCGCGAGCCGCCGACCCGCCCCCTTTCCTTGTCACTCCTGGGCCGGACGTGTTCACGCCGCTCGACACCAGCCTGCCGGACATCGACGGGACGCCTCTTACCCTGGCGGCGTTGAGCTCGGCGGCGGGCGAGAGCTATCTGCATGTGGCCGCGAGCGGCCTGCCGGAGCCGACCGTCCGGTACGAACCCGGCTGGCGTCCCGGGCTCTCCTGGTGGCTGAAGGACCCCACCGGGCACTGGCATATGGCGACACCTGCCAACTACCTCACGCTCGGCACCGACACAGGCGTGCTCTCGCTGCGCGTGATACCGCCGCTGGTGACCTATCCGGACACGATGGAGGTGGTGGTGACGGGAACGTCGGCACGGGTCCGTGCGGTCGTGCCGATACCAGGCGCGCCGGGACGCGATCGTTCCGGGCCGCCGGACTGGCCGGGAGGGGGGACACTGAGGGCATGAACCGCGAGGGCGCGGAAACCTACCTGCGGCTGCTGGCCGAGGCCCAGCTGCGCAGCCCGATGGCATCTGCTCGCCCGCAGCCGTGGGCCGCCCCGGGGGGCAGTATCGCCAGGCTCACCGCGGTCGCGCAGGCCCTGACCGCCGTGCGCGCGATCGACCACGAGACCGTCGAGGACATCCTGGCCGACTTCGACCTCGCCGTGAGCGTCAGGCAGCGCGCGGACCGGCCCACGTCAGGTCCGGTTGGCGCCGCGGGAGCCCGGCCCGGGCGGCTGCTGTTCCCGCCCCCGGGGATGCTCGCCAGGAGGAGCAGGCTGGCGGCGCTGTCGTCGCGGGAACCGGCGCGCGCACCGCACCCGGGGCCGGGACCGGGGCAGGGGCCGGGACCGGGGCAGGGGCCGGGGCCGGGGCCGGGGGGACCTGACCGCCTGGTGGCGGTCGGGCTGACGGTCCCGTACCGCGACGAGAACCTGAGCGGCGAGATGTTCCTCATGGCGTTCGCGCACACCGCCGCCGGCGCGCGGTTCACCATGGCGTGGCAGACCCACAGCAGGTACGACCCGGAGCGCGGCGTGGTCCATCCCGGCCTTCTCCCCTTTGATCGGTTCACGGTCACCGACGACCGGGGCGGCCGCTACCACCTGGACCTCGCCCGCAGCGGCGGACCCGAGTGGGCCGGCGACGTCAGCCTGCGGCCCGAACCACCTGGTGACATCCGCTGGCTGGACATCTCGGCACCGGACGGCCCCGTCATCCGCGTCGAGCTGGACCAGGGGACCGCGGAAGCGGCGGGCGGCGGCGCGGAAGCGGCGGGCGGCGGCGAGTTGGCGGTCAGCGAGACCAAGCTCAGTCCCGGCGAGCACCTGCTGGTCATGCTGGCCGAGCGGCTGCTCACGGTGGCACCGGAGTTCCCGCACGATCTGCGGATGCAGCTGGCCGCGATCTCGCCGGGACCGCTGCACACCATGGCGGCCGGAATGGGCGACGTCATCGCCGCGCTCGAGGCCGCCGACGTGCTGTCGCCGCTCAGCCCGGTGCCCGGCCGGCTCGCCGCGGTGTGCGCCGGCATGCGGGTCAGCGGGCACGGGATCACCGCGCCGCCCGCGCACGACCTGCCGGAACCCTGGCTCAGCCTGCTCGCCCACTACCAACGCAGGAAACCGGAGACCGTGCCGGTGCGCGACGGATACGCGGCCGTGGCCGCGGCCCTGCCCGAGCTGGACGGCATCCGGCTGGCCCTGCTCAGCCTGCTCAACACCGACGGCGGCAGCTGGCTCCAGGCGCTGGCCCGGGGCCTGGAACCGGAAACCCCCGGGGGACCCTTCGGTATCAACGCTTACTTCCCGCTGTCGGTCTGGATCCGGGACAGCGGCGGCCGGTGGCACGCCTGCCGCCCGGCCGGCTGGCACCGCCACAACGGCGAGCACGTGCTCAAGCTGCAGCTCGTCCCGCCGCTCACCCGGCCCACGGCCTGGATCGAGGTGCTGGCCGCCGGGCCGTCGGCACAGGTCCGGGTCCAGCTGCCGCTTCGCTGGGGGTACCTGCATTGACTCCGGCACCGAACGATCCCTGGTACAGCTGCCTGCCAAGCTGCGAGACTCAGGTACCGTGCGGCCAGGGCCGGCACATCGTCCGCTGGGACGCCGGCCAGCTCCGGCTGCCCGAACATCCCGACGCCGAGGCCGAGCTCGTTCTGGCCGCCCTAGGCGGGGACAAAGCCGGCTGCGTGGTGCTGGCCGAAGCGTGGGGACGGCACGCCAGCGACCTGTCCGTGCTGGCCGTCGGCCCCCGCGGCCCGGCCGACAAGATCGTGGTCAGCTGGGAGGACGTCGAGGCGGCCGCGCAAGCAGTCCAGCATGGCGTGGCCGGCTTCACCGGACTCCGGCGGTCCCCGCTCCGGCGGCCAGCCGGCCTGCCGGCCGGCCCGCCGGCGGCCACGGCCGGCCACAGCAGCAGGCAGCGGCAGATCCAGCAGGAGATGGAACGGGTCGCCGAACGCAGGAACGACATGCTGTCGCTGCTCGCGCTGGGCTACGGCTTCAGCGTCCGGCTGGCCGGGCAGGTGGCCGCGGCGCACGCCGGCCCGGCTGACGCCACGGCCCGGTCCGCGCTGGTCGCCGCGATCACCGGCCGGCTCGCGCTGGTCGCCGAGCAATGGCTGGGGATCGATCCGGATCAGGTGGTCGTGTCCCTGCATGACGGACCCGGGTGGGGCCGGACGGAGCTGACCGGCCAGGCGGGCGGGCGGCGGCTGCTGGTCAGCCTGCCGCCGAGCTGGCTGGCCCGGGTGTGGGCCTGCGGCCTGGCCCTGACCGGCAGGCACCTGGTCGTCGCGGTGGACCGCGCGGGCTGGCCCGACGCACGGGTGCAGGCCCTGCGCGCGCCGGGAGCTGAACCCGTCCTGCTCGACGTGCACGCCCGCCCGGACGACGGCCGCGATGGTACGGCCGATACCCCACACTGGGAAGTGTGAGCGTAGCGCCTCCCGGGTCTAACCCCACGGTCGAGGCCCTCGGCGTCGCGGTGGCGGCCCGGGTGCCGGTGCTGCTCTGGGGTGCTCCCGGCACCGGCAAGACGTCGGCGATCCGCGCGATGGCGCAGGCCATGGGCCTGCCCTGCGAGACGGTGATCGCCTCGATCCGGGAGCCTTCCGACTTCGCCGGGCTGCCCATCGTGGTCGGCGATCAGGTCCGGTTCGCCCCGCCCGCGTGGGCCCGGCGGCTGGCCGACGCCGGGCACGGCCTGCTGTTCCTCGACGAGCTTTCCACCGCGCCGCCCGCCGTGCAGGCCGCGCTGCTCCGGGTGGTGCTCGAACGGGCCGTGGGCGACCTGACGCTGCCGGACGAGGTCGCCGTGGTGGCGGCGGCCAACCCGCCTGAGCAGGCCGCGGACGGCTGGGACCTGTCCGCGCCACTGGCCAACCGGCTCTGCCACCTGG
>PMST01000232.1 GCA_003168295.1 Actinomycetota bacterium
GGCTTCTTCAGCCCGTAGTCCTCGATGGTGTGGACGAACTGGTCGATGATCCACTCTTCCATGAACTCCCGGTAGGACTGCTTGCGGTGCTCAAGCGGGGTGTAGTAGTCCATCGCGGGCCCGGTGAGGGCGGCGAACGCCCGGGCCGAACCCCAGAAGGCCTTGTCGACCACCCACTGGGCCCGGACCGGATCGTGCTCGACCAGGATCTCCAGCGTCGGGCCGCCCTGCTGGGAATGCCGCGCCTCGTCGGTCTGGATCGAGGAGATCATGTTGGCGAAGTTGACGTCACCGGACGCGAGCGCGTCCGCGGCCAGCGCCACGAACTGCAGGTTCGTGAATCCGGTCTCGAACGTGAGCGGAAGCTCGATGGCGATGTCCACCACGTTGGAGGAGATCATCATGGCGTCGAACAGGTTGCGCAGCGAAATCGCCACCCAGTCGTTGGTGTGGAACGTCTTCTGGGTCCAGTCGTACTGCGCGTCCTTGCCGATGAACTCGTGCCCGAAGAACGTGGTGATCGCGGCGTGCCGCAGCTCGTCGAGCGCACCGAAGGTGGCCATGTTCCGCCACGACCCGTTCAGCCCGAACCTGGCCATCTTGAGCTCGGCCAGCACCGCGGCGTACTCCACCAGGGCGACGCCGCCGAAGTGCATCTTGGTGGCGGACTTCCAGCCCTCACTCAGGCTGTCGAACGCCGACGAGCGCTGCAGCGCGGCCTTGACCGCGTACGCGGCCGACTCCTTCTCCCGCTGGGTCGCGACGTACTCCGGGTAGCTGACCTTGTAGCTCTCCTCCCACGCCAGCCAGGCCTCGCGGGGAACCTTGCCGGTGCCGCTGAGCCATTCGGGGAAGACGGCGTCGTCGTCGACGTAGCGGTAGGACCAGTCCACGTCCCGGACAAAGCCCTGCCATTCTTCTCGCTTGAGCAGTGCCATCGGATGGTTCTCCTCGTCAGTCGACTTCGGTGTGGCCGAGCTGCTGGCTGATGCCGGCGTCGTTCCAGTAGCCGGTGATGCTGTCGATGAGCAGGTCCGGGCCGACGTGGAAGATGAACAGGTGCGGCTCGCGGTAGTGCCGGCCGGCCGGGGCGACCAGACCCCAGGCCAGCTGCTGGGTGCCCTCGACGTCGACTTCGGCCACGACATCGCCGTCGTCGTTGCTGGTGATGGTGTGCACCGTGTTCGACAGGTTCGGGAAGGAGGCGATCAGCCCGGTCCACAGCGGCTTGCCGATGGTGCGGACCTTGCCGTCGCCGCGCAGCACCCGCTGCTTGCCCCACACCTCGACCGGCAGGTAGGAGAGGGCAGCGTTCATGGCGCACAGGTCGGTCATGCCCTCGACGTCATGCGCCCGGTACCGGTCGAAGAACTCGGTGACGACCCCGGCCGCCGACTCGGCGGTCCGGGGCAGCGTGCTGACTTGCGTCATGTCGGGTCTCCTGCCCTCAGGCGATCGCGATCTCGTCGTAGCGCTTCACCGCGAGGCGCCGGTAGAGCTGGGCCTGGCACCAGTAGGCGCTGACCTCGGTGATCAGGCCGCCGGTGACCGTGAACCGCCAGGCCTGATCGATGTCCAGGTGTTTCTCCTGGTTGATGGCGCCGGCGTAGCTGGCGGCCTGCGTCCCTTCGGCCTTGAACAGGGCGGTCACGACGTCACCGGTGGCGATAACCCGGCTGACGCTGATCATCAAGTCAGGGAAGGCACGCACCAGGTCCGTTAGGACTTCATTCAGAACCTCGGTGCCGGAGGCGTGGAGGCCGAGCGGATGAACGGTCACCGTCACCTGCGGGTCGGCGGCGGCGACGGCGGCCTCGACGTCGTGCCGGGCGAAGGCATCAAGAAACGACTGAACGATCTGGGCGGGTGTGCTCGTGGAGACCGGGCTGCTGGTCATCGGCGGACGCTCCTTGACGTAGCGGCTCAGGCGGCCTGGCGGGCGGGGGCACGTAGCTTCTTGATGACCGCATCAGCGACCGCCTCGGTCGATCCCGGGTTCTGCCCGGTGATGAGGTTCCGGTCGACGACGACGTGGGAGATCCATGCCGCCGGGCCGTCGTCGAACACCGCGCCCGCGTTCTTCAGGGCCACGTCCACCAGCCACGCCATGCCGAGCAGGCCGGCCTCGGTCTGGTCTTCTTCCTCGTCGGTGAAGCTGGTCAGCCGGTAGCCGTCGAAGAGCCACTGGCCGCCGGGCCGCTCGGGCGCGGACAGCAGCATCGCCGGGCCGTGGCACAGCGCGGCGATCGGCGCGTGCTTGCGGTGCAGCGCGAGCAGCAGCCGGCCCACGTCGGGGTTGTCGGCCAGGTCGACCATCGGCCCGTGGCCGCCCGGCGCGAAAACCGCGTCGAATCCGGCCAGCTCCGCGTCGGTCAGCGAGGACAGCGCGGCCGGATGTGAGAAACCGGGAATCTCCTGCAGTCTGCGGAGCCGTTCGGCCGAGAGCCGCTCGCTGTCGGCCCGCTGCGCGTCGACCTCGGCGTCGATCTGCTCCCTCCTCAGCCCGAGCGAGGTGTCCTCGGCGAGCACGTCGGCGAACGGCCGGTCCTGCTGCCACGCGATTTTCGCGGCGCTGCTGACGATCCGGTGGGCCTGCGCGGGGGTACGGCCGCCGGCCTGCAGCAGCGCGGCCACCCGGCGGGCGGCGGCCAGGCCGAGCTCGGTGTTCTGGTGCAGGGTCAGCCGGATGTCGTCGACATCGCGGGCGAAGGTGCGCACCACCGAGGCCAGGTAGTCCTTGTCTTCCTCGGGGTAGTTGAAGAACCACGACAGCCCGTACGGGTCCGCATAAGGCGGCTGCCCGTCGGGCGTGATCACCGTGACGTCGAAACCCGCGTCGGCGAACCGCTCGTAGGGCTTGAGCGCCTCCTCAGCGAAGTAGCCGGTCGGATGCTGGGTTCCGTCTGCGAGCGTCAGCTCGCGTGCGCTGGTGACGAGGTACGCGATCCGGGTCATGCCATCCCCTCCGCGGTAGGTGCTCCCCCTACCGACACGTTTCGTGATGGTTACTGTGCCATTGCCGCGTGGGGTCGGCTACCTCTCGGGATAGCAGCTTCCTGCTGAACTAGTGCCCATTCCAGCCGGCGTATCGGATTCCGGCTGACGTGTATCCCGATCCCCCGGTTTAACCGAGCGTGGCGCGGCCGTGGTCTTCCGCGCGCTGGGTGTCCAGTTCACGGTGCAGCGCGTGCGCATCGTAGTAGGCACGCGGCGTCACGCCGAAACGGCCGCGGAATTCGCTGATGAAATGCGAGACGCTCGCGTAACCGACTTCCTTGGAGATGCGGGCCACCGTGAAATCGCCGTCGACGAGCAGTTCCCGCGCGCGGTCCAGGCGCATCTCCTTGACGAATTGGTACGGCGAGCGGCCGGTGACATCACGGAAAAGGTGCGCGAAGGCGGACGGGCTCAGCCGGACCAGGTCCGCCATGTCGGCGACGGTCAGCGGCTCGGACAGGTGGCTGTGCACGTACTCAAGCACGGCTGACACCGGGTTGCTGGCCGACTCCGCGGCCGCCAGGGAAAGCAGCCGCGCGTACTGCTCGCGCTGCAGCACCCGGTACACCATCTCCTGCAGGTACAGCGGCGCGAGGACGCGCCCGTCCGTGCCGGTCCCCACCGCGCGCAGGAACCTCAGCACCACCCCAAGCAGGTCCTGGTCCAGCGCCGAGACGCACGCGGGCTGGACGGGCTGCGCCTGGGCATCGCGGGACCGGAACGCCGTCGTCCGCCGTTCCAGCATGTCGCTGGACACCTGGCGGACCAGCGCCGGATCGATCTGCAGCACGAAGGACAGGAACGGCCGGCTGACGGACGCCTCGAGGATCTCGGCCTGGAAATGCAGATGGCTGCCCAGCACCAGGTANNGCCACGATGCACAACGACAGGGACTGGATTTCCTCCCAGCTCGGCCCGACCGGGCTGGTGAACCGGTAGATGGTCAGCCCCGGCCACAGGCCGGAATTGGCGCCGACCTTCGGCGCCCTCGCGGCAAGTTCCGCGATCAGGTCACCCGAATTCGTTGGACTAGGGAGATACCCAGACGCCATCGTGCTGCCTCCTGACCCATCCGTTGCACCCAAGCATGCGCCACCCGGGCCGCCAAGCGCCATGGTGAGGCCCTAAGCCTCCAGGTGAGCGATCATCTCCGCGGGAAGGTCGATCTCGCCTGCCGCGACGTTTTCCCTGAGGTGATCGATGCTGCTCGTGCCCGCGATGAGCAGGATGTTCGGGGCGTGCTGCAGCAGCCAGGCGAGTCCGGCCTGCGAGGGCGTGACTCCCAGCAGACGAGCTGCTTCGATGACGGCCGGCTGATCGGTCACCTTCGGCCAAGCCGGAAATGCCGATCCCAGCGGGCAGTACGGCACCCAGGCAATTCCCTCACCCGCGCACAGGTCGAGCACCGGTTCTCCCGACCGCTCGATGAGGCTGTAGGCGTTCTGCACGCAGGCGATGCCCACCGGAAGGGCCTGTTGGAGCTGATCGAGCCGGACGTTGCTGAGGCCGACGGCCCCGATCTTGCCCTCGTCGCGCAGCGCCACGAGCTCGGCGAGCTGGTCGTCGAGGTCGACGACCTGATCGCCTGTCGCCAGGATGCCTGGCTTGATGTCGAGGCGGCGCAGGTTGACGACGGGAAGCTGGTCGACCCCCAGGCTGGCGAGATTGTCTTCGACGGATGCCCTCAGTTCCCGAGGCTTCTGTGCTGGCTTCAGCGGCACCGGGGCATCGACGTTGTCCGCTCCGACCTTGCTGACGAGCACGATGTCGTCGGCATAGGGAGCGAGCGCACGCCGGATCAGGTCGTTGGCCACACCGGCCCCGTAGAACTGCGCCGTGTCGAAGTGGTTGACACCCATCTCGACGGCGCTGCGCAGGAGGGCGATCGCTTCGCCGGCCGGCAGTGGAGCGCGCCCTGGCCGCTCGGCGAGCTGCATCACGCCGTAGCCCACGCGCGCGACCGGACGGCCGGCCAGGAGGACCTCGCCTCCGGGAGGGGCGGGCTTGTTCATGAAGTGCGTCACCGTGGTGGACCTTTCCTACGGGATGATCGATCAAATGGTTCCTCCGTTATAGCGTCATGCGTCGCGGAATTTCAGGACGAGGGCGCCGAGGAGGAGGGCGCCGGCGGTCCACAGGGCGACGACGCCGAGGCCTTGCCAGGGGGTGAGCGGCAGGCCCTTCAGCCCGATCGTGGCCTGGGCGTCCAGGCCGGCGGGCAGGGGGCCGATCTGTTGCAGGTGCCGGGTGAGGGTTGGGTTGGAGATGATGTCCGCGACGAGCGGGAACAGGTACAGCACGCCGAGCACCAGGCCGATGGCGGCCGCGGAATCGCGTACCGCGGCGGCGAGCCCGAGGCTGAACAGGGCGATGAGCGTCAGGTACAAGACCGCGCCGACGGCGGCCCGCAGGTCGGTGGCCGAGGTGAGGGATGCGTATCCGTGCGCGGGGGTGAAGCCGTGGCCGGGCAGGATCAGCGGCCCGGTGAGCGCGGCGCCCGCGACCGCCAGCGCTGAGGTGGCGAGCACGGGGGCGGTGAGCACTGCGGCCTTGGCGGCCAGCCAGGTCAGCCGCCGGGGCATCGCGGTCAGCGACAGCTTGATCATCCCGGTGCTGTACTCGTTGCCGATGGCCAGCACGCTGGCGACCGCTACTACCGCCTGGGCCGGGTAGAGGCCGGTGAAGCTGACCGTGGCGGGGTCGATCCCGCAGGTAGCTGACGGGCACTGGACCGCGCTGGCGGCCGCCGCCCCGACCGCGACGGTCACCGCGACGACCCCGGCCAGCAGCCAGGCCGGGCCGGCCACGGTACGGAACTTGGTCCACTCGGCGTGCAGGGCCTGGCCCAGCAGATAACGCGGCGGAGCCACCCGCGCGGTGCTGCTCATGCGTCCCTCCGGCGCAGCAGGTAATAGGCCAGCGCCAGCGCGGCGGCCGCCCACGCGCACTCCACCGCCAGCCCCGCCCACGGCGCGAGCGGATAGTACCCGGCATTCAGGGAGTAGAGGGCGTTGAGCTGATGGAACTGGGGAACCGCCTGCTGTACGGACAAGGCGGCGGCCGGGGTGACCTGCAGCGGCCAGCCTCCTCCCCCTCCCGGGCCGCTGCCTTGCGGCTGCGACCCCGCCAGCGGGCCGAAGGCGAACAGATACGGGACGAAGATCACCAGGATCACGATGGCGACCGCCAGCGCGCTGCGCCGCACGATGGTGCCGATCGCGAGCGCGAGCACCGCGGCCACGGCGAGCAGCGCCCCGGTGCCGGTGACCATCCGGGCCTCGGTGAGCAGCGAAACCGGCCATTGCAGGTTGCCGTTCAGCAGGTGCGTGCCGACGGCGAGCGCGACGGTGGCGGCGACCAGCCCGGCGACGAAACCGACCGCGCCGATCACGACGGCCTTGGCGGCCAGCAGCCGGCCGCGGCGGGGTGCGGCGGTCAGCGAGACACCGATCAGCCGGCGCCGGTACTCGGCGGTGATGAACATCGCGGCCACCACCATCAGCGGGATCAGCCCGAAGAACGTCCCGGCCAGCACCCGCTGGAGGGATTGACCACTTCCGGCGTACGCGCTTCCGGCGGCGGGGCTGATGTCGCCGGCACCCGCTACGGTGATCGTGCCGGCGCGCTGACGGAGCGTGCCGGGCAGGGGCGCACCGTTCCCGTTGGGGCCGGCGCCGCCTACGTTGGTGCCCGTCCATCCGGTAGCGGTCCAGGAGAGGCTGATGTGGCGGAAGACGCCCGTGGCCATGGCGCCGAAGTTGTTCGGCACGTCGGCCGCGCGGAAGTCAGCCGGATAACTCTCGACAGAAGTGCCGGCGGCGAACAGCCCGGCTTGCACGGTGGAGGTCAGCCCCGGGAGGGTCGCGGTGCCGACCAGCGTCCAGCGCGTGCCGTCGGCGGAGTCGTACCCGGTGATCGTTCCGCCGGTGCGGACCAGCCGCAGCCAGCGCGGCGAGGACGCGGACAGCGCACCCGCCTGCCCTGCCCCCTGCCCCAGGCCGGGGGTGTCGTGGACGTAGTCCCATTGCATCCGCACGCCGTTGGACCCGGTGACCATCATCGCCGCGTAGGCCGAGCCCTGCGTGGTGTTCTGCTTGATGATGATCCCGGCCTTGGACCACGGCTGCAGGCCGCCGGGCGCCGTCTGGAACCTGCCGTTGCCTGTGCCGACGATGAATTGGCCGGTCAGCGACGTCAGCTGCACGGTGATCGTGCCGTTCCCCGTCACCGGCTGGTGCGCGAAGTAGAACACGTCCTGGACCGGCACACCGCCAGGCCCGGTCGGCTGGGCCGGGCAGGCGGCCGCGCCGGCCCCAATGCTGGCAGCATGGCCCCCGCCGCACGTGCTGCTGACGTCAGCGCCGAGGAACGCACCGGCGCCGATCGCCACGATCGTGACGAGCACCGCGATCACCCAGCCGCGCACGGTGCGGAACTTGGTCCACTCGGCGTGCACCAGGTACCAGAAGCTGTCCCGCTCTGGGGTCAACGGGGAGAGGTGCGGCGGCACGGTCTCCGTCGTCATGACGTCGCCTCCGCCCGGTACTCGACGCTCGGGCTGGTTAGTTCCAGGTAGGCCTGTTCGAGGGTGGCCCGGTGGGCGGTGACCTCGCTGAAGGGGATCGCGTGGCTGGTGAGAGTAGCCACCACTCGTTCCGGAGAAAGGTTTGAGACTTTGAGCACGCCGGAACCGGTGACAGCGACCTCAGCCCCGGCGCTGGTGAGCACCGGCATCGCGTCGGCCGGCGCGGTGGTCCGCAGCGTGACGTGGTGGCCGGAGGCGGCGGCGATGAGATCGGCGACGGAGGTGTCGGCGATGACGTGGCCGCGGCCGACGACGACCAGGTGGCCGGCGGTGTCTTCCAGTTCGCTCATCAGGTGGCTGGACACCAGCACCGCGCGGCCCTGCGCCGCCAGCGATCGCAGGAAGCCCTTCATCCAGACGATGCCCTCGGGGTCCATGCCGTTGTACGGCTCGTCGAAGATCAGGACCGCCGGGTCGCCGAGCAGCGCGGCGGCGATGCCGAGCCGCTGCCGCATGCCCAGGGAGTACCCGCCGGCCTTGCGCCGCGCGGCGGACCCCAGCCCGGACAGCGCGATCACCGCATCGACCCGGCCGGCCTTGATGCCCTGGGAGTGGGCGAGCCACAGCAGGTGGTTGCGCCCGCTGCGGCTGGGCTGCAGCGCGCCGGCGTCCAGCAGCGACCCGACGTGGCCCAGGGGGTTCCGCAGCGAGTGGTACGGGCGGCCGTCGATGGTGGCCGTGCCCGCGTCGGGGGCGTCCAGGCCGACAAGGACGCGGATGGTGGTCGATTTGCCCGCGCCGTTCGGTCCGACGAAGCCGGTCACCTGGCCGGGATGGACCGTGAACGTCATCCCGTCCAGCGCCTGCACCGGGCCGAACCGCTTGCGCAGTCCGTCGATCTCGATAGTCGCGCTCATAGGACAGAAGGTGCCGCAGCCAGGTGGTGCGACGCATCGGCCCGTGGGCACATCTGTACCGGCCGACGTAACCTGGGGGGTGTATGTCCGCAGGCAGACGACGTGGCCCGGCATGGTGATTACGATCCTTGCCGTAAGCATGACCCGGCGGGCCGGAGGTGCCTAGATGATCATGTGGGGAACCCCGACGTTTATAGGTGTTCTGCTGGCTTCCGCTGTCCTGCTGCGCCGCATGCCGCTCATGGCCCTGGCCGTAACGCTTGCCGGGTCAGTGGCCCCCAGCCTGGCGCCGCCTGAACAGATACCGGCGAGCTCCTTTCAGGTCGTGGTCGCCTGCGTGGCGGGCCTTGAGGTCTGCTACATGGCGGCGACACGCACCCGCAGAGTCTCGCTAACCGCGGTAGCCGTGGCCGGCGCGGGCCTGCCGATTCTGGTCCTGGAATTTCCGCTTCCGGACCAGCTCCCGAACGGCCACTCGGGGACGCCCGTACCCGTCATCACGGTCCTCGTACCCCTGGTCATGATCATTGCCTGGCTTATCGGACACTCAATCCGGCAGGCACGGGGCCGGACCGAACTGGTCCGGGCCCAGGCGGCCGCCCAGACCGCGATGGCGGAGCGGCTGCGGATCGCCCGCGAAGTGCACGACATCGTGGCGCACAGCATCAGCATCATCGCGATCCAGGCAGGCTCGGGCCGTAGCGTCTTCGACGCCCGTCCCGACCAGGCGCGCGAAGCCCTGGCCGCCATCGAGGCCACCAGCCGGGAGACGCTGTCCGGCCTGCGGCGGATGATGACCGGGCTGCGCCGCACCGAGCCCGGATCTCTGGGGGCCGGCCCGGGGCAGGCGCCGCTGGGCCCGGCGCCCGGCCTGACCGACCTCGAGCGGCTGGCCGCCGTAACCCTGGAGGCGGGCGTGCAGGTCGAGGTGGCATGGCTCGGCAGCCGGGAGCCGCTGCCGGCCGACATCGACCTGTCGGCGTTCCGCATCATCCAGGAGGCGGTCACCAACGTGGTCCGCCATGCGGGCACGGACCGGTGCCTGGTCTGGATCGACCAGCAGGACGGGCAGCTGGTGATCGGGGTCACCGACAGCGGCCGCGGCGCCCCGGCCAGCAAGATCAGCGCGGCCGGAACCGGCTACGGGATCACCGGCATGCGCGAGCGCGCCGCGCTGCTCGGCGGCGACCTCTCGGCCGGCCCGCGGCCCGACGGCGGCTTCCGCGTCGCCGCCCGGCTGCCGGTGCCGGTGCCGACCCGATGACCATCCGGGTCATCCTGGCCGACGACCAGCCGCTGATCCGCGCGGGCCTGCGCATGCTGATCGAGCAGACACCCGGCATCGACGTGGCCGGCGAGGCCGGAACCGGAGCCGAGGCGGTACAGCTCACCCGGGACACCAGCCCCGACGTGGTGGTGATGGATATCCGCATGCCTGGCATGGACGGCATCGAAGCAACCCAGCTGATCACCGCCGGCCAGACGCCCACCCGGGTGCTCGTGCTCACCACGTTTGACGACGATGACTACGTCTACGGCGCGCTGCGGGCCGGGGCGAGCGGGTTCCTGGTCAAGGACATGGCCCTGGAGGACATCCTGGCCGCGATCCGCGTGGTCGCGGCGGGCGACGCCATGATCGCGCCGGGCGTCACCCGCCGCCTGATCGGGCAGTTCGCTAGCGAGCCCCGGTCCGGCCTCAAGCCCCGGGAGCTCACCGGTATCACCGACCGCGAGCGCGAGGTGCTCAGGTGCGTGGGCCTCGGCATGTCTAACGCCGAGATCGCCGCCGCTCTGTACATCACCGTGGGTACCGCCAAGACGCACGTGGCCCGGCTACTGGCCAAGCTGGGCGCCAGGGACCGGGTACAGCTCGTCATCACCGCGTACGAGGCCGGCCTGATGGCGGCGCCACACTGACATTTTCCTCAGTGCTGCGCCGGGCTGTGACGAGAGCCGCCACAATGCTGGCGCGAATCGGTCGCCCGAGTC
>PMST01000321.1 GCA_003168295.1 Actinomycetota bacterium
GGACATCGGGTCACCGGTGACGAGGTGGCCGACGAGGTACCCGACCAGCGCGGCGATGATGATCACCGTGCCGCCCATGGTCGGCGTGCCGCGCTTGGACAGGTGCCCGGCCGGGCCGTCCGACCTGATCTCCTGGCCGTAGCCGCGCCGGGTGAACGCCTTGATGGCCAGCGGGGTGCCGAACAGCGCGATGAACAGCGAGACGGCGGCCGACAGCAGGACAGTCTTCACCGGTCCGGACCCCCAAGCTCGGAAAGCAGGTCAGCGGCCACGCCTTCCAGGCCGGCGGCGCGGGATGCCTTCACCAGTACCACGTCGCCGGGCTTCAGCTGGTTCGCGAGCACCTCAAGCGCGGCCGCGCCGTCGGGCACCCCGACCGCCTCACCGTGCCAGGTCCCCACCCGGCGCGCGCCGGCCAGCAGCGGGGCCGCTTCCTCGCCGACCGCGATCAGCCCGGCCAGTCCGGATGCCAGAACCTGCGCGGCGAACTCGCCGGTTTCCTCGTGGCGAGCACGCGAGGTGTCGCCGAGCTCGGCCATGTGGCCGAGGACCGCGAACGCGCGTCCGTCCCGCGCCAGGTGAGCGAGGGCTTCGATGGCGGCCCGAACGGACTCGGGGTTCGCGTTGTAGGCATCGTTAATGATCATTACTCCATCCGCGCGCCGACGGACTTCCATCCGCCACCGGCTGCGCGCGACCGCGGCGCAGAGCCCGTCCGCGATGTCGGCGAGGCCGAGGCCGAGCTCACCCGCCAGAACCGCTGCGGCCAGCGCATTCGGCACGTTATGCGCGCCGTGCAACCGCAGCGTGACCGGCGCGGAACCGGCCGGTGTCAGCAGTGTGAAGCTCGGCCGCCCGAGGTCATCCAGCCGCACGTCCGCCGCCCGCACCGACGGCTCGGGCACGCGTTCCGGAAGGGACCGCTGCGACGGGCGGGATCCGTGGGAGGACTGGAGGCTGAAGGTGACGATGCGGGCAGCGGTACGGGAAGCCATAGCCAGAACGCGAGGGTCGTCGGCGTTCAGGATCGCTACCCCGCCGGCCGCGTCGGCGGGCAGCGCCTCGACGAGCTCGCCCTTGGCCAGCGCCACCTGGTCCAGGCCGCCGAACTCCCCGGCGTGCGCGTGCCCGACGTTCAGTACCACGCCGTAGCGGGGCGGCGCGATACGGCACAGGTGAGCGATGTGACCAACGCCCCGGGCGGACAGCTCGAGCACCAGGTACCTGGTCGCGAGGTCCGCGCGCAGCACGGTCAGCGGCAGGCCGAACTCGTTGTTGAACGACCCGGCCGGCGCGATCGTCGGCCCGAGGCGCTCCACCAGCTGCGCGGCGAGGTCCTTGGTCGAGGTCTTGCCCGACGATCCGGTGATGCCCGCGACCTGCGCGGCCGGCAGCGAGTCCACCACGTAGGTGGCCAGCGCGGCCAGCGCGGCCGGGACGTCCGCCACGATCACCGCGGGCACGGAGACCGGGCGAGTGCCGAGCACCGCGACCGCGCCGGCGGCCACGGCGGCGGAGGCGAAGTCGTGACCGTCCGAGCGCTCCCCGGCGACCGCCGCGAACAGCCCGCCGGGGCCCACCCGCCGGGAGTCGATGACGACCTCACCGGTGACCACGGCCTCGCGGCCACAGGCCGCGGCGGCACCGTTCAGCTGACCGCCCGTTATCCGGGCGATCTGCGCTAGCGACAGCGGGATCACCGGTTCACCGCCCACGGATCGAGCTCCGAGGTCAGCGGCGCCGCCCCGATAGGCCCGAGGGGGTCCGGCCCCAGGGAGTCCGGTCCCGGCTCCTCCGGCCCCAGCTGATCTTGTCCTCGCTGGTCGCGTTCTCGCTGGTCGCGTTCTCGCTGGGCGAGCGCCGCGGCGGTGACCTGGCGGTCGTCGAACGGCAGCACCGCGCCGGCCACGTACTGGCCGGTCTCGTGTCCCTTGCCCGCCACCAGGACGACGTCGCCGGGCGCGGCCAGCGCGACCGCCTGGGAGATCGCGGCCGCCCGGTCGGGTTCGATGATCACCCGGGCTCGTTCGTCCTGCGGCACGCTCAGCACGCCGTCCAGCATCGCCGCAAGTATCGCCAGCGGGTCCTCCGAACGCGGATTGTCATTGGTGAGAATGGCCACGTCGGCCAGGGACGCGGCCGCGGCGCCCATCATCGGGCGCTTGGCCCGGTCCCGGTCGCCACCGCAGCCGAGCACGATGATCAGCTTCTCCTGCGTGACTGCCCGCAGAGACCGCAGCACCGCCTCGACCGCGCCCGGCTTGTGCGAGTAGTCGACGAAGGCCGTGAGATCCAGGCCGGGTCCGGGCACCCGCTCGAGCCGGCCGGGCACGCCCGGGCACGCCGCCACGCCCGCCACCGCGGCTTCGAGGCCAACGCCGGCCTCAACCAGGGCGACCAGGGCGCCGAGCGCGTTGGCCNNCCCCGGCCAGGCCGACCGACACGTCGGCCTCGACCCCGCCCGGACCGATCAGCCGGAACGTGCTGCCGTCGGTGCCGGAACGGACGTCTACCGCCCGCCAGTCGGCCCCCTGGGCGCCCGCGGCCGAGAACGTGGTGACCGGCACGGGCGCTGAGGAGGCCAGCCTGCGCCCGTATCGGTCGTCGATGTTCACCACCCCGACCACGGGCGGGACGAACAGCGACGCCTTGGCCCGGAAGTAATCCTCCAGATCGGCGTGGAAGTCCAGATGATCCTGCGACAGGTTGGTGAAGACCGCCACGTCGAAGCTGGTACCCGCCACCCGGCCGAGGCTGAGCGAGTGGCTTGATACCTCCATCGCGGCGGCGCTCACCCCGCGCTCGGCCATGACCGCGAAAAGCGCCTGCAGGTCGGGGGCCTCCGGCGTGGTCAGAGAACTGGTCACCACGTCCGTTCCGATCTTGATCTCGACCCCGCCGACCAGGCCGGTCCGGTGGCCCGCTTCGCGCAGCCCAGCCGCGATCAGGTACGTGCTCGTGGTCTTGCCGCTCGTCCCGGTCACGCCGATCAGCGTCAGCTTGCTCGACGGGTCCCCGTAGACCCAGCAGGCGATCTCACCCAGCCGGGCCCGTGGATCGGCGACCACGAAGACCGGCACCCCGCTCGCCGTGGCCCTGGCCCGCCCGTCCGGGTCGGTCAGGACCGCGACCGCGCCCGCGGCCACCGCCTCGTCACAGTACGCCGCCCCGTGGGCTCTCGCACCAGGCAGAGCCGCATACAGATCGCCCGGGCACACCGCCCGCGAGTCGAGCGTGACTCCGGACACGAAGCCCAGATCGTTCGGAAAAGGAGAATTTCCCACGATGGTATCCGGGTCCAGCCGGACACCCAGCAGCGAGCTAAGCGCGGACAGCGGTCGCTGCGGTTGATGAGCGGGACGGATCGCCACGGGGTGAGGGTACCTCCAATCATGGCGCGTTAAGGCGTACCTTGGCGGGTACGGCTCCGTCCGGCGGGATGTCAAGCGCCGCAAGCGCGTCCTTGGCGACCTGATAGAAGACCGGGCCCGCGATGACATCACCGTAGTACCCGCCCTTGCGCGGGTTCTGCACGTTGACCGCGATGACGATCTGCGGGTCGTTGCCCGGCGCCATGCCGATGTAACTCGACCCGTAGACGCACAGCGCGCATTTGGGGCCCGCTTCCTGCGAGGTGCCGGTCTTGGCCGCGATGGCGTAGCCGGGGATGATCCCCCACGGCTGGTCGCCTGCCTCGTCGACCGCGGGTACCTGCTGCAGGATCTGCAGCAGCTCACTCGCCGTCTTGGCCTGGATGACGCGGCGAGTGGGCGACGGCGCGGACGGGGTGTACTTACCCGCGGAGTTGGTGGTGCCCTCGACCAGCGTCGGCTGCACCCGCACGCCACCGTTCGCGATCGTCGCGTACACCTCGGCCATCTGGATCGCGGTCGCGGCCACGCCCTGCCCGAAAGACAGCGTGTACCGGGTGTCCGCCGCCCACTGTGACACCGGGGGCAGCAGGCCCGGGCTCTCGCCGGGCAGCCCGATGCCGCTGAGCTGGCCGAGGCCGAACGCCTTCAGGTAGTCATACTGCGTCTGCTCGCTGATGTGGTTGGCGACCTGCGACATGCCGATGTTGGAGGAGTGCGCGATGATGCCCGCGATGGTGTACCGCTCGCCCGGCGCCCACTCCGCGTCCTGGATGACCTGGCCGCCTTCGACGATCTGGGCCGGGATGGTGTAGGCGCTCATCGGTGTCTGGCCGCCGCGCTCGAACGCGGCCGAGGCGGTGATGACCTTGGCGGTAGAGCCCGGCTGGAACACGTTCTGCACCGGGATGTCAGTGGCCTGGGACGCGCTGGTGATCGTCGACGGGTTGAACGTCGGCCACTGCGCCATCGCCAGCACGTGCCCGGTCTTCGGCTGGATGATCACCACCGTGCAGTTGGCGGCCTTGGTCTTGGCGACCTGCTTCGCGCAGGCCTGCTCGGCCGCGTACTGCAGCGCGGGAACGATCGTGAGCCGCAGGTCACTGCCGTTGACCACGGGCGTGACGGTGCTGCCCGCGAGCGGGATCTCCTGGCCGTCGGTGCCGTTCTGCACCTGCTCGCTGCCCGGACGGCCCGCCAGCAGCGCGTTGTCCACCAGCTCCAGGCCGGCCCCGCCCTTCAGCACACCGTTGTTGGTGCCGGTTTCGGTGCCGGTGAAGCCGATGATGTTGGCCGCGAGGTTGCCGTCCGGGTACGACCTGGTGTAGTTGGTTTTCATCGCGATGCCGGGCAGGTCAAGCGCCGAGATCTGGTTGCTGACTTCGACGGAGACGCCGGTGGCCAGCTTCACGTACTGCGGCGAGCTCGGGTTCTGGAGCAGGTTGAGGATCGCCGCCGCGGTCATGCCGAGCGGGCCGGCCAGCGCGTTGGCCACCTGCTGTTCTTCGGCCGCGTTGGTCAGCGTCGGGCTGGTGATCTTCGGTGGGTCGGCGTAGACCGTGTAGGTCACCACGGTCATCGCGAGAATCTGCCCGTTCGCGCCGGTAATGCTGCCGCGCAGCGCGGGCAGGGGGATCGTGACCTCTCGCTCCTGGGACGCCAGCTGCCGGTAGGTGCCGGACTCCATGCCCTGGAGCTGTACCAGACGGCCGGCGAAAAGCGACAGGACGAAGATGATCGCGACCAGGATGATCCCGAGCCGCCTGGTCGGCTCGCCGCGGGGCGCGAGACGGTTTCTGGTTCGGGCCCGCGGCGGCCGGCCCGACGGGCCGACACCCGGGCCGCCTCTGGGATCGGCCGGGCGGCGCAAGGACCGTTCACCCGTTTTCTGTGCCGAACGGGCCGTGGCCGGCGCTGGCGGCCGGCCAACCGCCGACGGCGGCCTGCGCCGCGGGTCCGGGCCCTGTGGTCCTGGCCGGGCGGGCCGTGACGGGTGACCACGCGGCTGCGGACGCCGGTCGTCCCGGCGATTCGCCTGTGGCCTGCGGGTGGGGTCCTGCGGTGTCACGGGGTGTACCCGGGGACATTGATCTCCGCGTCAGACTTGGAAACCTTCCCCGAGATGATCTTCCCGTTCTTCAGGTCGAAGAAGCTCAGATTCGGATCCTGCCGCATGCCGAACTGCTCAGCCTCCTGGGCGATCACCGCCGGGTTCGCCGCCTGCGCCACGGCGTTGTTGAGGGTCTGCTCCTGGCGGGTCAGGTTGGCGTTCTGCTGCTGCAGGCTGGTGATCTGGAACGCTCCCTGGGCCAGCGTGGTGCTGATCACCAGCAGCGATACCAGGGCGCCGCCGAGCAGCCCGATGAGCAGCAAGATGAACGGCGTCCGAGGGCGCGAGCGCGGCGTCGCGCCGGTGACCGGCCTGACCTGCGGTCTGGCGACGGGGCTGGCCTGCGGTCTGGTGACCGGTGGGGTAAAGGGCCGGGTGTGGCGCGGTGCTAGCCCGGGGGGACGACCTCCCGGAACCCCCCGATCACGGGNNCCGCCCCCCCGTACCCCCCTGGCCCCCCGTGAACGGGGGGGATTCCCCGCGCCCGGGGCCCTGGGGGACTGCATCGTGTCAGTGGTAGCCATGGTGTTCCCCTCGGGTCATGCTGCTTCCCTGATGCGTTCCGCGGCCCGGAGGCGGGCCGAAGCCGCGCGCGGATTGCTGGTGACTTCTTCGCTGTCGGGGCGCTCGGCGCCCCTGGTCAGCAGGCGGAACTGATTCGTCGCCGCGCTCGCGGGCACCGGTAGGCCAGGCGGCGCCTGATCGGTGGACAGCCGCACAAGCTCCCGCTTGACGATGCGGTCCTCGAGCGAGTGGTAGGCCAGGACCACCACCCGGCCGCCTACCGCGAGCACGCCGAGGGCGGCCGGCAGCGCCCGCCGCAGCGTGCTGAGTTCGTCGTTAACCTCGATCCGCAGCGCCTGGAAGGTGCGCTTGGCCGGGTTGCCGCCGGTGCGCCGGGTCGCCGCGGGGATCGCGTCCTTCACGATGCCGCTCAGCCGCTGCGTCGACGTGATCGGAGCGTGGGCGCGCTCGCGGACCACCGCATCGGCGATCCGCCGGGCGAAACGCTCCTCGCCGTAATCGCGGAGCACCCGGGCGAGTTCGGCGGCCGGGTAGCCGTTGATGATGTCCGCCGCGGTGAGGTCCTTCGTGCGGTCCATCCGCATGTCCAGCGGAGCGTCCTGGGCGTACGCGAAGCCACGCCCGGGGTCGTCGAGTTGGGGCGAGGACACGCCGAGGTCGAAGAGCAGGCCCATGACCTGGCCCGGACCTGCCGTGATGGAGACCGCGCTCAGGATGGCCGGGATCTCGTCATACCTGGCGTGCACGAGCGTGACCCGGTTGGCGAACGGGGCGAGCAGTTCGGTGGCCGCCTCGATCGCGGCGACGTCGGCGTCGATGCCGACGAGCAGCAGGCCAGGGCAGGCCTCGAGCAGGGCGCGAGCGTGTCCGGCCCGGCCCAGGGTCGCGTCCACCAGGACGGCGCCGTCGGCGGCCAGGGCGGGCGTCAGCAGGGCGGTAACACGGCCGGCGAGCACCGGTACGTGCTGTACGGCGTCCACGCGTCCCCTCCCTGCCGTGCGGTCCTGGGTGTTCCTGCGGGTTACTGCTTCTCCGGGGTTTTCGGGTCGGTGCCTCGTGGCGTCCGTCGGCCGGTTCCCATCCGCTGACGCCGGCTGGCACCGGGGAAGTGATGCCAGCAGGGAGCGGCGGATGGGAACCGGCTACAGGATTCCAGGGAGCACCTCCTCGGCTGCCTCGGCAAACGAGTCCTCCTGCGCGGCGAGGTAGGTCTCCCACGCTTGCGTGTCCCAGATCTCCAGGCGGGTGTTCGCGCCGATCACCACGCAGTCCCGCTGCAGCCCGGCGTAGGCGCGCAGGGCGGCTGGAACGGTGATCCGGCCTTGCTTGTCGGGAACCTCGTCGGAGGCGCTGGCGAAGAACACCCGGCTGTTGTCCCTGACCGACTTGGCCGTCACCGGCACGGTACGCAGCGCCTCGGTGATGCGGGCGAACTCCTGCTGCGGGAAAACGAACAGGCAGCGCTCCTGTCCCTTGGTGATCACCACTCCCCCAGCGAGCTCTTCTCGGTACTTCGCGGGCAGGAACAACCGGCCCTTCTCATCCAGCCGGGGGGCATGAGTGCCGAGGAACACAGGTGCTCACCTCCCGCCGCCTACATCCTCCACTGCGCTCCACTGTACCCCACATCTCCCCACCGTCAACGCTCAAACCGCGGTGTTTGAGCCATCTTCCCCACTGAAGGGGCAGGTAGAGAAGGTGGAGCGAGGTGGAGGAGCCCGTGGGGGAAGTGGAGCGGACCGCAGGGCGAAGTGGAGCGGGGAATGGCGGGACCGCGACCGGGTCACCCGGCGGATGGCCGGTTATGCCCGAAGATGCCGCGTATGACGGAGAAGCTCGCCAGCGTCGCGCGTTCGGCACAGAAAGACGTACTGTAGCGGTACGGCGGCTAGACCGGGGTGATAGGTGGCGGAACGCCCGGCTGGCTAGTGGTGTGCGCGCCAGCGCCTTCAAGGAGGCCATGTGGTACTGGATACGGGACGGCAGATGGGGAGCCCGATCGATGATCTAGTGCCGGCCGCGCGCCGGATCGGCAAGGCTATCGAGGCGGTGATCGAGGGCAAGCGGGACGCGATCCAGCTCACCCTGGCCGTGCTGCTCGCCGAAGGGCACCTGCTCATCGAGGACGTGCCGGGCGTAGGCAAGACCATGCTCGCCAAGGCCCTGGCGAAGGCCATTGACGGCACCGTGCGCCGAGTCCAGTTCACGCCGGATCTGCTGCCGAGCGACATCACCGGCGTCAGCGCCTACAACCAGGAGAGGCGCGATTTCGAGTTCAGGCCGGGACCGGTATTCGCCAACATCGTGCTCGGCGACGAAATCAACCGGGCCTCACCAAAGACTCAGTCCGCGCTGCTCGAATGCATGGAAGAACGTCAGGTCACCGTCGACGGCACCACGTATTCGCTGCAGGCACCGTTCATGGTGATCGCGACCCAGAACCCGGTGGAGATGGAAGGCACCTACCCGCTGCCCGAGGCGCAGCGGGACCGGTTCACCGCACGTATCTCGCTGGGCTACCCGCTGCCCGCCGCGGAGCGGGAGATGCTCGACAACCACGGCTCCAGGTCACCCCTTGACCAGCTCAGTCCGGTGGCGCGCGCAAGCGACGTGCAGGAACTGGTGATGGCCGTGCGTGGGGTCCTGGTGTCGGATCAGGTCAAGGACTACATCATCAGCCTCGCCAACGCGACCAGGACCTCGCCTGAGCTGCGGCTCGGCGCGTCGCCGCGCGCGACCCTGCACCTGCTGCGGGCCAGCCGGGCCTGGGCGGCCCTGGACGGGCGGGACTATGTGATCCCCGACGACGTACAGCGCCTGGCCAGGCCGGTGCTGGCGCACCGGCTGCTGCCCACGGCCGAGGCCATCGTCGAGCGGCACCTGCCCGAGCAAGTCGTGGACAGGATCGTCGCGCAGCTGCCCCTACCGAGACGATGAGCCAGTGAGCAGGCCCCGGGCAAGCCAGTAAGGAGAGCGATGCGGGCGCTATTCAGCTCGCTGACCACGCGGGGCCGGTCGTTCATGGCGGCGGGCGGTGCCGCCATGGTGTGCGGCCTGGCGATACCGGAGCCCGATCTGATCCGGGTAGGGGCGCTGCTTGTCATTCTGCCGCTCGTGTCCACGCTGACCGCTGGCAGATCCCGCTACCGCCTGTCGTGCAGTCGCACGCTCGACCCGCCCCGGGTACCGGCCGGCCAGTTCACGGTGGTGAAGGCACGGGTAGAGAACGTCTCGCGGCTGCGCACGGGCGTGCTGCTGGCCGAGGATGTCACCCCGTACTCGCTAGGCAGCAGGCCCAGGTTCGTGCTCGACGAGATCGAGCCCGGGGGGCACCGCGAGCTCACCTACCAGATCCATCCGGACACCCGCGGCAAGTTCACCATCGGACCGCTGCGGGTGCGAGTCGCCGATTCGTTCGGGCTGGTGGAAATCAGCCGGTCGTTCAGCACGACGAGCACGCTCGTGGTCACGCCGAGAATCGTCCCGCTGCCGCGGGCGACGGCCTCGAGCAGCTGGCTCGGCGAGGGCGATGGCGGGATGCGGACGATATCGGCCATCGGCGAAGACGACGCGGCACCGCGGCTGTACCAGGACGGAGACGGGCTGCGCCGGGTGCACTGGAAATCGACCGCGAGATACGGCCAGCTGATGGTCAGGCGCGAGGAACACCAGTGGCGAAACAGCGCCTCGGTCTTCCTCGATACCCGCCGCAGCGCGCACGCGGGCCGCGGGCCCTCCGCGACGTTCGAGTTCGCCGTCAGCGCGGCCGCCTCGATCGGCGCCCACCTGTCCGGCGAGGGGTTCCGGGCCAGGCTCATTACCGAGGCCGGCGAGATCGCGCCGCGCGGCACCTTCCAGGACACCCTGCTCGACATGCTGGCGGTCATCAGCCCGTCCAGCCACGCCAGCCTGGGGTCGGGCACGTCAGCGCTCGCCAGCGCGGGCGGCCAGCTGATCGCCGTGGTCGGGCGGCTGTCCGCCGACGACGCCAGCCAGCTGGCCGCGAGCAGGCGCGGGAACGCTCCCGCGATGGCCCTGCTGCTGGCCGTCTCGGAGTGGTGGGCGACCGATTCGGTTCCGCAGGAGGAGGCCCGGACGGCGGAAGTCCTGGCGGCGGCCGGCTGGCGGGTCGCCGTGGTGACGGCGAGCACGCCGCTGGCTTCGGTCTGGCAGCAGTTGCACCGGCCCGCCGACCGGCCACTGCCCATCGGGGGTTTCGATAGCTCCCGGCATCCTGGAGGTGGCTCCAATTGAGAATAAACCGCAGGATGACGGTGACCGCGGGAATCGCGGTGATATTCACCTCGACCGTCTTGTACCCGGTATTCAGCGATTCGCTCTGGTTCGCTGCCTCGATCGGCGCCGTTGTCACCGTGGCCGCCGTCGGGGCGCTGACCAGGCTACGTTCCCTGCCGGTGCCGGTCTGCCTGGCCGCAGGCGTGGCCGGCCTGCTGCTGTACCTGAACCTGGTGTTCGAGGCCCGCTATTCGTTCCTGCTCGTGATCCCGACCCCGGCCTCGATCAGCAGCCTGTGGCACCTGGCCGGCACCGGGTTCAACGACGCGAACCGGTACGCGCCCCCGGTGCCGAACCAGCCTGGCCTGCTGCTCCTGACGGTGGCAGGAGTCGGCATCACGGCGGTGCTGACCGACCTGATCGCGGTCCGGCTGCGGTCGACTGCGCTGGCCGGGCTGCCGCTGCTTGTGCTGTTCACGGTGCCGGTGATGTTGAATGCGCCGCACAGCCAGCTGGTCACCGGCGTGGTGTTCTGCCTGGCCGGGGCTGGGTACCTGGCCATGCTGAGCGCAGACGGGCGGGAACGGATACGACTCTGGGGACGGCTGGTGTCGCTGTGGCGAGGGACCGGTGCCACGGCGGACCGGACCCACGGGCCGGATACCCGGGCGTTGGCGGCGGCGGGACGGCGAGTCGGGCTCGCGTCGATCGTGCTTGCGCTGTGCGTCCCGGTACTGGTACCGGGACTGCATCCGAGCAAGCTCTTTTCCTCAGGTCCGGGCATCGGCGGCACCGGCTCGGGCACCGGCGCCCTCGCCCTGCCCAGCACCCTGAGCCAGGCCGTCAACCAGCTTCGCGACACGCACCCGAGCGTGGAGTTCAGCTACACGACGACCGCGTCGGCCAGCATGCAGGGCAACGACGCGCAGTACTTCAGGCAGTACGTGTTCGACACCCTGGCCGACGGCATCGGCTGGGCGGTGACTGGCTACACGGACGGCATGGTCCCGGCCGAATCGACCCCGATGCTCGAACCGCAGGGACTGACGAACGTGTCGTCGCCTCCGCGGGTGAAGACCGTCGTCACGGCGAGCAAGAACTTTACTACCGTCGGCTCCCAGCCGACCTTTTTGCCGTTGGTCTATCCGGTCACTCAGTTTCGGGCGCCAGGAAAGTGGCTGGCCGACACCGATCTCATGGTCTACTCCACGAATAGCTCCATCGCCGGTCAGACCTACTCCGAGGTGAGCCTGGATGTGGACCCGACCACGGCACAGCTGGCGCAACTCGGCAAGCCGGCCAACGCGCCGAACCTGGCGCCGGACCTGCAGCTTCCCTCGTCGTACGCGACGCCGGCCCTGAAAGAGCTGGCGCGGAAGTACGCGGGCGGCCAGACCACCGAGATCGGCGAGGTGAACGCGCTAGCAAACTGGCTGTCGGGACCGCAGTTCACCTATAACCTCGGGGCCCCGCTGTTCGACAGCGCCGACGGCCTGCAGTCGTTCCTGACGAAGACCAAAACGGGCTTTTGCGTGCAGTCCGCGTATGCGATGACCGTGCTCTCCCGCTTGATGGGTGTCCCGGCGAGGTTCGTCGTCGGCTACACGTCAGGTACCCGGATGAAAAACGGCACGTACCGGGTCATGAATACCGATGCGCACGCGTGGACAGAGGTGTACTTCCCGACCTACGGCTGGCTCCGGTTCGAACCCACGCCCAGCGGCCAGGGCACCGCGCATGCCACGAACTATATGGGCAACACGACAGGGACCGGCCAGATCGGCCCCGATCCGGTCATCAGCGCGACCGCAGCCCCTGGCAAGCAGAATCCCAGCGGGCCATCGCGCCAGTTGGGAAGGTTGCGCGATCAGTCCGGCGCCACCGGACCGGTCAGTGGTGCGCTGGGCCGGCCGGCGGGAACGCCGTGGGCAGCGGTGGCCCTGGCCGTGATCGCCGCGATCGTGCTGGCCGGCGCGGTCATCTCGATGGTCGCCCCGCCCGCGCTGCGGACCCTGCCCTCGGCCGCCGCCAGCCCCGGGCGGCGCCGCAAGCCGGTCACCGTCACCTCCGTGACACTCGCCGCAGCCGCGGTGACGCTGGTCGCGCTGGCCCTGTACCGGCTGCTCTCCCGCACCTCCAGCCTTAACCTGGGCGCCGGCTGGGCCACCATCGGCCTCGCCTTCGGCCTCGCCGCAGCGGTCGCGCTGACCGGACCGTCCATCGCCCGGATGGCGCTGCGCCGCTGGCGGTGGATACGGGCCGGCGATGACACCAGCCGCGCCCACGCCGCCTGGCGCGAGTTCCACGACGACCTCACCGACTACGGCATCACCTGCCCGGCCAGCGAACCCCCGCGGACCCTGGCCGCACGGGTCACCACCGGACTGGATGACCCGGCCAGCCAGGCCATCCGCAGGCTCGCCCTCGCCGAAGAACGCGCCCGCTACGCCGCCAGTCCGTCCGGGTCAGGCACCTTGCGCCAGGATGGCGCCACCGGCCGCCGCGCCCTGGCCGCCGCCGCCGTACCCAGCGCCCGCTGGCGAGCCCGGATCTTCCCCGCCTCCCTCATAACCGCCCTCGCCGACGCCACCACCCGTCTCCCTGACCACATCGTCAACCATGTGACCCGCCTCCCCCACCGGCGAACCCACCACCCCACTAACTAGCTGAGCTTGTAACTTCGTGCAGGTTAGAGGTCCAGGATGATGGTGACGGGGCCGTCGTTCAGGAGGGCGACCTTCATGTTGGCGCCGAAGACGCCGGTTTCGACCCGGGCACCGAGATCCCGCAGGGCCGACACCACGGCGCCGACGAGGGGCTCGGCGACCGGCCCGGGCGCGGCGGCCGACCAGGACGGGCGGCGGCCCTTGGACAGGTCCGCGTACAGGGTGAACTGGCTGATCACCAGGAGCGGCGCGGCGACGTCGGAACAGGATTTCTCCCCGTCGAGGATCCGCAGGCCCCACAGCCTGGCGGCGAGCTTAGCGGCCTGCTCCCGGGTGTCGTCGTGGGTGATTCCGACCAGGACGAGCAGCCCCGGTTCCTCGATCGCCCCGATGACATCGCCGTCCACGGTCACGCTGGCCTGGCTCACCCTCTGTACGACTGCCCGCATAGCACGGCAGGCTACCGCGCCGCGGGAGATGCCGGGAGGATACGGTCCGGCCCGGGGCGGCCCGGGACGGCCCGCAGGCCTACATCCTGCGGTCACCTTCCTGCCGACGGCGCCAGCGTTCTTCCATCCGCTCCATCAGCCGGGCCCGCCTGGTCAGTGCCGGGCCGCTGCGCTCGCCGGGTCCCGCGGATCTGGCCAGCTTGGCCTTAGCACGCGCGGGCCGCACCCGGGCTGCGTGCCGCCGCCAGGTGACCAGCACCCAGACCAGGGAGAGCAGCACGATCGCCGCACCGGCCGCCTCCAGGTACAGGTGACGGGTCACTATCCCCGCGGCCAGCAGGCCGGCGCCTACCAGCACACCGACGAAGCCCTGCACCAGCTTGCGCTTATAGTGCACGCGCGGATCGCTGAGGCGCACCAGACGCCCGAACTTCGGATCCTCCCTATAGAGCGCTTGCTCGATCTGCTCTAGCTGGCGCTGCTCGTGTTCAGAGAGCGGCACGACGCCTCCCATAAAAAAACCTTGCGCCCGGCACGTGTGCGGTGACCGTTCACCTCACATACCCGGTTCAATTTCCAGAATACGAGCGTTGACACGCCCGGTGGAAGGGCGCATCCCCTAGCTGGTCAGAAAGCTCGCTGCGCGGGACGGTCCTCCTCCTCCACCAGGACGGCCGGGCGGACCGCGCTGGACCCGAATCGGCCGGCGATCTTGTCGACCGCTTGCTCCGCTTCCCGCCAGCCTATAGGGCGATCATCGAGCGCCAGTTGGGTATTTGCGCTGGTCACAGGGGTGAGGCCGGATACCCGGACGCCGACGAGCCGCAGCTGCGCACCACGGTCGAGACCGGCCGACTGATACAGCGAGCACGCTGTGGCATAAATCTCATGGGCGACGTCAGTCGGATAGGCGAGAGTGCGGGCTCTTGTCATCGTCTTGAAATTGGCGAGGCGAATCTTGACGGACACCGTCCGCGCCACGCACTCGGCAGCTCGCAGGCTGTGCGCCGTCCGCCCGGAGAGCTTGAGCAGCTCCCGCCTGATCCGCTCCGGGTCCTCGATGTCCACGGCGAATGTTTCCTCGGCACCGATGCTCTTCTCCGCTACGTGCGGCGTGACCCGCCGCTCGTCGCGGCCCCAGGCCAGGGCGGCCAGGTGCGAACCCTGCGCGACACCGAGGTCATGCTGCAAGCTGGCCAGCGGGGTGTGCGCGATGTCGGCCACGGTGCGAAGACCCAGCCGGGCCAGCACTTCGGAGGTCCGTTCGCCGACGCCCCACAGCGCGGCGACCGGCAGCGGATGCAGGAAGTCGAGCACGCCATCGCGCGGTATCACGAGAAGCCCGTCCGGCTTGCAGCGGGCCGATGCGATCTTGGCCACGAACTTGGTCGGCGCGACCCCGACCGAGCAGGTGATGCCCTGCTGCCCGGCGACCAGGGACCGGATGCGCCTGGCGATCAGGGCGGGTGACCCGAGCCGCCGCAGCGCGCCGGAGACGTTGAGGAAGGCCTCGTCGAGCGCCAGCGGCTCCACCTCCGGCGTGACCGTGCCGAAGATCGCCATGACCTCCTTCGACACGGCGGCGTACTCCCGGTGCCTGGGCGCGACGAAAATGGCCCGCGGGCACATCCGCGCCGCCTGGCCCACGGGCATCGCCGAACGCACCCCGAACGTCCGGGCCTGATAGGAGGCGGACAGCACCACGCCCCGGCCACCGGTCCCGCCCACGATGACCGGCTGACCCGCGAGTTCGGGCCGGTCCCTGATCTCCACGCTGGCGTAGAAGGCGTCCATGTCTACGTGCAGGATGTGGCAACCCGTGTCGTCAGGACCAGTGTCACCAGGCCGGGTGTCATCAGGAGCGGGGTGGCCGGCGCCCATGACGGTCAGCGGTAACCGAGCACGTGCAGCTGAGCGGCGATGTCGCGCAGCGGCGGGGCCGCCGCGGCGGCCTCCTCGAGTGCGCGTAGCGCATCGGCCGCGCCCGCGTCGCCGTCAAGCAGGGCGCCCGGTACCAGCCCGGCGAAGATGCGCAGCCCGTGCGCCTGTCCCGCCCGCAACCCCGCTCCCTCGATCAACGCGATCAACTCGATCAGCGTGAACCGTCGGGGAGGATCGGCCTGGCCGTCGGCGCCGAGCAACTGCCGGGCCTCGGCGAAGCGGCCGGCCAGCGCCTGGTGCAATACCGCGGCCACCGCGTTGGACGCGAGTACGCTCACGCTGGCGGATGGCCGGAGCACGGCGGCGATCGCGGTCATCGCGTCGGCCGGGGAGTCGACGTACTCGAGCACGTTGTGGCAGATAACAAGGTCCGCCGCCTTGGTGCCCACGACGCTGTCCAGGCTGGCCGCCTCACCCTGGACCGCGGTCAGCCGGGCGCCCGCCTCGGCGGCCCGCCGCTGTGCCGCGGCGAGCGCGTCGGGGCTCGGGTCAACGACGGTGACGTTGTGCCCGACGGCGGCGAACGGGACCGCAAGCCCGCCGGTTCCCCCGCCGACGTCGACAATGTCCAGCACCTGCCTGCCGGTTTCCGCCATCCGGTCGGACACGACATCGCGCAGAACATCCCAGACCATGCCCGCCACGCCAGCCTCCTTGTCCGAGTCCAATGTAGTGCCGGCCGCCGACATTTCGCCGGCCTCGTCGAAGTTACTTTAAGTATTAGACCGGTCACCAATTGAACTGACGCGACCGGGCCTACGTTATACAGGTCGTGCGGAACTCCCAGACTCTTATTTACGACACCTCTCACCAATTCCAGCGCGGCTGCAGCGAGCCACCGTATGCTCTTCGCCATGGCTGAGCACCTCGAGTTGCCCCGCCCGTGGCGGCTGATGCTGACCGCAGGATGGAACTTGGCCGAATCCCTCGGCCTCCCCGTGGCTGGATACTTCGTCGGCGCGCAGCTGGGCGGCCGGAACGCGGGCATGGTGGCCGCGACCGTGGTCGTATGGCTCACCGTCATCGGCCGCAAGGTCGTGACCCGCAGCGTGCCCGGCCTGCTCACGATCTCGGCCCTGGTGCTCACGCTGCAGACGGGCGTGGTGATCGCCACCGGCAGCATGTTGTTCTTCCTGCTCCAGTTCCCGCTGGCCAACCTGGGCCTGTGCGTGCTGTTCGCACGGACCGCGCCGACCCGCAAGCCGCTGGTGGCCCAGCTGGCCGCCGAGGTGGTGGCGCTGCGTCAGCCATCCGCCCATCACCCCGGGCTGCACCGGTTCTTCCAGGGAGCGACCTGGCTGTGGGCCGGGATCTTCGCGGTGTCGACCGTGGGCCTGGGAATCCTGATGGCCTTCGAGTCGGTCAAGGTCTTCCTGCTGCTCACCACGGCCGTCACCATAGGCGGCCCGGTAGTGGGCACGCTGCTGTCCGCGTTCTGGTTCTTCCGGGTCCTGCACCGCTCCGGCCTCCGGGTCCGGTTCGCCCAGCCGCACGCCTAGCGCTCAGACCGGGCGCTCAGACCGGGCGCTCAGAGCTGAAGGGACGGCTTGAGCCCGGCGATACGGGCGAGGAGCCCGTTCACGAACGCGGGCGAGGCGTCGGTGGACAGGTCGCGGGCGAGCAGGACCGCCTCGCTGATCGCGACGCCNNCGGTCCACGGCGGGCATCCGGTCCATGGTCCAGCCCTCGGCATACTCCGAGATCAGTTCGTCGATCCGGGCCGAATGCACGGTCACGCCGCGGACGAGGTCCGCGGCGTAGGCGGGTACCGGCGGACTGCCCATCGTGATGCGCTCGGCCAGCAGCTCAAGAACGGGCGAGCCGCGCAGCTCGGCCTCGAAGAGCACGTCGAGGGCCCGCTTGCGCGCCTTGCTACGCGCCGGCGGCATAAACGAGCCAGCCGGAGGCGAGCGGCGGACACACCATCATCAGGCGCGGCCGAGGTACTGGCCGGTCCTCGTGTCGACCTTGATCTTCTCCCCCGTCGAGATGAACAGCGGCACCTGGACGGTGGCGCCGGTCTGGAGCGTGGCCGGCTTGGTCCCGCCGGTCGAGCGGTCGCCCTGGATGCCGGGGTCGGTCTGGCTGATGGTGAGCTCGACCGCGGCGGGCAGGTCCACGTAAAGCGGCGTGCCGTCGTTGAACGCCACCGTGACCGTCTGCTCCTCGAGCAGGTAGTTCGAGGCGTCCCCCACCACCTCAGCCGGAATGCGCGGCTGCTCGTAGTCCTGCGTATCCATGAAGACGAAGTCGCCGCCCTCGCGGTACAGGTACTGCATTTCCCGCCGGTCGACGTTAGCCACGTCCACCTTGACGCCGGCGTTGAAGGTCCGGTCAACCACCTTGCCCGACATGATGTTCTTCAGCTTGGTGCGCACAAAGGCAGGCCCCTTGCCCGGCTTGACGTGCTGGAACTCGACAACAGTCCACAGGTTGCCGTCAAGGTTCAGCGTGATGCCGTTCTTCAGGTCGTTCGTGGTGGCCACGTTTACGTCTCCAGGTAAAAGTTAAAGGACGAGAAGTTCTCTCGTAGTAGTCGTGAGGAGGCCCGTCCCGCCAACCCCCACGACAAGGACGTCCTCGATCCGGACACCGCCCCTGCCGGGCAGGTAAACACCAGGCTCGACGGTGACTGGGACCCGGCTGGCAAGCTTACCTGTTCTGGAGTACCCGATCATCGGGGCCTCGTGCACCTCGAGCCCGATGCCGTGCCCGAGACCGTGGCCGAAGTGCTCGCCGTGCCCGGCGTCGCGGATCAGGTCGCGCGCGGCAGCGTCCACGTCTGCGACGTCGGCGCCCGGCCGGGCGGCGTCGAGGCCGGATCGCTGCGCGGCCGCGATCAGCTCGTAGATCTCCCGCTGCCACCCGGCGGGCTCGCCAAGCGCGACCGTCCTGGTCATGTCCGCGTGGTACCCGCCGTACCGGGCGCCGAAGTCCATCGTGATCAGGTCACCGCGCCGCATCGGCCGGTCGGCCGGAACGTGATGCGGGATGGCGCCGTTCGTCCCGCTGGCCACGATGGTCTCGAAAGCCGGCCCTTCCGCGCCAAGCTCGGTCATCCGCCGGTCCAGCGCCGCGGCCAGCTGACGTTCGGTCAGGCCTGGCCTGATCAGCGCGAACACGTCGGCGATGGCCTGGCAGCTGATCCGGCACGCGGTCGCGAGCAGTTCGAGCTCGGACGGGTCCTTGACCGTACGGAGCTCTTCAATCTTTCTCCCGAACGGGACCGTCTTCACGCCGTCTGCCTTGGCGGTGAGCTCAGCGTGGCGCTCGACTGTCATCTCGTGGGCCTCGAAGGCCAGCGTGTGCAGGCCCCGGCTGGTCATCTCCGCGACCAGCCGCGGCTCGACGAACCGCTCGACGACCAGCTGAAGATCGGGGCAGTCCCGCCGGGCGGCCAGCTCGTACCTGGAGTCGGTGGCTAGTATCCCGGCGCCGTCGGCCGGCAGCAGCAGCGCGGCGTTAGAGCTGGCCAGGCCGGTGAGGTAGCGGACGTTCGGCCCGGAGGTGATGAGCGCCGCATCGGCGCCGACGCCGGCGATTTTCTCCTGAGCGCGGCCGCGGCGGGCCGCGTGGATCTCTGCCATGGGCCTGGTCCTAATCCGCGAGGGTGCGGACCCGGTCGATGAGGGCGACCCGGGCCTCGTGGGTGGGCGCGAGCGGCGTGACGAGCAGGGTCGTCACGCCGGCGTCGCGGTAGGCGGCCAGGCGCTCCCGTACGTGGGACTCCGGGCCGATCAGCGACGTCCGCTCCACCAGCCCGGCGGGCACCAGAGCCTCGGCCTCTTCCTTCCGGCCCTCCAGGTACGCGTCCTGGATCGCCTTGGCCTCCGCCTCGTAGCCGAACCGGCCGGCCAGGTCGTTGTAGAAGTTGCGGCCCCTGGCCCCCATCCCGCCGATGTACAGGGCCAGCTCGGGCCGGCTGTGTTCGCGCAGGTCGGCAACGTCCTCGCCGATCGCCAGCGGCGCGGCGGCGATCACGTCGAGCGGGCCGAGCGAGGGGTCGCGCTTGGCCTCGCCCTCGGCCACCGCCTCGCCCCATACCTCCGCGGACTTTTCCGGCAGGTAGAAGATGGGCTGCCAGGCTTCGGCCAGCTCGGCGGCGAGCGCCACGTTCTTGGGGCCGATGGCGGCCAGCGCGATCGGGATCCGCTCACGGACCGGGTGGTTGATCAGCTTGAGCGGCTTGCCCAGCCCGGTGCCGCCCTCGAGCGGCAGCTGGTAATGCTGGCCGTGGTACACCAGCCGCTCGCGGCGCCAGACCATCCGGCAGATCTCGATGACCTCGCGGGCCCGGCCGATCGGCGCGTCATACGGGACCCCGTGCCAGCCCTCGATCACCTGCGGGCCGGATGCACCGAGGCCGAGCGTGAACCGGCCGCCGGACACGTAGTCCAGCCCGGCCGCGGTCATCGCGGTCAGCGCGGGCGTGCGCGAGTACAGCGGGAAGATGCCGGACCCGATCTGCAGCCGCTCGGTCTTGGCCGCGATGTAGCCGAGCTGGCTCACCGCGTCGAAGCTGTACGCCTCGGGCACGAACACGATGTCCAGCCCGGCCCGCTCGTAGTCGGCCAGCTCCACCACGGTCTCGGCGAAACCGCCCGCGTAGCTCAGGTGCATTCCTATCCGCATCCGACCATGCCTTTCCGGTCCGGGCCCGACACTGACCGCTCGGCCACTAAAAAGGAGCGTAGCGGCTATGACGGTCACGTTACCTGCGGGGCCGCGGCATTCAGCTTTCTTGCAGGCGGGCTTCAACGCGCTCTGATCGGCGCAGGTCATCCTGGTGAGCATGAGCCCAGCCGCGCCCCGGGGAGCCAGGCATGACGTATAACGCGGGCGGCCAGGCACCGGCGAGCTCGCTGCTGCTGACCAAGGAGGAGCCGCACGTCAGCGCGTCGCGCGAGCGCCTCGTCGAGGTCGCCGTCCCGGTATACAACGAAGAGAAAATCCTCGCGCGCAGCGTCCGGCAGCTGCACTCGTATTTGACGGATAATCTTCCCTTTCGTTTCGTCATCACCATCGCCGAGAATGCCAGCACCGACGGCACTTTCGCGGTAGCGCAGCAGCTGTGCGCGGAGCTGTCCGGGGTCAGGGCGGTCCATCTGGACCGCAAGGGTCGCGGGCTCGCGCTCCGCCACGTCTGGGGCAGCAGCGATGCCGACATCGTGGCCTACATGGACGCCGACCTGTCCACCGGCCTGGACGCGTTCCTCCCGCTGATCGCCCCGCTGTTGTCCGGTCACAGCGACCTGGCCATCGGTAGCCGCCTGGCGCACGGCGCCATGGTGGTGCGCAGCGGAAAACGCGAGATCATTTCGCGCGCTTATAACCTGCTGCTGCGTGCCGTGCTTTCCGCCCGGTTCGCCGACGCGCAGTGCGGGTTCAAGGCCGGGCGCACCGAGGTCATCAGGGCGCTGCTTCCCGACGTCGAGGACAATGCCTGGTTCTTCGACACCGAGCTCCTGATCCTGGCCCAGCGCAGAGGACTGCGCATCTATCAAGTTCCCGTGGCGTGGACCGAAGACCCCGACAGTAAAGTGGACATCGCCGGCACGGCACTGGCCGACCTGCGGGGCGTGGCACGGCTCCGCTTCGGCCGCCCGAACAGGCACCGGCTTGGCCAGCATGGCCAAGACACAGGCACCCAGTGCCGTTCGGCGTCAACGGAACTCAATGCCCCGGAGCAGCCCCGATGACCACTCAGCTGACCACGACCGGCGCCGCCGCCGAGCCGCAGCGGCCGGCCGGCGGCCGGTTCAGGCAGCTGGTGCTCGGCCGCCCGTCCGATCCACGCTGGGCGCGCCCCGCGCTGTGGGCCGTGCTGATCCTGGCCGCGATTCTGTACTCGTGGGACCTGTCCCGCAACGGCGACGCCAACGCGTTCTACGCGGCCGCGGTACTGTCCGGGTCGGAGAGCTGGAAGGCGTTCTTCTACGGTTCGGTGGACTCGGCCTCGTTCATCACGGTCGACAAGCCGCCGTTCGCGTTCTGGGTGATGGGGATATCCGCCCGGATCTTCGGATTCAACAGCTGGAGCCTGCTGCTGCCCCAGGCGGCGGAAGGCGTCGCCGCGGTCGCCGTGGTGTACGCGGCCGTGCGGCGCAGCGTCGCCGGCCTGACCGGGGAGCGCGGGGCGTACGTGGCCGCGCTGATCGCCGCGCTGGCCCTCACCTTGACCCCGATGGTGGTGGCGATCGACAGGGACGACAATCCTGACACGATGCTGACACTGCTGCTGGCGGTCGGGGCCTGGGCGCTGCTTGAGTCGCTGCGGGCCGGCCGGGACAGGCAGCACGGCCAGGGCGGGCGCGAGGGCGGGGGTCATCCGCTGCTCTGGCTGATACTGAGCGCGGTCGCGTTCGGGCTCGCGTTCAACACGAAGATGCTCGAGGGGTTCATCGCGCTGCCCGCGCTGCCGATCGTGTACCTGATCGCGTCCGGCGCCCGGCTGCGCACCCGGCTAGGGCGGCTGTCCATCGCGGGCGGCGTGCTGGCCGTGATCACGCTGTCCTGGATGACCATCGTCGACCTCATCCCCAAGACGAGCCGTCCCTACGTCGGCAGCAGCTCCAACGACACCGTCTGGAATCTCGCTGTCGGCTACAACGGCTTCGGCCGGATTAGCGGCGGCGGCGCGGGAGGCTTCGGGCGGGGCGTGGCCCGGACCGGCGGGGGCACGGGCGGTACGGGGGGCGGGGCCTTCAGCGAGGTCGCGCACCGGGCCGTCGGGGCCGGAGGGGGCGGAGGGGGCGGAGGGGCCGGCGGTTTCGGCGGCCAGGCGGGAATCGGACGGATGTTCGCCCCGACGCTGGGCGGCCAGATCTCCTGGCTCATCCCGTTCGCCGTCATCGCACTGATCGCAACCCTCATCCTGATCGGACGGCGGCCGAGAACCGATCTCGCGCGGGCCAGCGTGCTGCTGTGGGGCGGCTGGTTCGCGCTGGAATTCTTCGTGCTCAGCTTTCAGCAGGGCACTCAGCACCCGTACTACACCAGCGCCATGGCGCCTCCGATAGCCGCACTGACCGGTATCGGCGCGGTCGCCCTCTACCAGGCGTACCGGCGTTCTGGCTGGTGGAGCCTAGTGCTGGCGGCGGCAATCGGCATCACCGGCGGGTGGGCCTTCGTGCTGCTGCGCCGGACCCCGAACTGGAACTCCTGGCTGCCCTGGACGGTCGCCGGAGCCACGATCGTGGCGGTGCTCGCCCTGGCGTTGGGCTGGTTGCGCAGCCGGCGCTCCGGCCAGACGCAGGACGGTGCCGCGCCGGCCGGCAGGCCGCGTCGTTTCCTGACGGCGGGCAGGCCTGGGCGCCTGTTCGCGGTGGCCGGGGTGGCCGGCCTGATCGCGGTGCTCGCGGGACCGGCCGCTTACTCGGCGACACCGCTCTCGCAGACCATCGCGGGCAGCAACCCGACGGCCGGGCCGACCACAGGCGGCGGCTTCGGCGGCTTCGGCCCGGGCGGGGCTGGCCTGGCCGGATTCGGCGGCACGGACGCCGCCCGCGGCGGCCTCGGCACGGGCGGATACGCAGCCGGCGGATATGGGGCCGGGCGGACCGGCACGGGCGGATACGGAGCCGGCGGATACGAGGCCGGGCGGACCGGGGCCGACGGACGAGCCAGTGCCGACGGGCGGACCGAGCGGGTCGGCGGCGCGGGCGGTCTCGGCGGGACGGCCGACAAGCAGATGATCGCGTACCTGGAGGCTCACCGCGACGGCGCGACCTGGCTGGTGGCGGTGCAGGGCTCGTCGTCGGCCGCGTCGATCATCCTGGCGACCGGCGGCATACCGGTGATGGCCATGGGCGGGTTCCGGGGCACCGACGCGGCGCCGACCCTGGCCCAGTTCGAGCAGTACGTCAAGCAGGGCAAGGTGCACTACGTGCTGGCCGGCGGCCGGGGTGGCCTGGGCGCGGGCGGTTTCGGCGGAGGGAGCGCCGGCACGGTCGCGTCGGTCACGTCGTGGGTGGAGCAGAACTGCACCGCGGTGCCTGCGTCCGCCTATAACGGCGCGGCCAGCGGCGGGCCGGCGACCTCAGGCGGGGCAGGCACGGCGGCCGGCGCGGCCCAGGCGCTTTATCGCTGCGGTTAGGCTTCCTGTTTCACATCCCCTCCTTTCATATCACCGCATTGCGAACAATTCGCGCCTGCACGGTGAAAGCATTATTATTCGCCTTGCGCCGCAGCGCTTACGTTCCGAACGGTCGCATGATACCGTTCTGGCGAGTTCTTGACGCGCCGGACTACGTCATCCAGAAGCCATTGGTGCATCATTTCAAGCGGCCTGCCGACTTCGTTAATGGCCTGGATCGTGCCTCGCAAAGCCGGTTATGTAGGAATTCGTCGCATACGGGGGCATGACTACATACGGGGGTATGACCACATGCATCACAAACTCATGCGAGCTTCGGCCAGGACGGCGGTGATCGGCGCCGTGATAGTCCTCGGCAGCACGGCGGCAGCCCAGGGGGCGATGGCCAAGCCGGCGCCCAGCGGCATCGTGTCCGTGGCGTGCAACACACCGGCGCTGGTATCGGCCTTTGCCGGCGCCAGCAACGGTGAGAAGCTGCAGCTGGCGTTCGGCTGCACCTACCGGCTGACCGAGCCGCTGCCCAACCTCGACACCAACACCACCATCGTGGGCATGGGCGCCACCCTGGAGCGCAGCAAGGCTGACGGTACCCGGGACTTCACGATCCTCACGGTAGCCGGAGGAGACGTCAACCTCGTCGAGGTGAACTTCCGCAATGGCGGAGGCGGCGGCGACGACGACGGTGTCGTCGCCGACGACGACGTCAATGATTATGGCGGCGCAATCTACAACGCCGGCGGGAATATCACCGTGCTCGGCGGTACCTTCACGGACAACGGCGACGTTGAGTACGGCGGCGCGATCTTCAACGCTGACGGGACGCTGACGATGACCAGCGCCTACTTCATAGGCAATAACGCCTATTATGGCGGCGCGATCTACAACGAGGACACCATGACACTGCGCAGCACCCACTTCCTCGGTAGCGAGGCAGAATACGGCGGCGCGATTTACAATGATGACGACGCCACGGTCATCGGCACTAGCTTCACCGAAGACGAAGCCTACTATGGCGGGGCCCTCGACAATGAGCACCAAGCGGCACTGAGTTACGTCACCATTAAGAACAACTACGGCGGCTACGGTGCAGGAATCTACAACGACGACTCGCTGGCCGTGGATCATAGCAATATCGTCCACAACTACGCCGAGTACGAGGGCGGCGGTATCTATTACGACGACGGAACCGTGACGCTGAGCCTGACCAAGGTTTCCGGCAACGGACCCGACAACTGCTACCCGAACGGCTCAATCACGGGCTGTTCCGGCTGACCGCCCCGCGGTTCAGGCCGCAGCATCCGGCAGGTGATCCGGCCGTCGGCCAGGTCACGCTGCCGGATCGCGGCCAGCGGCCGACGCGCTGTATCGCTGCGGTTAGGCCCTTTCCTTCATATACCCAGCATCGCGAACAATTCGTGCCTGCGCGGTGATAAGAGGTTACGTAAAAGTCTGGCGCATACGGGGGTATGACAACATGCATCACAAACTCATGCGAGTTACGGCCAGGACGGCGGTGATCGGTGCCGTCCTAGTCCTCGGCAGCACGGCCGCCGCCCAGGGGGCGATGGCCAAGCCGGCGCCCAGCGGCATCGTGTCCGTGGCGTGCAACACACCGGCGCTGATATCAGCCGTCGCTGGCGCCAGCTACGGCGAGAAGCTGCAGCTGGCGTTCGGCTGCACCTACCGGCTGACCGCTCCGCTGCCCGACATCGGCACCGACCTCACCATCGTGGGCCTCGGCGCCACGCTGGAGCGCAGCGAGGCTGGCGGCACCCCGGCCTTTACGATCCTCACGGTAACCGGAGGGAACGTCAACCTCGTCGAGGTAAACTTCCGCAATGGCGACGGCCTTGGCGGCGGCGACGGCGGAGCGATCTACAACGAAGGCGGGAATATCACCGTGCTCGGTGGTACCTTCACGGGCAACGATTCGGGGTTGTACGGTGGCGCGATCTACAACTATTCCGGGGCCCTGACGATGACCAGTGCCTACTTCATAGACAATGGCGCCGACGATTGGGGTGGCGCGATCTACAACAACGGCACCATGATACTGCGCAGCTCCCACTTCTCCCATAACGGCGCAGAATATGCCGGCGCGGTTTACAACGAAGGCACCGCCACGGTTATCGGCACTACCTTCACCGAGGACGATTCCTACGAAGGCGGGGCCTTCTACAATGACGGCCAGGCAGCACTGAGCTACGTCACCATTCAGGACAACTACTCCGGAGTCGGCGGAGGAATCTACAACGACGGCACGCTGACCGCCGCTTCCAGCAATATCGTCCGCAACTACGCCGAGTACGAGGGCGGCGGTATCGCCAACGACGGTAGCTTGACGCTGAGCCTGACCAAGGTTTCCGGTAACGTACCCGACAACTGCTTCACGACCGTCTCAATCGCGGGCTGTTCGGGCTGACCGCCACGCGGTTCCGGCCGCAGCATCCGGCAGCGTGGCACGGCTATCGGCCAGGGCACGCTGCCGGATCGCGGCCAGCGGAGGGCTGCCGTCGCTAGGAAGTGAGATCGGCCATCACGCCGGCCAGGCTTTCGTCATCGGCCGGAACCCCGGCCTCGGGGCGGCCGAGCCCGTTGAGTACGACGAACCGTGTGCCGCCCCGGTACTTCTTGTCCCGCCGCCACGCCTCGCGCAGCCTCTCCAGGTCGAAGCGGCCCGCCACAGGCAACCCCAGACCGCTCAGCAGCTGGCGGTGCAGATCCACGAGGTCGGCGGGAATCCGGCCCTGCCGGCGGGCCAGCAGGGCGGCGGCCATCATCCCCACCGCCGTGGCCTCCCCGTCGTCGACCATGTCCGGGCCGCTGACCTGCTCGATAGCGTGGCCGAAGGTATGCCCGTAGTTCAGGTGCAGACGATCGCCCCGCTCACGTTCGTCACGGCCCACGATGTCCGCCTTGACCCGTACGCTGCAGGCGACCATCTCGGTGAGCATGTCCACGTCACCGTTCACCAGCTCGGTCGCGTGGTCACTGAGCAGCGGCACCAGGGCGCCGCCACTGATCAGCGCGTGCTTGACGGTCTCGGCGAGGCCGGCCCGGTACTCTCGTGACCGCTGCCCCGACGCGAGCGCGACGTCGGTGACCACCACGACAGGCTGGTGGACGGTGCCGACCAGGTTGCGCCCCTGCGGCAGGTTGAGCGAGGCCTTGCCGCCCACGGCCGAGTCCGCCTGCGCGGCGAGCGTCGTCGGCACCAGCGCCAGCGGCATGCCCCGGTTGTAGGTGCTCGCCACGAACCCGGCGATGTCGCAGACAACCTCACCGCCGACGCCCACGATCAGGTCGTCCTTGTGCACGGCCAGGTCGGCGAGTTCCCCGGCCACCTGTGCCACCGTGGCGAGGTCCTTGGCGCTCTGGCGGTCCGGCACCTCGATCCGGTGCACCCGAAGGTCCCGTCGGCGAAGCGCGCCCGTCACCGCGACCACCGCCGGGTCGTCGCTGGCACTGGCCAGCAGCACGGCGGTCCTGGCGTAGGGAAGGGCCGGAAGGAGCCCGTCTACCTCGGCCAGCAACCCCTGGCCCACGTGCACGTTGTAGCTGCCGCCCGTGCACGACACGAGGATGGTCGATGTTCCGGGCGGGACGGCAGGCACGCGTGCGAGCCGGGCGATGACATCGGCGCTGACGGCCTCGGGACGGCGGCCGTCGGTAGCCACCGTCAACGTGGCCACGGTGTCGTAGAGCGACAGCCTGTGCTGGTAGAGGTCCTCGAGGCCGGGCCGGCTGAGCATCGGCCGGTACTCGTCGCCCGCCACCCGCAGCATCGCCTCCTCGTAGCTCACCTGGAGGTAGATGACCTGGGCGGACTTGAGCCCCGCGATAGTATCCGGATGTCCCGCCGCACCGCCGCCGAGGGCGAGCACGGCCTCAGATCCGTCGACGAGCTCGCAGATGACGCGGCTCTCCAGCTCACGGAACGCGGGCTCGCCGTTCTCGGCGAAGAACTGCCTGATCGAGCCTCCGGTCCGCTGCTCGATGACCAGGTCGCTGTCCAGGAACGGCAGCCCCAGGCGCTCGGCGAGCAGGTGCCCCACGGTGGTCTTGCCCGCCCCCATGAAGCCGACGAGCACGATCACGGCGCGGTGTCCCCTGGCTCGGGTTCCAACTCGGGTCCGGGAGAGCGCGCGGGCTCGGCTTCGGCCGCCAGCTCGGCGATCGCCTGCAGCGCCAGCTGGTAGGAGACCAGGCCGAACCCGGTCACCGTCCCGTCCGCCACCCCGGCCACCACCGAGGTCTGCCGGAACCCCTCACGGGCCGCCGGGTTGGAAAGGTGGACCTCCACCAGCGGGGCGGTCCGCATGGCCAGGGCGTCCCGCAGCGCGTAGGAGTAGTGCGTGAACGCCGCGGGGTTGAGCACCACCGGTATCCGGGCGTCGGCGGCTTCGTGTACCCAGCTGATCATCTCGCGCTCGTCGTCGGTCTGCCGGACCTCCACGCTCAGGCCGAGCTTGCGGCCGGTCGAGCGGCACAGTTCGGCCAGGTCGTCGAACGACGCCGAGCCGTAGACCTCCGGCTCCCTGATGCCGAGCCTGCCGAGGTTCGGGCCATTGAGCACGAGCACCTGCTTTATCACTTGGACACCTCCTGGTATGCCTGCCGCAGGAGTTCCTCGGGCGGGTCATCGAGAATCGAGGGACGGGCCAGGCCGTCGAGCACGACCAGCCGCAGCCGGGCGCCACGTGACTTCTTGTCCATGCCCATGGCTTCCCGCAGCGCCGGCCACGCTCCGGCCGGGTACGCGGTCGGCAGGCCGACGCTGGCCAGCACGGGACGGTGCTGTGCGCACGTCTGGTCGTCCAGCCGCCCGGCCAGCCGCCCCAGCTCGGCGGCGTACACCATGCCGATCGCCACCGCGTCCCCGTGCCGGAACCGGTACCCCTCGACCCGCTCGATGGCGTGCCCGAGGGTGTGGCCGTAGTTCAGGACCTCCCTCGGGCCCGCCTCGGTCAGGTCCTGCGACACCACGTCGGCCTTGACCGCGATCGCGCGTTCGATCAGCTCGCGGGCGTGGGTGCCGTGCGGGACGGCGGCGCCGTCCGGGTCAGCCCGGACCAGGTCGAGGATGACCGGGTCGGCGATGAACCCGGCCTTGATGACCTCAGCCAGGCCGCTCACGTAGTCGGCCCGCGGCAGCGTCTCCAGCGTGACCAGGTCGGCGAGCACGCCGGCGGGCGAATGGAACGCGCCGACCAGGTTCTTGCCCTCGGGGATGTCGATGGCGGTCTTCCCGCCGACCGCGGCGTCGGCCATGGCCAGCAGCGTGGTTGGGACCAGGACCACGGGGACCCCGCGCAGCCAGGTCGCGGCCACAAACCCGGCCAGGTCAGTGGTCGCGCCTCCGCCGATCCCGACGACGCAATCCGACCGGGTCACGCCGCCCTTCGCGAGCTTGGACCACAGCCGGGCGGCGACGTCGGCCGTCTTGGCCGCCTCGCCGTCGGGCACCGGCTCGGCCTGGACGCGGAAACCCGCCGCGGTCAGCGCGCCGCACGCGGGCCTGGCGATCTCGCCGAGGCTCTTCGCGTGGATCACCACCACGGTCCGGGCGTCCTTGGGCACCAGGCCGGGCAGCTCGCTGAGCACGCCGACGCCGACGACTACCTGGTACGGCGGGCCGCCGTCGGACGGGGTGACGTCGATCCTGGTCGCGGTCACCGCGGATCTCCGCCCGGCTGCCTGCGGGTGATGCCCTCGGCTATCTGGGCCGCGATCTCGTCCGCGAGTTCGGTAGGGTCCAGGTCATCGGTTTCCACCGTGACCGCGGCGAGGCGCTGGTACAGCCGGGCGCGCTCGTCCAGCATCGCGCGCAGCCGGCCGCGGGGGTTGCCAGGCACCACGACGCGTGGCCGGTCAAGCCCGACCCGCCGGGCGACCGTGCCGAAGGCAGCGGCCAGGTAGACCACGGGCAGGCCCTCGAGCAGGTGCTGAACCCCATCGTCGAGCACGGCACCGCTGCCGAGGGCGAGGACCCCGCCGTGCTCGCGAAGCGTGCTGTTCTCGCCCAGCGCGCTAGCGGCCACCGCGCGCTCGAGATCGCGGAAGTACTCCTCGCCGTCCTCGACGAAGATGTCACCGACTGGCTTGCCCGCGACGGTCCCGACGTCCGCGTCGGTGTCCCGGAACTCCACCCCGAGGCGGGCCGCGACCAGCGGTCCCACGACCGACTTGCCCGCGCCGGGCGGGCCGATCAGCACCACCAGAGGTCCCGCCGCGGTCAAGAGATCACCAGGTGCTTCAGGTAGCTCTCGGCGTTGCGGCGCATCTCCTCCACCGAGTCGCCGCCGAACTTCTCGATCGCGGCCTCCGCCAGCACCAGGGCCACCATCGCCTCGGCCACCACCCCGGCCGCCGGAACCGCGGTCGCGTCGCTGCGCTGGTTGATCGCCTTGGCCGGCTGCCCGGTGCTGGTGTCGATGGTGTCCAGTGCCCGCGGCACCGTCGAGATGGGCTTCATCGCGGCGCGCAGCCGGATGACCTCGCCCGTGCTCATCCCGCCTTCGATGCCGCCCGCGCGGTTGGTACGGCGCGCGACCCCGCCGTCGGCGACCTCGATCTCGTCGTGGGCGACCGACCCGCGCCGGCCCGCCGTGGTGAAGCCGTCCCCGACCTCGACCCCCTTGATGGCCTGGATGGACATCAGCGCGCCCGCCAGCCTGCCGTCCAGCCGCCGGTCCCAGTGGGTGAAGCTGCCGAGGCCCGGCGGCAGGCCGAAGGCCAGCACCTCCACCACGCCGCCCAGAGTGTCGCCGTCCTTGCGCACCGCGTCGATCTCGGCCACCATCGCGGCGCTGGTCGCGGCGTCGAAGCACCGCACCGGATCAGCGTCCACGGCGGTGTCGTCGTCCGGGCCCGGCATCACCTCGTCCGGAATCCGGACCTGGCCGAGCGCTACCACGTGAGAAAGGATCTTGATGCCGAGCACCTGGCTGAGCACCTGCCGCGCCACCTCGCCCAGCGCCACCCGCGCGGCCGTCTCTCGCGCACTGGCCCGCTCGAGGACGGGACGCGCGTCATCGAAACCGTACTTCTGCATCCCCGCCAGGTCCGCGTGCCCCGGCCGGGGCCGGGTCAGCGGGGCGTTCCTGGCCAGGCCCGCCAGCTCATCGGGAGCCACCGGATCGGCCGACATCACCGTCTCCCACTTGGGCCATTCGGTGTTGGCGATCCTGATCGCCAGCGGGCCGCCGAGCGTGCGGCCGTGCCGGACTCCCCCGGTGAGTTCCACCTGGTCCTGCTCGAACGTCATCCGCGCGCCGCGACCGTAACCGGCCCGCCTTCTGGCCAGCGCCGCGGCGATGTCCTCGGTGCTGACCCGCACTCCGGCGGGCACGCCCTCGCAGATCGCGACCAGCGCACGTCCGTGCGATTCACCTGCGGTCAGCCAGCGGAACATGGTCTTGATCCTATGGGGTTCCGCGAGGGTCCCGTTCAGGCGGCGGCGACGCTGAACTCGATGCCGCGGCGTAGCCGCCCGGCCAGGCGGGCCGCGATGCTGCTCGCGGCCCGGTCCACCACCGGTTCCCAGTCACGGACGGCGAGGGACAGGGTGACCGCCAGATCGGTTCCGTCCGCGCTGCTTGCGGCCAGGCTGAACGCGGAGATCGCTGGCTCGGCCGCCACCGCCGCCTCGACCGCCGCGCGGACGTCGGGATCCTCATGCGGGGGCGGCACAGGCTGGCCGGCCGCGAGCGCCCCTAGCCGCGCGCCTTCGACGGCGAGTGGTACGGGCCCGGCCACGTCGATGACGACCGCACATCCATCCGCGACGGCCGCGCGCCACACCCGGTCCGCCTCCGCGGGCACCGGCCGCGCGTTGCTCCGCCACCGGGCCAGCGTGTCCGAGCAGGTGAAGGCGAGCACCGCGGGCCTACCGTCCTGGCCGATCAGTGTGGGCAGGACCATCTCGCTGTTCTTGTCCCCCTGGGCGGACGCCGAGCCGTCGGAAAGGACCGCGACCACCGGGACGAGCAACCGCGCGGCCGACAGGGCCACCAGAGCCGCCCGCTCGCTGCCCTCCCCCGCGAAGAACGCGGCGAGAGCCTGCGCCACGCGCGGATCTGCCGCGCCGTTATCATCGCGGAACTGCTGCCCGCCAGGGTTCAGGTGCCCGGACACGTCAACGACCCTACGCCACCCGCCGCCCTCTCCGGGCACGACCCGGTGATAATTGCGACTCTAGGTGCTCATGATGCTACTTAAGGTAATGAATTCTCTGAATGCTCGGCTTTACAGCTAACGGCTGTCGCTAACCAGGGACAATCAGTTGAGTGGGGATGAGGCGAGGGGAAGGGAGCACGGGTGACCCAGCCCGAGCGACGGCCCGCCATCGCGCCGGGCACGCCGATGTGGAAGGCCGTCCCGCCGCGTCTGGTCGGCCCCTACCTGACCGGGCAGCGCTCTGTCTTGGCCGGGTACGTGTACCGCGCCACCGACGTCCGGTTCCACAACCCCGCCGAGGCCTACCACGCGTTGAGCCTGGGCTGGGAGGACTCCGAATTTACGCCTACCATGAGCGAGCTCTACCTCCTGGCCTGGCTCGCCCGGCCGGTGGACGGCTATACCGAAGCCGCGGGCCACGGTGTCCCCGAGTTCTATCTTGAGCCCATCCCGATTCCGGTCGGAGCCGGGATGTGCCGGCTGGCCGCCGAGGGAGACCGGCTCGTGGCCCGGTTTGACGGCCTGGCCTGGCAGCAGACGGAGCCATAGGTCATGCGATACCGGCTGATGGCCACCTATCTCGGCGTCCCCTACCACGCTGGTCTGGGTCCCGATGGCACCGATGTGACGCTATTCTCCCCCGGGCCGCCGCCGGAGGACCTCGGCTTCACGGCCGCGGCCGGGCACTGGCGCAAGCAGGTCAGCGTCGCCGATCTGTCGGCGCTCTGGCAGTCCCGGCTGGTTGGTGAGTACCGGGGCGAGCCCTGCCTCGTGCTTGACGATCTCGGCGAGCGGCTGCACATCGTCTACCTGGGCCGGGACGCGATGCGGGCTAGGCAGCTCGGTTACTGGGAAATCGACCGTGAGGTCTTCGAGGTCGTGGTGGCCCGGGACGAGGTCGCAGATCTGGCCGAGGAACGGGTCGAGTTCGGCCTGGCCTCAGCCACGTTCCCGCCGTCGAGCCCAACCCTGCCAGCAGCCGGGGACCCGCTGCCCGGTACAGGCCCGCTATCCGGTACCGGGCCGCTGCCTCGCGTGTTCACCTCGGCCGCCGCGTTCCCGCCGCCCGGACCGCCACCAGGCCCTGAGCCCGAACCCGATACCTTGATCCACGGGCGCCTGGACTCACAAGGACGCCTCGTCAGCCGGGCTCAGGCCGAACCACCGGGCCCGAGGCCCGAGGTGGAATCCGCCGGAACGCCGGCACCTACGGGAGCCGCCGGACCGCAGATACCTACGGGGCCCGCTGGATACTCCGGCCCTGATCGCGGACCTCGCACCACGGACAGGGCGGCCGCCTGGCACGGCTCGCCCGCGTCCGAACCCTGGCCTGCGCCACGGCCCGTGCCGGAACCTCATCCCGAGGCCCAGTCCCGTCCCGAGGCCCAGTCCCGTCCCGAGGCCCAGTCCCGTCCCGAGGCCCAGTCCCGTCCCGAGCCGGAGGATGTAGCCTCGCCGGGACGGCGCACCGCGCGCCGGGACCGGGTCTCGCCCCAGTCGGTATTTGCCGAACTACTCAGCCTGGCCGGCATTCCGCAGACCGCTTACGCGGTCGATGATGAGGTTCCCGGCGCCATGTGCCTGGTCAAGGCAGACGGGGGCTTCGAGGTGTTCAGCTGCACCCGGGACGCCCGGCTCGAGGTGCATTTTTTCGAGGATGAAGAAGCGGCCTACTTCTACCTGTTCGGTGTCCTGGCCGCCGAGGCCATCCACAGCAGGCGGCTAGGGCCCATCAGGTCGAACGATTACGTCAACGGATCCCGCGGCCCCGGGGACGCTACGGCGACCGCGGCCGCGAGAGCAAACGTTTCGAAGTACTTACGAAGCGGGAACTGACCCAAATCGCCATCTCGCCCGGTTAGGGTGAATTAGCCGGCGGGGCTGACGGTCCCCCGCTCCCCAAGCAGCCCCGTCGGCCCCCTGAATCACAGATTGGCGAATGAGATTCGGTCCGTCAAAAAAGCATCTCCTTTCGCATTACTGGCCAATCGTGATCGTTTTCACGTCAGGCGCGATACTTCGTCACGTTGAGCCGGACCGTCGGCACCCGGATTGTTCCTGAGCCCGTATCCGGTCGCGGTGGGCAATGTCGCGGTGGGCAATACTGTGGTGGGCAATACTGTGGCGGGCAATACTGTGGTCTACGTGACCGGTGCACCTGGCCCGCCGCCCGCGGCCGATACGCCTACGGCGACCGCCGGGGTGGCCAGCCTGGCGGTCCGCGATCTGCTGCGTGGCGCGCGCCGGCCGGGCAAGGTCCTGGCGGGCCTGCCGCAGGCCCTTTACCTGGAATTCGCCGATACCGTCCCCGAGCCGCGCGTAATCGCCATTTCTCCGCCGGACGCGATCAGGCTGCCGAACGCGATTATCACCGGCCCCTGGGAGGTCCCTCCGGCCGCCGATTCTGACCAGTGCTGGGCGGGCGGGGGCCGGGTGATGGCCTGCGGACTCGACATCCGGATCGTCCGCTGGTGGGATCCGTCCCCGGTATTCGGGCCGCTGTCCCGGGCCAGGCTCGATCACGGTTACGGCGTCCTGGCCAGGCTCTGCGCGGCCGCCGAGCAGGCGCCGGGCCTGGCGGGCCAGGACGGCCCGGCTCAGCTGGCGGCCTGCTGCGCAAGCGGTGACCTGGCGGGCGCGGTCGAGGCGGCCGAACGCCTAGTGGGCCTGGGGCCAGGCCTGATCCCGAGCGGCGACAGCATGGTCAGCGGCGTACTGCTCGCACTCAGGCTTCTGGGCGGCGCCATCTCGGGCGGAACACGGGCGGTGTGGCTCGCGAACTGGCTTAGCGCGTCGGCGACCTGCTATGCGGGGCAGCGGACGACGACGCTGGGGGCGTCGCTGCTGCACTGTGCCGCCAACGGCCAGGCCGCGGCCGAGGTGTCCGCCGTACTGCTGGGGATGGCAGGCCAGGAGCCGCTGGAACCCCCGGCCGCCAAGCTGCTCGCGGCCGTTCCCGGGGCCGATCTCGCCTGGGGACTGGTGGCCGGCTGCCGCGCGGCTTTGCTGCTATCCGTATCCTTAGGCCGTGATCGTTCCACTTACTGGGCTGCAGTATGAGATCGAAGCCGGCCAGTACCACGCCACGGTGACCGAGCTGGGCGCGGGGCTGCGCGAGCTGTCCTTCCGCGGCCAGCCGGTGATCGCAGGCTACGAACCCGACGAACTGCCGCCCGCGGGTGCGGGCCAGCTGCTCGCACCGTGGCCGAACCGGATCGACGGCGGACGCTACATCTTCGGCGGCGCCGAGCACGATCTTGCCCTCACCGAACCCGCCCGCGGCACCGCGATCCACGGCCTGACCCGCTGGACGGCGTGGACCGCCGACCGGCACGAGGCCAGTGCCGTGCTGCTGCGCAGCGTGCCGCACGGCCAGCAGGGTTATCCGTTCTGCCTAGAGATCGAGGCCGAGTACCGCCTCGATCCAGGCACCGGGTTGCACGTCGCCATCACCGCACGCAACCGCGGCAGCCAGGCGGCGCCCTACGGCACCGGCCAGCATCCGTACCTGACCGTCGCCGCGCCCTCGGTCGACGGCTGCGAGCTGTCGCTGCCCGCCGGGTTCTGGCTGCCCCTGGACGACCGCGGCATCCCGTCCGGCCCTCCGGAGGCCGTCGATGGCACCCCGTATGACTTCCGCAAGCCACGCACCATCGGCAGCACCCAACTTGATCACGCACTGACCGGGCTGAGCCGCGACGACGAGGGCCGGGCCTGGGCGCACCTCGCCGCCGACGGCGGTGCCGGGCCCCGGGTGGACCTTTGGGCCGGGCCGGGCTACCAATGGCTGCAGGTATTCACCGGCGACCCGCTTGGGCCGGACCGCCGCCGCAAGGCGGTGGCCATCGAGCCCATGACCTGCCCGCCGAACGCCTTCGTGACCGGCCAGGACCTGCTGGTCCTCGAGCCCGGTGACACCGTCACGCACACCTGGGGCATCCAGGCGCACGAAGATTAATTCTCAGCCGCCGGTTTCCTAAGACGATGCGCGCGGGTTTGGATCCTGCTGGGCACAGTACGGCACCGGCCCCGCCGGGCGAATCCTAACGTCAGGCGCCGAGGCGCTGGCGGGCTGATGCGCGGGCCTCGCTGACGGTGATCGCCGTGCCTGCCTTCTGCAGGCCGGTGACCGGCATGTTCTGGTAGATCGCCTCGTAGTGCCTGGCCGAGACCGGGTAGGTCTCGTGCCAGATACCGGCGCCGACGCGCTCATCTTCGCCGAGCCGGTTCCACTCCCGCCAGACCGGCGCGTGCTTGGCGGACGGGTTCTTGGCGTATGCCTCGAGCGCCTCAAACGATCGCCAGTACTGCACGATCACTCCGCCGACATCACCGAATTGCTGGAATCCGAGCAGGCCCTTCGCGGGATCCTGCACGAGCTCCCCCAGCATGTCGGCCATCGCCATGAGCAGGCCGGCGGCAGGATCTGCGTGTTCCGGGTCCCGGACCTCGGCGCCGATGAGGAAGACGACGAAATCGCCGTCGATGTCGGCAGTCCACCGGCCGGTGTTGATCTCCATGACCGCCATTGTCACATAGCACGCGTGACGGCTACTGCTGCCGAGTTACCGAACCATTTTCCCCACGCCAGCAGGGGTCAGACCCGGCTGATTCCAGCAGGCTCGCCTGTCCCTGCTCTCACGTCTGGCAGGCGGCTGGTCGGCCCGGTGTGGCATGGGGCCAGTTATAGCCGGGGTTTTGATCCGCGGTAATGGGCGGCGACCCGGTCTAGGTCCGCGGCCGTGTCGATGTCGTCGGGGCTGCCGGTGTCCCCGCACTCGACGAGCGTGACGAGCTCCGGCCGCGCGCGCAGGAACGCCCGGGCCCCCTGGTCGCCGGTGGCCGCGGCGATGACCTCGGGCCAGTGCTCCCGGGCGAGCAGGACAGGATTACGGGGCTTGCCGTCGTAGCTGGCCACGGCCACGCCGGCTCCGCCGCGGTAGGCGGCGATCAGCCGCGCCACCGCGTCCGTCCCGATCAGAGGCTGGTCCGCCAGCGCGACCACCACCGCGCCCACGTCCACGCCAACTCCCACACCCAGCGTGGCGGCCGGCCCGTCTTGCGCCCCTTCCCCGTCTTCAGCGTCGGTCAGGGCACGGAGGGCGGCGCGCAGGGAGGAGCCCATGCCGGTACGCCATTGCTCGTTAAAGACGGTATGAATTCTGTCCAGATTCACCTGGGCCGCGCCGGTAACCACCAGAATGGGATCCGCGCCGCCCGCCCGCAGCATATTGACGCCACGCTCGGCCAGGGTCTGCCCATCCAGCTCGACCAGGGCCTTGGGCCGGCCGAACCTGGAGCCTTCCCCAGCGGCCAGCAGCACCCCCGCCACTCTCGTGCGCACGGCCCCCAAGCCTACGCGCCCACCCTGATAGCATCCATCCCGGATCAGGAGTGATGACGTTAATGACGGACCAGGCCCCGGCGGCAGTCAGCATCGATGCCAGCACGCCGAATGTCGCCCGGATTTATGACTACCTGCTGGGCGGGAAAGACAATTTCGGCGCCGACCGGGAGGCGGCCAGGCAGCTCCTGGACGCGATTCCGGACGCCGGGGCAATAGCGCGCGACAACCGGTCATTTCTCGGCCGGGTGGTCCGGTATCTGGCCACTGAGGGCGGAATCCGGCAGTTTCTCGACCTCGGCTGCGGTCTTCCCACCCAGGCCAACGTGCACCAGCTGGCCCAGGGGGTCGTGCCTGGGGTACGCGTGGTCTACGTAGACAACGATCCCATGGTGGCGTCCCACGGCGAGGCGCTGCTCGCCTCCGGCGACCAGGTGGCGATGGTGCTGAGTGACCTGCGCCAGCCGACCGCCATCCTGACCCATCCCGAGGTCAGCGGCCTGCTGGATCTGTCGCAGCCGGTAGCGATGCTGTGCACGAGCACGTTGCACTTCGTCGCCGACGAGGCAGACCCTGGCATGATCCTCGCGGCGTACCGCGACCAGCTGGCCTCCGGCAGCTACCTCGCCATCAGCCACGCCGTCCAAACCGAAGAGCTCGCGGAAGAGCGCACGGAGGCGGAGGACGTCTATCGCGAGGCGTCGTCTCAGCTGCACGTACGGTCGCTGGCCGACGTCTTGCGGTTCTTCGACGGCTTCGAGCTGGTCGAGCCTGGGATCACCTGGATAGCCGAATGGCGGCCGGAGCCGGGAACCGCCCCGATCGGCAGGCTGCATTCCATCCGCGGCGGCGTCGGCCGTAAACCGTAATACGCCACTTAGGGCCGGCTGATGGCGGCCTAGCTGGTCAGCTGGTGGTGAATGCGGCCCTCGGTCGCGGTCAGCGGCTGGCCCGTGCCGCCCCAGCGGAGCTGGATGAGCTCGGCGGCGATCGAGACCGCCGTCTCCTCGGGCGTCCTGGCCCCGAGGTCGAGCCCGATCGGCGAGCGTAGCCTGCTGAGCTCGTCCTCCGTCAGGCCGACTTCCCGCAGCCGGGCCAGCCTGTCGTCGTGGGTTCGCCTGCTGCCCATCGCGCCGATGTATCCCGCCGGGGTGCGCAGCGCCACCTCGAGCAACGGCACGTCGAACTTCGGGTCGTGAGTGAGCACGCAGATGACGGTCCTGGCGTCCACGTCGGTGGCGGCGAGAAAGCGATGCGGCCAGTCGACCACCACCTCGTCCGCATCGGGGAACCGCGAAGCGGTGGCGAACACCTTCCTGGCGTCGCAGACGGTCACCTGGTACCCGAGAAACTTCCCGACCCGCGCGACCGCGGCGGCGAAATCGATCGCCCCGAAGACCAGCATCCTCGGCGGCGGCGCGAACGAGTTCACGAACACGCTCAGCTCGTCCCCGCGGCGCTGACCTTGGGCGCCGTACCTTCGGATACCGGTCCTCCCCTGGGCGAGCATGCCCCGGACGTCGTCGTCCACCGCCGCGTCTAGCCTCGGCCCCGATCCCAGGGTCCCGGACGCCCCGGCATGCCAGCCGCCCCGGCCGAGTCCTTCGCCTCCCTCGGCGGCGGGTCCTTCGGCCCCATCCGTCCCCGACCCGGCGGCCCCGGCCTCTCCGCTCCAGATCACCCGCCGTGCGCCAACCTGGCCGGGTCCGGCGATGACCGTCGCCACCGCGACCGGCTCGCCGCGTTCCACCGCCGCGGCGATGTCCCCAAGCGAGGGAAAGCTGTCCTTGTCTACCCGCTCAACGAAGATGTCGATTATCCCGCCGCAGGTCAGTCCCACCGCGAACGCGTCGTCGTCGCTGACCCCGTAGGTCTGAAGCACGGGGCTGCCGGTCTGGCACACGTCGAGCGACAGCTCATAGACGGCGCCTTCAACACATCCGCCCGACACGCTGCCGATGACCTCATGGTCGGCCGAGGACGATACGGCCAACGCCGCGCCTGGATCACGAGGGGCACTGCGATAGGTACGCACCACGGTGGCCAGACCGAAGGTTTCGCCGGCCTCCCACCACTTCGTGATCCTGCTCAGGATGTCACGCACTTGCGTCACCTCGGCTTTTAATGTCCTCGCGGCTTCCACGCTACGCGGACTGACCGCAGTCCGCCATTCCGGGAAAGTCTCCTATCGTCGCCAAACCCGACCTGACGCCCGCCGACGACGACAACCGGCGAGTCCTCGCCGTCCCCGCCTACCTGAACTCCTGACCCGCGGTTACCCGGCGCGGACGCTGGCCACGGCCTTGCGGATCAGGTCCGGGATATCGGGATGCGCGGGGCGCTCGTCGGCTTCCAGGTCTTCGGCGGAGAGCCAGCCGTACTTGTCGGTGGTGGCCCGCTCCCATTGGTCCAGGCCCTCAAGGCTTACCTCGACGGACCCGACGGCGACGGCGTAGAAGGTCTGGTTCTGGGCGATGCGGTGGCCGCCCCAGAAGAACTCGATCAAGCCCTCGGCGATCGGCTCGCCGAGGCGCTCGGGGCTCACCGTGATGCGAGTCTCCTCGTAGAGCTCGCGGGCACCGGCGTCGCGCAGGGATTCGCCCTCATCGGCCGCGCCGCCGACGGTGAACCAGAAAGGATCCTCCGGGCGGTGCGGATCCCAGCCGTGCAGCAGCAAGACGCGTCCTTCGTCGTCGACCGGAAGCACCCGGGCGGTCTGCCGGTGAATGACAGGTTCGGTCCGGGGCGCCTCGTTCGGCTCGGGTACGGTCACTGCTACTCCACGATCTTGGAGATGGGAATCTCCAGTATGTCCTGCGCACCGGCCGCCTTCAGGGCCGGTATCAGCGTGTTGACGCCGCGCTTGGGCACAACCGTCTCCACCGCGTTCATGTTCCCCCGGGCCAGTGTGGTGATGGTCGGCGAGGACAAGGCCGGCAGCATGTCGGTGACCGCCGCCAGGCGGTCCGCGGGCACGTTGAGCTTGAGCAGGACGCTGCCGCGGGCCTGGATGGCGCCGCGCAGCAGCAGGGCGATGTCTTCCATCGCCGCTCGCTTCTGCTCATCCGCGAACGCAGGTGCCGCCGCGATCAGCTCGGTATAACTAGTCAGCAGCGTGTCCAGGATCCGCAGGCCGTTCTTGCGCAGCGACGAGCCCGTCTCGGTGAGGTCGACGATCGCGTCCACGATGTCCGGCACCTTGGCCTCGGTCGCGCCGTAGGACGGGATCACCATCGCCTTGACCCCGTGCGCATCAAGAAACCGCCTGGTCAGCGACGGGAACTCGGTAGATATCCGGACTCCTTCTGGCAGGTCGGAGACCGATTGCCAGGTCGCGGAGTCCGGCACGGCGAGCACCACCCGCACCGGCCGCGAGGTGGCTTTCGAATACTGCAATTCGCCGAGCGAGACCACCTCGGCTTCGGTCTCCGCGATCCAGTCGCGTCCGGTGATGCCGAGGTCGAACAGCCCGCGCTCCAGGTAGGAAGGAATCTCCTGGGGGCGCAGGAACCTTACCTTGTCGATCCGCGGATCGTCGATCGACGCGTGGTAGTCCCGGTCCGAGGACCGCCGCACGGTGAGGTCGGCCGCGTCGAACAGGTCGAGGGTGGCCCGCTCGAGCGAGCCCTTCGGGAGCACTAGCGAGAGCATGAGTTATCCCTGTTTCTCCGGGTGATTGCGCCTACGGGGGCAAGGCGCTGCGGCAGTGGTCGCGCGGACTCCGGGACGGACGCGGCTAATGTCGCGCGGCGGGGTAGGAGAGGGCGCGGCGGATGGAGCGCAGTACGAGCGCGGTGTCGAGCGCTGCCACCACGGCCTCCCATCCCTTGTCCTCGTGACTGCCGGGCAGTCCGCACCGGTCACGAGCCGACTCTACCGTGTCACANNACGCCGAGGCAGGCCACCGCGTCGTGGTGCAGGGCCACTTCGGCCGCCACCACCGGCAGCTCGATCGCGCCCGGCACCCGGACGATGAGCGGGTCCGGGACGCCGCACGCGGCGGCCGCGGCGGTCGCGCGCGCCACCAGCGAATCGGTGATCTCGGCGTGCCAGCGGGTAGCCACGATCGCCAAGCTCAGCCCCGACGCGTCGACCGCGGCGGAATCGGGACGGCCGGCGCCGCTCATGGGACGTCTCTGCTTTCTGCTCGCCGCCGGGTCGGTGGCTTGGCGGTCATGCGGACTCTGCTTCGCTGGGCGACCGGGCCGGACGGCCATTCATCGGGATGGGAGTCAGGGGGATAGGGGGTGGCACCAGTGCCCGTTCGGCTTCATTGAGATCTTGAATTTGATGACCGAGCTTGTCACGCTTTGTTACCAGATAGCGGAGGTTGTACGGGGTGACGGCGGCGGCCAGCGGGACCCGGGCGGTGATGTCGACGCCGCCATCGGTCAGCCCGCTCACCTTGGCCGGGTTGTTGGTCAGCAGGCGCACCGAGCGCACGCCCAGGTCGGCCAGCATCTGGGCGCCGGCCGAGTACTCGCGCGCGTCGACGGGCAGGCCCAGTTCGGTGTTGGCGTCCACCGTGTCGGCGCCCGCGTCCTGCAGTTCGTAGGCCTGCAGCTTGCTGAGCAGGCCGACCCCGCGGCCCTCGTGGCCACGCAGGTACAACACCACCCCCCGGCCCTCGGCCGAGATCGCCGCCATGGCCGAGTCCAGCTGCGCGCCGCAATCGCAGCGCAGCGAGCCGAACACATCCCCGGTCAGGCACTCCGAATGCAGCCGCGTCAGCACGTCCGCGCGGTCCGTGACGTCACCGAGCACGAGCGCGACGTACTCGGTGCCGTCGATCTCGTGCCGGTACCCGAACGCGTGCCACTGACCGTAGGCGTTCGGGATCTTGGTCCGGGCCTGCCGGCTGAGCTGGCGCTCGGTGCGGCGGCGGTACTCGATGAGCTGCTCGATGGAGATCAGGGCCAGCTCGTGGGTGTCCGCGAACTCGCGGAGCTCGGGCAGCCGGGCCATCGTGCCGTCGTCGTTCACCACCTCGCACAGCACGCCGGCCTCCGGGAGCCCGGCCAGCCGGGCCAGGTCGACCGCGGCCTCGGTGTGCCCGGCCCGGCGCAGCACGCCGCCTTCGGTGTAGCGGAGCGGGAACACGTGCCCGGGCCGCACCAGGTCCGTGGGCGTGGTAGCCGGGTCGACGAGCTTGGAGATGGTCGTGGCGCGATCGGCGGCCGAGATGCCCGTGCTGACGCCGTCGCGCGCGTCGACGCTGAGGGTGAAGGCGGTACGGTGGGGTTCGGTGTTGTGCGAGGTCATCTGCGGAAGCTGGAGCCGGTCGAGTTCGGCTTCGCGCATCGGCATGCAGATCACGCCGCTGGTGTAGCGGATCGTGAAGGCCAGCAGCTCCGGGGTGGCCATGGCGGCCGCGAAGATGATGTCGCC
>PMST01000134.1 GCA_003168295.1 Actinomycetota bacterium
TCCCAGTCGTGCACGCCGATGACCGTCCGGACGGACAGGTCCCGGACCGAAACAGTGTCCATCCCGCTCACGGTACCCAGGCCGGCGGCGGCGTCCTGCGGCGGCTTACGGTACCGAGGCCAGCCACTGCTCGACGCCGGCGATGTGCACCGTCGACCAGGACCTGGCCACCTCGGGCTCGTGCGCGGTCAGCGCGTCGAGGATGGCCCGGTGCTCGGCCAGCGTCCGCGCCCGGGCGCCGGTCTGGGTGAGCCCGCGCCACACCCGGGCCCTGGTGGTCGGCCCGGACATCGACTCCAGCAGCGAGGCCAGCACCGAGTTCCCCGAACAGGCCACGATCCGCCGGTGAAACTCCAGGTCGTTGGCGACCAGGTCTTCGGCGGCCGGATCCGGCCCGATGCTGTCGAGCAGCGCGCGCAGGCCGTCGCTCTCCGCCGCGGTGATCCGCTCCGCCGCCATCGCAGTGGCGGCGGGTTCCAGGATGCGCCGCACCCGGAGGAACTCAAGCAGCGTGTCGTCACGGTGGAAGTCGACGATGAAGCTCAGCGCCTCGAGCAGCAACCGTGGCTCCAGGCTCGTCACGTAGGTGCCGTCGCCGCGCCGCACGTCGAGGATGTTGACCAGGGACAGCGCCCGCACCGCTTCGCGCAGCGAACTGCGCGACAGCCCGAGGTCAGCGGCGAGATCCGCCTCACGCGGCAGCCTGTCGCCGGCCCGCAGCGCGCCGGACGTGATCATGGCCTTGATCTTCTCGATGGCCTCGTCGGTAACCGCCACGGCACCCATCCGCCTCCCCATCACGCTGCACGCCGATCAGGGCGGCCACTGTCCGCCCGCAGAGATCCGATGTTTGCCCGAGTATGACATATCCCCGATCCGGGCTGATTGACAGCGGCGGCTGGTACGAATTAAGGCATGGTCGATACCGAGGCGGGACCGCGCGACGAGGCGGGACTGCCCGACGAGCAGGGACTGGCCGACGAGCAGGGACTGCCGGACGAGGAGGGACTGCGGGACGAGGCGGAGAAATACCTGCGGGCGCTGGCAGGCGAGCATGCGCGGCTGCGCGAGGACCAGTGGACCGCGATCAGCGCGCTGGTTGAACGCGGGCAGCGAGCGCTGGTGGTGCAGCGGACCGGGTGGGGCAAGTCGGCGGTCTACTTCATCGCCACCGCGCTGCTCCGGGCCCGCGGCGCGGGGCCGACGGTGATCGTCTCCCCGCTGCTCGCGCTGATGCGCAACCAGGTCGAGGCGGCGGGCCGGGCCGGCATCCGCGCGGCCACCATCAACTCGGCCAATCCCGGCGACTGGGAGGCGCTCTACGCCGAGGTCGCCGCGGGCCGGGTGGATGTGCTGCTGGTGAGCCCGGAACGGCTGAACAACCCGTCCTTCCGCGACCAGGTGCTGCCCGAGCTCAGCCGGTCCGCCGGGCTGGTCGTCATCGACGAGGCCCACTGCATCTCGGACTGGGGCCATGACTTCCGGCCCGACTACCGGCGGCTGCGTACCCTGCTCGGCAGCCTGCCGGGCGGCATTCCCGTGCTGGCCACGACGGCGACCGCGAACGCGCGGGTGACCCGCGACGTCGCGGAGCAACTCGGCACCGGCGGCCAGGGCGAGACGTTGGTGCTCCGGGGCCCGCTGGACCGGGATTCGCTGCGGCTGGCCGTGGTCACGCTGCCCACCGCGCATCAGCGGCTCGGCTGGCTCGCCGCCCGCCTCGCCGAGCTGCCGGGGTCCGGCATCGTCTACACGCTGACGGTCGCGGCCACCCAGGAGACCGCGGCCTTCCTGCGCGAGCAGGGGATGCCGGTGACCGCCTACAGCGGCCGGGATGAGCAGGCCGACCGGCTGCGAGCGGAAGACGACCTGCTGGCCAACCGGGTCAAGGCGCTGGTNNATGGGATTCGACAAGCCCGACCTCGGCTTCGTGGTGCACCTCGGCGCACCGCCGTCACCGGTCGCCTACTACCAGCAGATCGGCCGGGCCGGGCGAGCCATGTCGGGCCAGCAGGGCGAGCGCGCCGAGGTGATCTTGCTGCCCGGCCGCGAGGACCGGGACATCTGGGCCTACTTCGCCTCGCTCGCCTTCCCGCCGCAGCGGCAGGTCCTGGCCACGCTCGCGGCTCTGGCCGAGGCGGGCCGGCCGCTGTCCACCGGCGCGCTCGAGACGCACGTCGACCTGTCCCACGGGCGGCTGGAATCGATGCTCAAGGTGCTCGACGTGGACGGCGCCGTGCGCCGCGTCAGCGGCGGCTGGACCACGACCGGCCAGCCGTGGCACTATGACGCCGAACGTTACGAGCGGGTCGCCGCCGAACGCGCCCGGGAGCGCGACGCGATGCTCGACTACCAGGCGACCGACGGCTGCCGGATGGAGTACCTGCGGCGGCAGCTTGACGACCCGGACGCCGCGCCGTGCGGACGCTGCGACAACTGCACCGGCCAGCACTGGCCGGCCGAGGTGCCGGAAGCCGGCGCGGCCGCGGCGCGCGACCGGCTGCTCCGCCCCGGCGTCGAGGTCGAGCCGCGGCGGATGTGGCCGACCGGGATGAAAGCACTCGGCCTGGACGTCGCCGGGAAGATCCCGGCGGGCGCCGGGGCCGAGCCGGGCCGGGTTCTCGGCCGGCTCACCGACATCGGCTGGGGCAGCGTGCTGCGGGCGCTGCTGGCCACCAGCGCCCCTGATGAGCCGGTGACCAGGCAGGTGACCGACGCGATGATCAAGGTCCTGGCCGCCTGGGACTGGGCCAAGCGCCCGGCCGGAGTGCTGACCCTGCCGTCGCGGACCCGGCCCAGGCTGATCGCGAGCCTCGGTCAGCAGATCGCCAGCATCGGACGGCTGCCCTACCTCGGCGCGCTCCGGTATACCGATGACAGCGGGCCGGGACCCCGCCGGCACAACAGCGCGCAGCGGCTGTGCTCGCTGTGGCACGCGTTCGAAGTGCCCGATGAGGTCCGCGCCGCGATCGCCGGCCTGGACGGCCCGGTGCTCCTGGTCGACGACCGCATCGAGACCGGATGGACGATGACGGTCGCGGCCAGGCTGCTCCGGGAGGCGGGTGCCAGCGCCGCCCTGCCCCTGGCCCTGGCCGTCGCCAGCTAGGCCACGTGCGGTTCCGCGCCATCCTCGCTGATCATGGGCCGGCCCGCGATGGCCCAGCCGGTCATGCCGTCGGCCACGTTGACGGTGCTGAAGCCGACCGCGGTCAGCGTCTGAGCCGCGTACGCCGACCTGGCGCCGCTGCGGCAGATGATGTACAGCTCGCGGTCGCGCGGCAGCTCACCCGCCCGCAGGCCGAGGTCACCGAGCCGCACGTGCACCGCCTCGGGCGCATGTCCGGCCGTCCACTCGTCGTCCTCGCGCACATCCAGCAGGAACACCCCGGCCGGCAGGTCCGCCGACAGGACTTCCGGCACAGCGACGGGCTGGTTCATGTCGGTCTCCTCAGCCGGGCTCCGATTCGCGGCCAGCTGGTCGCGGGCTGCCTGGACACTGTACTCGCAGCCCAGCCGGCCGACTAGGTGGTGCCGGGGACGTCTCACCCGCCGCAGCCGCAGGGCCGGCCCGCGGAGTTCAGCGGCCGAACCTGCGGACAGCGATCAGGGCAGCGCTGCCGAGGGCGCCGGCGGCTAGCACCTCGACGTGGGCCCGGCGCGGCGCCTCGTGCTGGATCCTGCTGTGGAACCGGTTCACCGGACCGGGCCACGGCGACCAGCCGAACCACAGCCTGGTCGGCTTGTCCATGTCGGGCAGGGCCGCCCCGGCCATGCCGGCCAGCACGGCCAGCCGCCGGCCGGGCGGCGAGACCGCGGCGAAGGCCCCCATCGCGGCCAGGCTGATCAGCCCGTCGGGCACGGCCACGTGCAGGAACTGGCTCCGGCTGCCCCACTTTCCCCAGTGCGGCATCGCGTCGAGCACGAAGTGCGACGCCACCCCGGCCGCGAAGGCCGGGAGCGGGCGCCGGGCCAGCGCGCCGATCAGGGCCCCGGACAGGACATGGTTGGTCAGCAGCACTCGCCCCTACCTTCCCTTGTCACCCGCTTTATCACCGTACCCGGCGCCGCGCGGCCGCATCGCGCGCGATCATCCGGTGGCCCGCGGGGATGGCGCCGGGATTATGTGGGGCGGCGCGGCGAGTACTGCTGGTAGCGTTTTCGTGCCGGACGGGCAGGCAAATCCAATCCGAACGAGGGCTTGGCACAATCATGCTGGACAGGCGACAGATCAGGGACAATCCGGACGCGGTGAAGGAGGCTGTCCGGGTCAAGGGGATTGACCTGGACGTGGACGAACTGATCCACCTCGACCACGCCAGCCGCAAGCTTCAGCACGAACTGGACCAGGCCCAGGCCCGCAGGAAGAGCTCCGCGAAGGAATTCGCCCAGGCCGACGACACCCGCCGGGCCGAGCTGCGAGCCGAGCACCAAGAGCTCGAGATCCAGCTCAGGTCACTCCGCGAGCAGTTGGCCGAGACGACGGAAAGGCTGCAGGGCCTGCTGCTGCTGACGCCCATGATCCCGTGGGCAGGCGCCCCGGTCGGGCCCGACGAGTCCGCGAACGTGGTCATCAGGACGGTCGGTACGCCACCGGAGTTCGGCTTCAAGCCGCTGGACCATGTCGAGCTGTGCGAACAGCGCGGCTGGGCCGACTTCGCCCGGGCCCGCAAGGTCGCGGGGGAACGCGCCTACGCGCTGATGGGAGACATGGTCCTGCTCGAGCGCGCGGTGCACTCCTACGCCCTGGACCTGCTCCGCACCAGGGACTTCACGCTCGTCTCCGTGCCGTCGCTGGTGCGGGAGGAGGCGCTGATCGGGACCGGCCAGTTCCCCGCGCACCGCGAGGAAACCTACGCGATCACCGCTGACGATCTGTACCTCGCCGGTACCGCGGAGGTGGCCCTGGTCGGCTTTCACAGCGGCGAGGTTCTCGACCATAAGCGGCTGCCGATCCGGTACGCCGGGATATCGCCGTGTTTCCGGCGGGAAGCCGGAAGTGCCGGCCGTGACGTGCGCGGGCTGCTTCGGGTGCACCAGTTCGAGAAGGTCGAGCAGTTCGTCATCTGCGCGGCCGACGCGGCCGAGTCCGACCGCTGGCACGCTGAGCTGCTCGGCACCGCCGAGCAGCTGCTGCAGGGCCTCGGGCTGGCCTACGAGGTGATGGAGTGCGCCACCGGCGACATGGGCGCGGGCAAGTACCGGATGAACGACATCAACACCTGGATGCCGTCCCTCGGCACCTACCGGGAGACGCACAGCTGCTCGTCGCTGCGTGACTGGCAGGCCAGGCGGGCCAGCATACGCTACCGCGACACGGACGGCACGATGCGGTTCGCCTACACCCTGAACAACACGGCCGTCGCCACCCCGCGCATCCTGGCCGCCCTGGTGGAGAACCACCAGACCAGCGAGGCGCAGGTCGAGATACCAGTCGTGCTGCGGCCCTACCTCGGGGGCCGGGAAGTCCTTTGACCGATCGCCGGACCGGGGCGGCGGCCCGCGCCGGATCACGTTCCCCTCGAGCAGGCCCGCGGACAGAGAAAGAGAGCGTACGCTGCGAGGCGTGAACCTTGAAGCTGATCGCGTGGCCGAGCTGGCCAACCGACCGCTCAACGAGCTGACCAGGCGCGATATGGCGCTTGCGCTGCTCACGGTGCCGTCGGAGGACGCTCTCGTCTCGCTGCCCGGCCTCAGGAGAGGGATGCTCGCGGCTTCCAACCCGCTCTCCGCCGTGTTCTGGTCGACCGCGGAAGCCATCCTGACCAAGATCGCGGACGGCGATGCCACCGTCGGTGACGTCAGGACCTGGCTGGAAGCCACCGGAACCGAGCCGAACGGGATAATCGGCCTGCATGTCTGGGATGAGCAGTCCGAGCGCAGCCACCTCGCCGCGGAGATGCACACCAGGCTGGTCACCCACCTGGAGGAGCAGCTGGCCGGGGGTGCCATCGACCCTGACCTGCTGGCGACGGCCGACCCGGTCGCCTGCGGCGCCTACATCGAACTTCAGGAACGGTGGATGACCTCGGCGCTGCCCGACGGCCGGGTTCCGATGGACGTGCTGCTCGAGGAGAAGGACGAGGAGTTCCTGGCCGAATGGGACGCCGCCGACGCGGAGGCGCTCGCCGCGCTGGAGACCCTGCTCGTCCAAGTCGGTGACCGCTCGGTGCCGGACGAGAGCCTGCGCCTGGCCGGCACCCGGCTGCGCGAGGTCATCGCCAGACCCGGCTGGCCGGGTCAGCTGCTGATCGAGTGCGGCGGGGTGCAACCGAAGGACCTGCCGACCGACGATGCCGAGCTGTGGCTCCTGCTGGCCGCGGGCGTGGCGTCTCCGGAGGGATCCGACGACTGGGGTGCCCCCGGCGGAGGCCCGCACGAGACCGACAGCGCGATCGCCGCCATCTGCGCCATCGACCATTTCGACTGGCTGGCGGTCATCACCGCGCTCACCGCGGGCGGCCCGGGCACGGCCGCGGCGGCCACCGACCTCGCCGCTTACGTGCGGGACTACGATCCGGACGACGGCGAGGGGGACGACGACGAGGACGAGGACGAAGTCCCGGACGACGCGGACTTCGGCCTCGAGGACGCCGGCGAGGACGACGAATTCGACGAATTCGACGAGCTCGGCATGGAAGACCTGTTCCTGCCCGTCACCGCGCTGTGGCAGGTCCTGGGCGCGATAGATGACCACGAGCGGCTGACTCCGCTGGGCTGGTGGGGCCTGCCTGAGGCCATGCGCGTCGTCTGGGCCCCGTCCGACGGCGCGCCCGGTTAGACCGGGTTTTGCGCGGCGCGCCGGGTTAGGGCGCATCGGCCTGGCTCGGCTGGCCCTCGTCCCCGGGCAGACCGGCCGGCCTGTCGTCGGCGGCGAGCTGGTAGTAGGCGGGGGTCAGCAGCTCAGCCAGCTCTTTCGTCCTGACCTTGACCGGCGGCGGCGGGAACATCCGGAGCAGCAAGTCGGGCGCGGCCGGGCTGGGTGCCGTGGCCAGCGCCCGCAGCCGGGCCGGGCTCAGCGCGGGTGACCAGAACGCCTCCAGGCACTCGGCCAGCGGCTTGGCTGGCACGTCGAGGCTGGCCCGCCAGATCGTGCCGGGCGCGGCCGCCGGTCCGGCCAGCTCCGCGGCATCCTGGCCCGCCACCGAGCCGTGCGCGGCGGCCTGAATCCGGCGCAGCGCCGCGAGCAATTCCTCCCGGCCCTTGCCTCGCCAGGCCAGCAGGCCGAACGGATCCCGGTCGAACTCCTCGGCCAGCACGTAGCAGACGGCGGCCAGATGCTTGCAGGGCACTCCCCAGTCCGGGCAGCTGCACCGCATGTCCAGGTCGGCGGCGTTGCGGGGGAACAGCGGCGTACCGCAGTCGTCGAACACCTCCTCGATCTCGTGCGGCATCTCGCCCGCGAGCAGCTTGGCCCGGAACAGCGCCTGGCTGGCCAGCCGGTCCTGCACCCGCCGCCACTGCGCGGTGGTCAGCGGCAGCACCCCGATGCGGACCTGATAGGGGCGCACCCGGGATCCCTGCACCCGGGCCGTGACCTTGCCCTGGGAAAGCTCGAAGTCGAGCACCTGCCCGGCCCGCGCGTAACTGCGGCCCCGGGCCAGCCTGCCGCTCATGCCGTAGGACTCGAGCACGCTGATGAAGCGGCGGGACCACCACTGCTCGCCGATCGCGCCGCGCTTGCTCCTGGCCTTGATCCCGCCCTCGACCCGTCGCGTCTTAGCAGGCGGCCAATCCGCCCACGACCCGCTGTGTTCTTTTCTCGCCTCTGGGGAGCCTTTGATGCGCCCCTTTGGCTCGGTCATTATTCGCTCACCGCGTCGGGCGACAGGGTGAGCACCGAGCGCAGGTCGTCGACCGACAGTTCGGTGAGCCAGCTCTCGCCGGTGCCGACGATCCGGTCGGCCAGGGTCTTCTTCTCCTCGATCATCGCGTCGATCCGCTCCTCCAGGGTGCCGACGCACACGAACTTGCGCACCTGCACGTTCTTGCGCTGGCCGATGCGGAACGCCCGGTCGGTCGCCTGGTCTTCCACTGCCGGGTTCCACCACCGGTCGATGTGGATGACGTGGCTGGCGGCGGTCAGGTTGAGCCCGGTGCCCCCGGCCTTGAGCGACAACAGGAACAGGGCCGGCTCGTCGAGTTCGGTGAACGTGGCCACCATCGCGTCCCGCTGCTTCTTGCTCGTGCCGCCGTGCAGGAACAGCACCGGGCAGCCGAACCTGGCCGCCAGGTGCGGCTGCAGCATCCGGCCGAACTCGGCGTACTGCGTGAAGCACAGGGCCTTGCTGCCTTCGGCCACGATCTCGTCGCAGATCTCCTCGAGCCGGGCCAGCTTGCCGGACCGGCCGGGCAGCCGGGAGCCGTCGCCGAGCAGGTGCGCGGGATGGTTGCAGACCTGCTTGAGCTTGGCCATCGTGGCCAGCACCAGGCCACGGCGGCTGATGTCGTCGGCCACCTCCTCGATGCGGCTGAGCATGTCGGTGACGGTCGCCGCGTACAGGCTCGCCTGCTCCGGGGTGAGGTTGCACCAGACCTTCATCTCCTGCTTGTCCGGCAGATCGGAGATGATCGTCTTGTCGGTCTTCAGGCGGCGGAGCATAAACGGCTGGGTCAGGCGCTTCAGTGCCTCCGCGGCTTCGGGTGAGCCGTGGCGCTCGATCGGGATCGCGTACTTCTCCCGGAACTTCCCGGCCGGCCCGAGCAGGCCGGAGTTGGTGAACTCCATGATCGACCACAGCTCGGACAGCCGGTTCTCCACCGGCGTGCCGGTGAGCGCGATCCGGGCGGCGGCGGGCAGCCCGCGAACCGCCCGCGCCTGCTTGGTGGCGTGATTCTTGATGTTCTGGGCCTCGTCGCAAACCACCCGGGCCCAGGTTAGCTGGCCGAGCGCGGTCTGGTCCCTGGTGGCGACGCCGTAGCTGGTGATGACCAGGTCGGCGCCGGCCAGCGCGCTGGACAGCAAGTCTCCGTCCAGCCGGTCCGCGCCGTGGTGCACATGCACCCGCAGGTCCGGGGTGAACCGGGCCGCCTCGCGCTGCCAGTTGCCGACCAGCGACATCGGGCACACCAGCAACGTGGGTCCGCCAGCGCCAGGCCCGCCAGCACTAGACCCGGCCGCGTCTCGCGCCTGCGCCGAGACGAGCGAGAGCAGCTGGATCGTCTTGCCCAGGCCCATGTCATCGGCCAGGATGCCGCCGAGACCGAGATCGCCGAGGAACCGGAGCCAGCTCAGGCCGCGTTCCTGGTAGGGCCGCAGCTGGCCGGCGAAGCCCGCCGGAGTGCTCATCGGCCGCAGCCGCCGGTCCGCCTGGCCGGAAAGCAGGTCGCCCAGCCAGCCGTCGGCGTCCACGCCGACCAGGGGGATCTCATCGTCCAGGCCGTTCAGCCCGGCGGTCAGCGCGTCGGCGGCGCTCATCGTCCCGGCCTGATGCCGCTCCAGGAACCGCAGCGCGGCCTTCAGGTGCGCATCGTCAAGCTCGACCCACTGGCCGCGCAACCGGACCAGCGGGACCTTCAGCCGGGCCAGCTCGGCCAGCTCAGCCGGATCCAGCGCCTCGTCGCCGACCGCTATGTCGTACCGGAAATCCACCAGGTCGCCCAGGCCGAACGCGGTCCCGGTAGAGCCGCCGGCCGGCGAGCCGGCCTGGCTCCGGGACCGGGTGGTCAGCTTGAGCCCGAGGCGGGCCTTGCGCACCCAGTCGGGCAGCAGCACACCGAACCCGGCGCCGGAAAGCAGCGGCCCGGTCTCGGAAAGGAACCGGAACGCGCCCGCCGTGTCCAGCTCCACCGCGGCCGGCGCCGCCTCGCGCAGCGCACTCTCGACCTCGCCGAACAACCGGGCCGCGGCACCGAGACCGGCCAGGAGTTCCTCGGTCGGATCGCCGCCCGCCGCGTCCCGCGGACCGCCGACCGCCCCGGCCCGGCCCAGGAAACCCGCGCCGTGGCCCGTCCACACCTGTTCGGCGGAGATCATCAGGCTGGGGTCGTCGGCGGACTGCAGCGCGAACTCGACCCGCCAGGGATCGGATTCCGGTGCACCGGGCTCGGTGAGCCGGAAGCAGGTCCGGACCGGGCCCGCCGGTATCTGCGCGGCGTCCAGCCAGGCATCGAGCTCGGCGGCCAGCTCCCGTCCCTCCGCCTCGTCCTGCGCGGTCACCACCTCGATGTGAGCATCGTCGGCGGACAGTGCGGCCACGAACCGTTCGGCCATCGGGAGTCGAGCCGGACCACGGCCGCGCCTGGGGGGCAGGAGAGAGGCGGGCAGCCGGGAGCGCGCTGCGGCATCGGTGAGCGACTCCAGCGCGCCGGTCAGCAGCAGCCCCGGCGGCTCCCCGGCCACCGCGCGGCACGACGGGGGCATCGCCGCCGCCAGGTCGTGACCCCGCTGCGCGTCCGCGCCGCCGAGCACCGGCCGCCACCTGGCGGCGTACGCCCCGTCCTGCTCGGCCAGGACCGGCAGCACCCGGCCGCGCGCGGCCAGGTCAGCGGCGAAGCGAGCCACCGCGGCCAGGTAAGGCAGCGATCCGCCCGCGGCGGCCACCGCGTCATCGGTGTGGCTGATCCCGCCGAGCACGTCGAGCGCCGCCGCGGGCTCGAAGGCGAGGACGGGCACCCGCCAGCCGGCCAGCGATACCCGGCCCGCGGGTCCGCGCCGGACCGGACCGGCGGGCTCAGGCTCGGTGCGGGCGAGTTCGGGTGAGGCGAGCGGCCCGTTACCGGTCGATGGCAGCTGCAACGTCAGCTCATCGCCGCCCGCCTTGCGGACGGCGTCGGCGGCGGGACCCCTCGTCAGACCTGTCAGCAGGTCAGCGAGGTCGGGCGGCTGGCACGCGAACGGGTGCGGCCGGGACAGCCGCGAGCCGCCAGAGCCCGGGCCGCAGACCGAGGGCAACGCCGGATCCTCGGCCCAGAGGCAGAGCGCCCCCTGCGCCCAGATCCCGTGAATGATGGCTCTGCACCCTTGCGCTGTGCTGCCTCGCGCTTCCGTGGCGCCCATTAGACGCCGCCTTCCCTCGTCGCTCGTTCCTCGCTCCTCAGTCCAGGCGCCGCCGGCGCCCCTTCAGCGCGACTTTAGTCCTGGCTTATGTCATTTCTGGAACGGTAACAGCGGCCCGGGAAGGGGGGAGGCGACACGCCGGAACGCGGGCTGGGAGTTAGCTGGAGGTGCCGGGACCGAGGGCGGGGTCCTCGCCGGAAGCGGAACCGGAACTCTGGGCGAAGCCGGAGGCAGCGGCGGAGGCGGGGTCGGCGGAGGGATCGGGGGTGATCTTGCGGAACTGCTTGTTCATCGAGCGGAGCAGGAAGACGAGCACGACCCCGATGCCGGCCACGATGAGGAAGGCGAGCACCCCCGGCTCGACGTCGTTGATCGACGAGGAGGTCGCCGCGAGCACACCGAACGTCACAGGCTCACCCTCTCCCGGACCCCCGCGAACAGGTCGTCCTCGGGCAGATCGGTATCGACAACCGACCTAGCCAGATGATAGTCCTCCGTCGGCCAGGCCGACCGCTGGACCTCGATCGGGCAGCGGAACCAGAAGCCGTCCGGGTCGACCTGGGTGGCATGCGCCTTCAGGGCCTGATCCCGGATCTCGAAGAAGTCGCCGCACGGCACCTGGGTGGTGATCTCGAGCTCGCGCCAGTCATCGCCGCGCTCTTCGGCGCGCTTCGCCCGCTCCTCGAAGATCTTCGCATACGGCGATTCCAGGCCGCGGCGGATCATCTCCTCGTGCAAGGCCACGAACTTCGCGCCGTGAAATGACGCGAAGTAGTACAACTTGAGCGGCTGCCACGGCTCGCCGCAATCCGGGTACGCGTCCGGGTCGGCGGCGGCCTCGAAGGCCGCCACGGCGACCACGTGGGTCATGACGTGGTCCGGGTGCGGGTAGCCGCCCTGCTCGTCGTAGGTGAGCATCACGTGCGGCCGGAATTCCCGGATAGCCCGCACCAGCGGGCGGGCCGCGTCGGCCACGTCGGCGAGCGCGAAGCAGCCCTCGGGCAGCGGCGGCTTCGGGTCCCCCTCGGGCAGGCCGGAGTCGACGAAACCGAGGAAGCGCTGCTCGATCCCGAGGATTTCCCTGGCCCGTGCCATTTCCTGGTGCCGGACGCTGGCGATGTCGGCCTTGATCTCCGGGCGGTCCATCGCCGGGTTCAGGATGTCACCGCGTTCCCCGCCGGTCATCGTGCAGACCAGAACCTGCGCGCCCTCACGGACGTACCGCGCCATCGTCGCGGCGCCCTTACTCGACTCGTCGTCCGGGTGTGCGTGCACGGCCATCAGCCGAACCTGGCTCTGCAACAGTGGTCTCCCTCGGTTAAACCTTCAGTGCGCAAACACCCGTTTGCCCACGCGACATTCCCCGTTCCGCTCCGTTGAGCGGTTTCCCCATTTGACTCCAGCGCCCAAGTCGCCGACGCTAGTTAGCCTCAGAAGATTAANNCCTGGCTGACCCAGGAGGCGTACGACCGGCTCAAGGCCGAGCTTGACCACCTTTCCGGCCCGGGGCGCGTCGATATCGCGAAGAAGATCGAGGCGGCCCGGGACGAGGGCGACCTGAAGGAGAACGGCGGCTACCACGCGGCCAAGGATGAGCAGGGTCATATCGAGGCGCGGATCGTTCTGCTCATGTCCATCCTAGAAAACGCCCGCGTCGGCGGACCGCCGCGCACCGACGGCGTCGTCGGCCCGGGTATGACGGTCACGATCCGGTTCGTCAAGGACGACGACGAGGTGACCTTCCTGCTCGCTTCCCGCGAGGAGAGCGGGTCGCCGATCGACGTCTACTCGCCCCGCTCGCCGCTCGGGGCCGCCATCTCCGGCAAGAAGGTCGGCGAGAGGGCCACCTACTCGCTGCCGAACGGCCGCCCCTGCACGGTCGAGATCCTCGAGGCCGTCCCCTACGTCGGGGTGTAAAAGCCTTTTCGAAGCCGAACGGGCAGTGGTCTCCGCGGCCACTGCCCGTCAGGCATTCCCGCCGGTTTAGCCAATGATTCGAAATTATTATGGAGAGCTACTATCCCTACGGCACGTAGCGGTCCACAATAACGACTGACGCCTAGGAGACCAGCTCGGGCTGCGCGTCGGCGGTCTGCTCGGTGCCGGGGGCTGGGGTCCGGCCGCGCAGCGGGACCTCCTTGATCAGCAAGGCCAGCACGAAGATCAGCACCGCGCTCGGCGCGGCCCAGAAGAACACACCCTGGACCGCGTGCGCGATGGCGTAGAACACGTCGTGCCTGATCGCCCCGGTCAGCTTGTCGACCACGGTGGGGTCAAGCTGCCCGCCGCTGGCGTTGATGTGCACGCCGGAGCCCGCCGCGGCGCGGAGCGAATCGGTCAGGCGGCTGGCGAAGATCGCGCCGAACGCGGACACCCCAAGCGATCCGCCAATCTGCTGGAAGAACATCCGGGCGCTGCTGGCCACGCCTATGTCCCGCTGGTGGACGCTGTTCTGCGCGATCAGCGAGACCATCTGCATCAGGAAGCCCATGCCGAGGCCGAGCACGACGTAGTAGATGCCCGAGGTCGTCCGGCTGGTGTCGACGCCCAGCCTGGTCAGCAGGAACATGCCGACGGTCATGATGGCTCCGCCCAGGACCGGGAACAGCTTGTACCGGCCGGTCTTGGTGGTGATCTGGCCCGACAGGATGGAGGTGATCGTCACCCCGACCATCATCGGGGTCAGCATCAGCCCGCTGACCACCGCCGAAGCGCCCTGCACCGTCTGCTGGTAAAGCGGCAGGAACGTCATCGCGCCGAACATGGCCAGGCCGGTGAGGAACGTCAGCGCCATCGTGACCGAGAAGTTCCTGTTGCGGAACACCCGCAGCGGCAGGATCGGCTCGGCGGCCTTCGTCTCGGTGACGAGGAAGCCAACCGTAGCGGCGACGGCGATCACGGCGAGGCCGACGATCTGCACCGAGCCCCAGGCGTACTCGCTGCCGCCGAAGGTGGCGAACAAGATGACCGCTACGGCCGCCACCGCGAGCAGCCCGCCGCCGAGATAGTCGATCTTGTGGCTGACCTTCTTGGCCGGCACGTGCAGGACCGCGAGCAGGTAAATCAGCGCCGCGCCACCGAGCGGGATGTTGATGTAGAAAATCCAGCGCCAGGAGAAGCTGTCNNGTGATGAACCCGCCGGCCAGCGGGCCGCCGATGGTGGCGAGCATCATCACCACCATCATGTAGCTCATGTAGCGGCCGCGTTCCCGCGGTGCCACGATGTCGCCGAGCGTGGCCATCGCCCCGACCATCAGGCCGCCCGCCCCCAGCCCCTGCAGCGCGCGGAACCCGATCAGCTGCTCCATGTTCTGCGACAGGCCGGACAGGGCCGAGCCGACCAGGAAGATCACGATCGCGAAGATGAAAAGCTTCTTGCGGCCGTACATGTCGCCGAGCTTGCCGTAGAACGGCGTGGTGACGGTCGAGGCTAGCACGTAGGCGGTGACCACCCAGGCCAGGTGCGTCACCCCGCCCAGGCTGCCCACGATCCGGGGCAGCGCGGTGCCCACGATGAGCTGGTCGAGCATCGCGAGCAGGATCGCCATCAGCAGTCCAGGCAGCACGATCAAGACCTCGCGCCGGTCCGCGTAGTGCCCGGTGCCAGCCGACCCGTTGCTGGCCGACCCGTTATTCGCCGACCCGATGTCAGCTGACCCGTTACTCGCTGACCCGTTGCTCATTGACCCGGTGCTGGCCGGACCCGCCCCCGGTGCATCCGGCTGGCCCTCGCCGCCTGTTTCCTCCGCCACCGCCCGCTCCTTCCAGCCTGCTTCTTCCCCGCCTGCGTCCGCCGGCTGGCGCCGCGTCTGGCGGCGGGGCCGGGCGCGGCCCGGCACCTTCGCGCGCGGCCCGGTACGTTGACTTACCGGCCGGCAAGTTACTACCCTAAAATTGCTACTTACCGGCCGTCAAGTAATTTGGCGGTTGTCGGCTTCGCGAGGGAGTGCGAAACGGATATGCGCGACGCGGGGTCCACGCCACGGACCGACACCCGGTCTCGTGTCCAGGAGGTGGCGCTCGAGCTCTTCGCCGAGCAGGGGTACGAGAAGACGTCGCTGCGCGAGATCGCCGAGCGGCTGGGGGTAACCAAAGCCGCCCTGTACTACCACTTCAAGTCCAAGGAAGACATCGTCCACAGCTTCACCGACGACTATTTCGCCGAGTTCGACCGGCTGGTGGCGTGGGCCAAGGACCAGCCGCGGACCGAGGCGACCCGGCGCGAGGTGCTCGACCGGTACGTCGGGATCGTGCTGGCCGGCCATGAGGTCTTTCGCTTCCTCGAGCAGAACCGGGCCTCGGTCGAGACCATGCACGGCGGCAAGGACCGGTTCGCCCGCTTCCGCGACCGGCTGGACGACTTCATCGACGTGCTGGTCGGCCCCGACGCGCCGCTGCGGTCCCGGGTGCGCGCCAGCACCGCCGTGCTCGCGGCCGGCGCGAGCTGCCGGTTCTTCCTGGAGCAGGCCGACGACCGGGATAAGCTGCGGGCCATCGTGCTGGAGATCGCCACCGACCTGATCCCGGTAGACCGCTGAGCCGGGACATGGACGAGGGCAGACGGCGACGATATCTTGTGAGCTAGTCACGTTAATCCGGTTCGGCCTGCGGAAAAGTGGGGGGACAGCGCGGTGAGAACTTCGATTGTGGGGGTTGAAGGTGACCTGGCCGGCACGCGCTTCGGGATAGGTGAGGCGCCGGTCACGTTTGGCCGTGAAGAGGACAACGACGTCGTTATCAGTGATCCGTTGGCCTCACGGTGGCACGCCGAACTCGAGCAGGAGGCCGACGGCTACGTCCTCACCGACCGGCACAGCAGCAACGGCACCTGGGTGAACGGTGCCGCCATTACCACTCAGTATCTCCGGTCCGGCGACGAGATCATGATCGGCGACCAGAAGTTCCGCTTCGAGGTGTCAGATCCGCGAGCCACGGTTCAGCGCAGAGGCCCGGCGTCCCCCGCCGAGCCGTTCGATCCCGCGTCCGTCTTGAGGGTTATCGTCAGCGGTGGCGGCCCTGTCGGCCTGACCTTCGCGTTGCTGCTGGCAGACCTGATGGGACCGAGGGTAGCCATCAGGATCCACAACGGCCGCTGGAAGCGCGACGGCGACCGGGTGGTGTGGAAGGGACCGGAAGAGCGCAACGTCCGGCGCCAGCAGGTTGTGACCATTCAGAGCCGCCAGTATCTCAAGCTCCCGCAGGAGATGCAGGACCACCTGTTCACCCCGGGTAACTTCACTGAGACATGGCCCAAGGGGCCGGACTCGATCCACGACCACGGCCCGCGCAATATCCGCATCGCCCACGTTGAGGACCGCCTGCTCGACCTCGCCAACTCCAAGCGCGGCCAGATCGAGCTCGTCCCCGAGCCTTTCGACGCTGATGCGGCCCAGGAGGAAATAGCCGGGGCGCACGTGCTGGCGATCTGCGAGGGCAGCCGGTCCCGCACCCTCAGGCATTTGTCCGGCAAGTTCGGCGCGGCCGACCCCAACTTCTACGGGCTCGACGGCGAGCAGGTCTCCGACATGGTGCTTGGCCTGCGGGTGAAATCGCTGCTGCCCGACCCTATGGCGGTCCTGCTGACGGTGGCACAGAACCGATTCCTGCTGAACTCGCTGCGCGGCGAGGGATTCCTGAACGTGCGGCTCACCCCCCAGGAGGCGAAGGAAGCCGTCGGGATCGACCCGATCAGGCAGCTGTTCACCGGTTGCATCCAGACCGAACCCTGCTTGCTTGAGCGCGTCCCGGGCGGCGAGTTCGTATGTGGCACGCACCACACCTTCTTCTTGCCGGCCTTGCTGCGCGGGTCGGAGTTCTGGTCGCGGATGCTGGAAGGGCTCGCGCTGTTCGGCGTCCCGGAGGAGAACCTGACCGCCGTTACCGCCTTCCAGCTGAACATGGTGCAACGGCCGCGGTTCTCGGTCCGGTTGTTCCCGCGCACCCAGACGACGCCGGGTACGTTCGGCTTCCTGCTTGGCGATGCGGCCAACGCCATCCACTTCTGGCCAGGGCGTGGGCTGAACAGCGGGCTGGCGTCGGCGATCTCCCTGGCCCGGTGCCTGGCCAGGCCGCGGCGCGGCCCGGCGCTGCGAGACGCCGACTTCGTCCGGCATGAGGCCGTGATGTCCATGCTGCAGTACCGGCACAAGAGCCGGGCCTGGCTGCAGATGGTCACCGCCGATGACGATGGTAACTTCCGCGCGATCAAGGACATCATCGCGCAGGGCATTGCCGAGGGCGAGGAAGGGAACTACGACCGGGATGCCGACCGTGACGCGTTGCTGCGTCGGCTAATCCAGATCCGGGAGCGCATGACATCGCGCATCGAGGGATTGCCCGACGACGCCAAGCTGCGCGCGCACCTGGATTCGCTCAGCGGTCCGCTGATCCATACCCTGCTGGTCAGCGGCCCGTGGGACACCGTGAACGTCGGCGGTGAAGAGGTCGATGTCGACTGGCTCTTCACCGAACCGCAGCCGGGAAAGCCGGCCGTCTTCAGCCAGCCGCCCCGCCTGCTCGCTGAAACCCAGCCCGCCCCTAGCTCGCAGCTCGCACACCAGTAGCGGGAGCGAGCCGGCCGCCCAGCGGGCAGACTTAGCGGGTGGCTCCGTAGCGCAGGCCGGAACCAGCCGAAGAGTGATAGACGGTCAACATCTTCGGGAGCACAAAGATGGCCAAGATGGCGATCACGATGATCGCCACGACGACGGCCACGATGATAAGCGTCCGGCGGCGGTCTGAGGGCGGGCGCACCGGTACCACGGCCCCTGTCTGGGGACCGTCGGTCGGAGGACCGTCGGTCAGAGGACCGTCGGTCTGGGGACCGGGGGCGATTCCCCCCGGGCCCTGGGTGGGGGCGTGGGACAACGGGTATTCGCGCTCTCCGGTGACGATCCCGGACTCGGCAGGCGCGATGGTAGGGGCGGCACGCCGGGGCTCGGACGGGTATCCAGCGACGCTGATGATCGGCCCGGCATCCATGATGGGGACCTGCTCGGCCGACATCCAGCCCGGGCCCCAGGCCTGAGTACCCGCCTCAGCCAGTGCCGTCCCGAAGGATTCGGCCGTCGCGAACCGATCGGCCGGCTCGGTCGCCAGGCCCCGCATCACCGCCGCCGCCACCGGGGCCGGCACGCCGGGGGCCACGTCGCGAAGTGGTACGGGCTGCTCATAGGCGTGCTTGAAGAGCAGTGCCATGTCCTCCTCCACGTCGGGGAAGGGGAGGACGCCGGCGAGCAGTTCGTACAGCATCGTCGCCACCGCGTACACATCGGTCGCGGGCGACACTTCCCCGCCGCGTGCTTGTTCCGGGGCGATGTACGCCGGTGTTCCGATCACGTCGCCGCGGCGGGTGACGACGGTGCCAGGACCGCCGAGCACCTTGGCGATACCGAAGTCAGCGACCTTCAGGACCTCGCGGGCGGAGAAGAGCATGTTCTCGGGTTTGACGTCACGGTGCAGCACTCCGCGCCGGTGCGCCGCGGACAGTCCGCTCAGGCAGGCCAGCGACACCGCCACCGCATGCGGACCGGTGAAGCCGCCCGCAGCAGTGACCTGGCCGCGCAGGGTCCCGCCGGGGAGGAATTCCATCACGAGCAGGCAGATGCCCTCGCGTTCGACGAAGTCGTAAACGGGCACGACATGAGGATGATCGAGGGAGGCAAGGACGCGGGCCTCCGATATGAAACGGCGCCGAACCGCCGGGTCGGCAGCAAAGGCCACCGGAAGCTGCTTGATCGCTACCCGCCGGTCGAGCTGCCGGTGCTGGCCGGCGACCACTACCCCCATGCCACCTTGGCCCAGTTCCTCGCCGATGTCATAGGCCGGCAGCGCGTTACTGAGTAGTTCGCGGTCAAAGCTCATGAGACGGACCGCCCTTTCTGCAGGCGGCTGAATCGGGCCCGGGCTGCCAATGGCCATGATCCGCAAGCCGGCCTACGTGACCGCCGGGCGGGCCCGGTCTCACCGTGCCACCCCTGGGCCGGTGAGCTCGAGGATAAAGACCTGCCGGCCGATGCGCAGGCTCCAGCCCGGAGGCAGCTGGCTCGGCTCGGTGCCTACCGGTGTCCACTCGCTGGCACCGGGCGGGCTGATATAGGTCCCGTGGACCGAGGAGGCGTCGCGGACCAGGACGATCCCGTTCTCGACGGAGATGTAGGCGTGCACGCGCGAGATCATGTTGTCCGGATCCTGCATCAGGACCGGTGCGGAAGCGCCGCTGGCCACTGCAGGGTCCTGATCCGGCTCACGGCCGAGGACGTAGGCACGATCCAGGATGATGACCTGCCCCTGCTCCGACGTCAGCACGCCCAGCGGCGTCTTCGACATCACCGTGGGGCGGACGGACCGGACCTGGGCTTTGGCCGGCGCCGGCACGGTGTGACGGCCGGCCGGGGCCGCGCCGGCACGCCCGGAGCGCGAGCCCGTCTCGGCCAGGATGGTCGGTTGGTGACGGTCGGCCAGAGCCGGAGCGGCCGGGGCCAGGGCGGGAGCCGGAGCTTGAGCGGGAGCCACTCCTTCGGCTGCGTCCGCGGGCGGCGACCACCCGAGCGTGCCTGAGCCGGCCGTGGACGCAGCTGGTTCCGGGCCGGAGGCGGCCGGTTCTGGACCGGAGGCGGCCGCGAGCCGGGTCAGGACGAAGCCCTGTCCGGGTACCACCCCGTCCCGCAGGTCTGACAACGGGTCCGCCCGCACAGCCTGGCCGGCCGAGCTACCGATCGCCAGTCGCTCGAACGTGCCGGGTATGATCTGATCGACCCAGGTCAGGGCCTGTTCTCCGGACAGCAGGCGGACCGAGTCCGCCTCGGTGACCGCGCACCACACCGCGCCGCGCAAGAACGTGACGACACCGTCGGCTACGGGTGTCACCATCCCGAACGCGATGGCATCCGCGGGCATGTGTCCGATGACCCAGGCAGCCAGCCGGGCCGCGAGTACGCTGGCCGGCCGCTGACGGTCCGAGGCCACTTCGGCGGCCAGGCCGAGGAGCTCCCGGGCGGCCTCGTCATCGCCGTCAGCGGCCGCGGCTTCACGTGGGATCAAGATGACCGTGTCGCCGAACCGGCCGACCAGGCCGCGGCCTGGCTCGATGCCTATGCGCGTGGTCAACTGTTCCATGGCGCTTCCCTCTTCGCGGTTGGCTAGCGGATCCGGGCGTCGGTGCAGGTGGTCAGGAGTGGACCCCCTTGGTGGCGAACAGCCACAGCGCCGAGGTCGCCCACAGCGCGATCAGCGACACGAAGACGACGCCGCCTATGACCGGGAGGACCCACTTGGGCATGGCGTCGCGCCGGACGAGACACAACATCTTGGTCACGAACGCGCCGTAGAAGATGCAGCCGAGGACCGAGTGCGCGATCACGCGGGCCGAGTAAGTCCCGAAGCCTAGCGCGTAGATGCAGTGGATGATGACCGGCACCGTGAGCAGGATCGCGATCCGGCCCGACCAGCGGTGCACGGTGGCCATCCAGGGCGGGGCGCCCGGCCGGATGATCCGGGCGCCGGTGATGAGCTGGACGATCGCGAACACGACCGCGATGGTGGTCAGCCAGGCCTTGGCGTACAACGGCGAGGAGAAGCCGCCGACGTCGAGCGCGTACTGGGTCGGATGGTGCAGCTTGGCGTACAAGCCCAGCACCAAGGCGACCCCGCAGCCGCTGAGCAGGGCCACCAGGAGCGGCTTGGCGTACTGGTCACGGGCGGGGTACGACGCCACTGGTTCGCTCGTCATCGCGCGGTTCCTTTCGCGCCTGGTGGCTGCGCCACCTCGGGTCTCACGGGCTGACGACGGTGTCTTGGCCGGCCACGGGGGCGGCGGTGAAGCTGGAGCCGTCCAGGGTGAAGCTGTTGTTGCTGAGGTCGAGCGGCGGTGCAGGGTATTTGGTCGTGCCCGCGACGGCCACTCCGACCTGCGTCCCGTCCGGCAGCACCGCCCAGCCGATCCGCGTGGCTAGCCCGTTGACCGCGATCCGGGCCTGGTAGACCCCGGCCGGGCGCGGGGACAGCTCGGCAGAGAACGGAAAGCTCAGCCCGGCGCCCGGCGTGACCGTGCCGAACATGTCCAGGCTGGACAGGGAGCCGGTCAGGCTGGCCCCCTTGTTGCCGGTCAGGCTGACCTGGTTGCCTTTCACCGAGCCCTGCAGCCAGGCCTCGATGGTCTTGCCGTTGCAGATGTAGGCCACGGCCTTGTCGCCGTCGGTGTCGACCGCCAGCGTCACCTGGTTGCCGCTGCTCCGGCCGGTGTACACCGCTTGAACGACGGCCTGCGCGGCGGAGAACGGGAAGCTTTGCCCCAAGAATCCCGTAACCGTGCCGAACATATCCTGGCCGGATATCGAGCCGGTCAGGCCTGGGCCGTTCTGGCTGGTCAGGGTGAACTTGCCGCCGTTCACTGAGCCCTGCAGCGACACTTCGCTGGCCTGGCCGGCGTTCAGGTCGGCGGCGACCTTGTGCCCGTTGATGGCGATCGCCACGGTCACCTGGTCACCGCTGCTCCGCCCGGCATACAGGGCATGCAGCGGGGCCGAGGCCGTGGGCGTGGGCGGCGCGGCCGTGGCCGTGGCCGTGGCCGCTGCGACCGTGCTGCCCGGCTTGGCCACCTGGGTGTTGGCGAGAAGGAATACCACGGCGAGCACCAGCACGGAGCCCAGCGTGATCAGGGGTCCTTGTCTGGTCATTCTCTACCGCCTCTCACCCTCGGTCGCGGTAATGCCGACGCTCACATTCACGGCGCACTGCATTAAGGCCAGAGCTGACCTCTCGACGCAGGTCGAGAGAAAAAGTGAGGAGCGGTACCGGAAAGAAAATGTGTCCTGGCGCACCGGAATACGAGCGGTGCCAGCCAGCTGGCTCGACTGAGCCGAAGCGGGAGGCCAGGACGCTTCGGCGCGAAATCGGCGACGCCCCGCTCCCGACCAGCCAGTCTGGATCATTGGTCACTCGTTCACGCCCGGAATCCGTGCGGCCGAGATAAACGTGCCGCTGAATCAGGGATCCACCATGGAGTGGCGGCCGGGATCACCGAACTCGCCGCACGCTGACTGCCGAGGCGCGCCTTGGACCTCGGCGGCCCGAACGTCACTGAATGCAACGGAACCCCTCCATGCTGCCCCTCCCCCGCGGCGATTCAGCCTGTTCGGAAAGCTGATTTCGACGCGCAATGCGCATTTTACACAGTTACCAGCCGCTGGCGAAGCAACTCTGCGGCAATACTGACTATCGTCCGGCGGCGGCGCGGACCAGGGGGAGGACGCGGTAGGGGACCTGGGCGGCCAGCGAGATCAGGGTCGAGGAGCGGACCACGCCCTCGGCGGACACGATCGCGTCGAGCACGCGCTGCAGGTCGGCGTTGGAACGGGCCACCACCCGGCAGAGCATGTCGCCCGCTCCGGTGATGGTGTGCACCTCGAGCACCTCAGGGATCGCGGCCAGCCGTTCCGCCACCGGGTCGTGCCCGCCGGCCTGGCGGATCTCGATGGTGATGAACGCCGTGACCTCGTAGCCGAGCGCCGCCGGATCCACCTCAGGCCCGTAGCCGGTGATCACGCCGCGTTCGGTCATCCGGTCCAGGCGCGCCTGCACCGTGCCGCGGGCGACGCCGAGCCGCCGGGAGGCCTCGAGCACGCCGACCCTCGGCTCGGTCGCGAGCAACTCGATGAGCGCGGCGTCCAGCCGGTCGATCCGCCCCGGGTCATTGGTAGTCATGCCGTACAGAAATACCACCGTCCGTTCGGAATAAATAGACAAGATGACCAGTGAAATTTTAGATTGTTGCGCAGTTTGATGACCGGCGCGCATGCTACCGGTATGACCACGCCAGCGCAGGACAGTTTCCCCATCATCGGCATGGACGCCGTGGTCTTCGCGGTCGGCAACGCGAAGCAGGCGGCGCACTACTACTCGACCGCGTTCGGCATGCGGCGGGTGGCCTACCGCGGCCCGGAGACCGGATACCCGGACGAGGCGGCGCATGTCCTGGAGGCGGGCGGCGCGCGGTTCGTGTTCCGCGGCCCGGTCCGGGCCGGGACCCCGCTCGGGCAGCGGGTGGCCGCGCACGGCGACGGGGTCGCCGACCTGGCCCTGCAGGTCAGCTCGGCCGAAGACGCGTACGGCTACGCGGTCGGCCACGGCGCGCGGGGCCTGACCGAGCCGCACATCGTCGAGGACGAGGAGGGCAAGGTCGTGCTNNCACTGCGTGGGCAACGTGGAACTCGGCCGGATGGACGAGTGGGTGGACTTCTACCACCGGGTCATGGGCTTCACGAACATGAAGGAGTTCGTCGGCGACGACATCGCCACCGAGTACTCCGCGCTGATGAGCAAGGTCGTCGCGGACGGGAGCCGCAAGGTGAAGTTCCCGCTGAACGAGCCCGCGGCCGGAAAGCGCAAATCGCAGATCGACGAGTACCTGGAGTTCTACGGCGGGCCCGGCGTCCAGCACATCGCGCTGGCCACCGACGACATCGTGGCCAGCGTCCGGGCCATGACCGCGGCGGGCGTGGAGTTCCTGGCCACCCCGGGCAGCTACTACGACGAGCTCGGTTCCTGGGTCGGCGACACCCGCGTGCCGATCGGTGAGCTGCGCGAGCTGGGCATCCTGGCCGACCGCGACGAAGACGGCTACCTGCTGCAGATCTTCACCCAGCCGGTGCAGGACCGGCCGACCGTGTTCTTCGAGCTGATCGAGCGGCACGGTTCCCAGGGGTTCGGCAAGGGGAACTNNCTCAGGTGCCGGCGCTCAGGTGAAGGCCAGCGTGTAGCCCGCGGCGCGGAGCGCGCCGATCACCTCGCCGCAGTGCTCCGGCCCGCGGGTCTCGACCTGCAGGACCACCTCTACCTCGTTGACGTGCAGCCGCGGGGCCAGCCGCTCGTGCCCGACTTCGAGCACGTTGGCGCCGAGGTCGGCCAGGTCGGCGAGCAGCTTGGCCAGCGACCCCGGGCGGTCCGGCAGCCGGCAGCGGAACGCCAGGTAGCGGCCGGCCGCGGTGAGCCCGTGCCGGAGCAGCTTCGACAGCAGCAGGGGATCGATATTGCCGCCGGAAAGCACCACCACGACCGGCGGGGTGAAGTCGCGCGCATGCTCGAGCACGGCGGCCACCCCGGCCGCCCCGGCGGGCTCCACCACCTGCTTGGCCCGCTCGAGGCACAGCAGCAGGCCGCGGGACAGGCTCTCCTCCGAGACCGTCACGACCCGCTCGGCCAGGGCGGCCAGGATGGCGAAGGGGATGTCGCCGGGCTGGCTGACCGCGATGCCGTCGGCCATGGTCGGCGTGGGCGTGGCCGACACCGGGTGACCCGCGGCCAGCGAGCCCGGATACGAGGCGACGCCCTCGGCCTGGACGCCCACGATGCGGATGTCCGGATCCAGGCTCTTGATCGCCACCGCGACGCCGGCCGCCAGGCCGCCGCCGCCGACCGGAATCACCACCGTGCGTACCTGCGGGCACTGCTCGAAGACCTCGAAGCCGAGCGTGCCCTGGCCCGCCACGATGTCCGGATGGTTGTAGGGATGGATGAACACGGCCCCGGTCCGCTCGGCCACGGCCAGGGCCTCACCCAGCGCGTCTTCCACGTTGTGGCCGTGCAGGATGACCTCCGCCCCGTAACCGCGGGTCGCCTGCACCTTGGGCAGCGGCGCGCCCTGGGGCATGACCACGGTCGCCGTGCAGCCGAGCAGGCCGGCCGCGAACGCGACCCCCTGCGCGTGGTTGCCCGCGCTGGCCGCTACGACACCCCGGGCGCGTTCGGCGTCGGTGAGCCTGGCGATCCGGTTATACGCGCCCCGTACCTTGAAGGACCCGGTGCGCTGGAGGTTCTCGCATTTGAGGAAGACCGGCCCGGCCGCGGTCTCGGACAGCACCCGGGAGTGCATCACCGGAGTGTCCGAGATCACATCGCGGAGCAGCTTGCGGGCGGCGGCCACGTCATCGGAGCTGACCGCACCAGGTGTTGTTGCCACGGGAGGCAAGTGTGCCACCCCCGCGGCACTCTTTCATCCCGACTCGCGGACCCGGCCGGGCCCCAGAGCTGACCTGCCCAGATGCGAAGAAGCTCGATCACGACATACTGTCGAAAGGTGCAGCAACATAGCCAGCGTCATCACGCCAACACCCCAGACTCCGCCGTGGTCGCTCCCCGCAGCGAGCCGCCCGGCCCCGCCACGGTGGCCGAGCTGCGCGCCAGCGGTCACGAGTACCGCGGCGTCAAGGACGAGATAAGGCAGAACCTGCTCGCCAAGATGCGAGCCGGGCAGGACCCCTTCCCCGGCATCGTGGGGTTCGGCCAGACCGTCCTGCCCCACCTGGAGCGCGCCCTGATCGCCGGGCACGACCTCATCTTGCTCGGGGAACGCGGCCAGGGTAAAACCCGGCTGATCCGCACCCTCGGCGGGCTGCTCGATGAGTGGACTCCGGTCGTCGAGGGCTGCGAGATCAACGACCACCCCTACCACCCGGCCTGCGCGCGGTGCCGGCGCCTCGCCGCCGAGCTGGGCGACGACCTGCCGGTCAGCTGGCGGCACGCCAGCGAAAGGTACGGCGAGAAACTCGCCACCCCCGACACCAGCGTCGGCGACCTGATCGGTGACATCGACCCGGTGAAGGTGGCCGAGGGACGCACCCTCGGCGACCCGGAGACCATTCACTACGGGCTGGTGCCGCGGACCAACCGGGGCATCTTCTCCCTGAACGAGCTGCCCGACCTGGCCGAGCGGATTCAGGTCTCGCTGCTGAACGTGCTGGAGGAGCGCGACATCGGNNCCAACCGGGGCCGGATCATCACGCCGCTCAAGGACAGGTTCGGCGCCGAGATCCGGACCCACTACCCGCTGGACCTGGCCGACGAGCTCACCCTCATCGAGCAGGAAGCCGACCTCCGGGGCCGCGCGGAACTCCCCGATCACCTGGTCGAGGTGATCGCCAGGTTCACCCGGGGCGTGCGCGAATCGCCCGCCGTCGACGCGCGCTCCGGTGTTTCCGCCCGGTTCGCCATCGCGGCGGCGGAGAGCGCGGCGGCGTCCGCCGTGCGCCGGTCCGCGCTGGCCGGCCTGACCGACGAGACGTCGGTGGCCCGGGTCTGCGACCTGCCCCCCGTGGTCAGCACGCTCCGCGGCAAGGTGGAGTTCGAGGTCAGCGAGGAGGGCCGGGAAGAAGAGCTGCTCAGTGCCCTGCTGCGCCGCGCGATCGCCGACACGTTCCGCGCCCGGCTGGGCAGCGTCGATCTTTCCGGCCTGCTCGCGAAGTTCGAAGAAGGCGGCACGGTGGAGTCGGGCGAGCTCGTCCCCGCCGGCGACCTGCTGCGGAGCGTCGGCGAGGTTCCCGGGCTGGCCAAGATCATGGCCAGGCTCGGCATGGACGGCGGTGAGTCCTTCGGGCACGCGGCGGCCGCGATCGAGTTCGCCCTGGAAGGGCTCTACCTGATGCGCAGGCTGTCGAAGGACAGCACCGGCGGCACGACGGTGTACCGGACCTGACATGGCGAACTACCGGTATGGCAGGTACGTCTACGGCCCGGACCCGCTGGCGCTGCCCTACGACGTGCGCGGCGCCGTCGATGAGATGGGCGACGCGATACTCGCGGGCGCCAACCCCGCCGACGCGCTCCGGGACCTGCTCAGGCGGGGTCAGACGGGCCGCCGGGGCCTGGATGACCTCCTGCGCCGGGTCCGGGACAGGCAGCGGGAGGTCCGCGGCAGCGGTCGCCTCGACGGCATCCTCGAGCAGGCCCGTGCCCTGCTCGATACCGCCGTCGGGCAGGAGCGTGCCGAGCTGTTTCCCGACCCGAGCGACGAGGCCAGGATGCGCGAGGCGAACCTCGACGCGCTGCCCGCGGACACCTCTCAGGCGATCAGGCAGCTAGCCGACTACGACTGGCGCTCCCCCACCGCCCGCCAGACCTTCGACCGGCTCAGGGACCTGCTGCGCAGCGAGGTGCTCGACAGCCAGTTCCGCGGCATGAAGCAGGCGATGAGCAACCCCGACCCGCAGGCGATGCAGCGGGTCAAGGACATGCTCGGCGACCTGAACGAGATGCTGGCGGCGGACGCGCGCGGCGAGCACACCCAGGCCGACTTCGACCGCTTCATGGAACGGCACGGCGAGCTGTTCCCTGACCACCCGCGCAGCCTCGAGGAACTCCTCGACTCCCTGATCAGCCGGATGGCCGCGGCGGAGCAGCTGCTGCGCTCGCTCAGCCCGGAACAGCGCGAAGAACTCGCCGGGCTGATGGCCAGCGCCCTGGACGACGCGGGCCTGGCCGCCGAGATGGCCAGGCTTGCCGACGCGCTCAGGTCCAGGCGCCCCGATCTGGACCGGGCCGGCATGGCCGGCGGCGTCCAGATGTCCGGCGAGGAACCACTCGGCCTCGGCGACGCCACCACGGCGCTGGCCGAGCTCGCCGACCTGGCCGAGCTGGAAAACGCGCTCGGCCAGGACTACCCGGGCGCGAGCCTGGACGACATCGACGAAGAGGCGGTCAGGCGCGCGTTCGGACGGCAGGCGGTCGACGACGTCGAGGCCCTGCGCCGGATCGAGCGCGAGCTCGAACGGCAGGGTTATCTGGCGCGCAGCGGCGGTCAGCTCGACCTCACCCCCAAGGCCGTGCGCAGGCTCGGCGACACGGCGCTGCGCCGGATCTTCGCCGACCTGAGCTTCGGCGGCCGGTCCGGCGACCACGACCAGCGCGACGCCGGGCAGGCGGGCGAGCTGACCGGGACCACCCGGGCCTGGGAGTTCGGCGACGAGCAGCCGCTTGACGTCCCGGCGACGGTCCGGAACGCCGTGCTCCGCGGCGGGCCTCGCTCGGGGAGCGGCGCGGTAAAGCTCTCGGCGGCGGATTTCGAGGTGGCCGAGACCGAACGGCGCACGGCCGCAGTCGTCTCGTTGCTCGTCGACCTGTCCTACTCGATGCAGCTGCGCGGAACCTGGGCGGCGGCCAAGCAGACGGCGCTCGCGCTGCACGCGCTGCTGCGCAGCAAGTTCCCCCAGGACGCCGTCCAGGTCGTCGGGTTTTCCAACTACGCGCGTGAACTGCACGAGACCGAACTCGCCGGGCTCGGCTGGGACATGGTGCAGGGCACCAACCTGCACCACGCGCTGCTGCTCGCCGGGCGGCACATCGACCGGCACCCGGAGAACGAACCGGTCGTGCTGATCGTGACCGACGGCGAGCCCACCGCCCACCTGCAGCGGGACGGGCGGTCCTGGTTCGACTGGCCGCCCTCCCCGGAGACGCTCGAGCTCACCCTGGCCGAGGTGGATAAGATGACACGCCGGCACGCCGCATTGAATATTTTCATGCTGGCTGACGACGCCAGGCTCACTGCGTTCGTTGACAACGTAGCGAAACGGAACGGCGGACGGGTGCTGCAGGCGGGCCCCGAACATCTCGGTGAGTATGTCATCCGGGACTTCCTCCGCACCCGCGGTGCCAGTCGACGGTAGATTTGCCCCGTCGGCTGACGATCTAAGGCTTGCCGCCTCCGCGCTTCAGGGGTTGGAACCCCGGGCGGCCGTGGCTGGCCGGCAGCTAAAACGCAGCTCTACCGCATGCCCGTACAAGGAGGAATCGTGAGTTCTACGAGCGGATCAGCCGAGAGGTCGTCGGGTAAGACGATTCTCGCCGTGATTCTCGGCATCATCGCCCTGGTGTTCATCGTGGTCGCCGTCATCTACCTGGCCGAACCGGCCAAGTCGCTGCCGAGCTTCATCCCCGGGCACATCGCCGGGTCGACCGGCCACCACCCGCTGAAGGCAACCGGGTCGCTCGTCGTCGGCATCATCTTCGCCGTCGGCGCCTGGTTCGCCCTCGCCTACAAGCCCAAGCCCGCGGCCCAGGCCAGCAACGACCGGGAGAGCTCACCGGCCGGCCGGAACTAATACCCGCTCGGACGCCTGGCAGCGCCCGCAGCCCGCTGACGCGGGACGCGGGCGCTTCGGGGTCTTCCCGCCGCCGGTTACTGGCTGGGCAGCGCCTGGCGCAGGTCGTGGATCAGGTCATCGCAATCCTCGATGCCGACCGACAGCCGGACCAGATCGCGCGGGACCGCCAGAGGCGTACCGGCCACCGACGCGTGCGTCATCCGGGCCGGGTACTCGATCAGCGACTCCACGCCGCCCAGCGACTCGGCCAGCGTGAACACGCGGGTCCGGCCGCACGTCCGCACCGCGGCCTCCTCCCCGGCCTGCAGCCGGAACGACACCATCCCGCCGAACGCCCGCATCTGCTCCTGGGCGATCTTGTGGCCCGGATGCGACGGCAAGCCCGGGTAGAACACCTCGGCGACGGCCGGGTGCTCGGCCAGCATCTGCGCTATCCGCATCGCGTTGCGGCAGTGCCGGTCCATCCGGGCCGCCAGCGTCTTGATGCCCCTCAGCGTCAGCCACGCGTCGAACGGCCCGGGGACACTGCCGGTCGCGTTCTGGGTGAACGCGACCCGCTCCGCGAGTTCGCCGTCGGCCAGGACNNGCATCGGCCCCGAGCGTCAGCGGCTGCTGCAGATAGGGCGAGGCGAACGTGTTGTCCACCACGAGCATCGCTCCGGCCTCGTGCGCGGCCTGCGCCAGCCCGCGGATGTCGGCGATGTTCAGCAGCGGGTTCGTCGGCGTCTCGGCCCAGACACACCTGGCCGGCCGGGCGGCGAGTCGCTTCCGCACGGCCGCGAGGTCCGAGATCGGGACCACCTCGTATTCCAGTCCCCACCCGGCCAGCACCTGGGCGAACAACCGGTACGTCCCGCCGTACGCGTCGTCCGGGATCAGCACCCGATCGCCCGGCGAGCACACCGTCCTGAGCAGGCAGTCCTCCGCCGCCAGGCCAGAGGCGAAGGCGATCGCGGCGGCACCCTCCTCGAGCGCGGCGAGGCATTCTCCCAGCGCTGTCCTGGTCGGGTTGGCCGACCGGGAGTACTCATAGCCGCCCCGCAGGCCGCCGACCCCGTCCTGGGCGAACGTGGACACCTGATAGATGGGCGGCACCACCGCGCCGGTCAGCGAATCAGGCTCCTGGCCGGCGTGAATGGCCAGGGTCTCAAAGCTGGTCATCGAAGTTGCCTCCGTCGTTTGAAGGATTCTCTTAGTTCGTGGCCGGGTTCAGGTGAGGCCGGCCAGGAAGGTCAGCACGTCCTGCCGGGTGAGCAGTCCGGATGGCTTGCCGTTCACGTGCACCACGGCGGCGCCCGCCTTCTCCAAGGCCAGCACCGCCCGCGAGACCGGCTCGCCGGAGCCGACGCTGGGCAGCGGCGCCGACATGTGGCCGCCGACCGGATCGGACGGCTTGGCCCGGCCGGTCACCAGGGCATCGAGCAGATCGCGCTCCACCACAGAGCCGACCACCTCGGCGGCCATGACCGGCGGCTCCTCCTTGACCACGGGCAGCTGAGAGACGTCGTACTCGCGCAGCAGCGCGATNNGGAAGCCGTAGTCGGCCATCCACTCGTCATTGAAGATCTTGGCCAGGTAACCGCGGCCGCCGTCGGGCAGCAGCACGACGGTCACCGCGTCAGGCCCGGCCGCGTCGGCCACCCGCAGCGCGGCCGCCACCGCGAGCCCGGACGAGCCGCCGGTCAGCAGGGCTTCCTCTCGCGCCAGCCGCCGGGTCATGCCGAACGACTCCGCGTCACTGACCGCGATGATCTCATCGCAGACGGACGGATCGTAGGTGGTCGGCCAGATGTCCTCGCCCACGCCTTCGACCAGATACGGGCGCCCGGATCCGCCCGAGTAGACCGAACCCTCCGGATCGGCGCCGATGATCCGCACCGCTCCGCCGGATACCTCCTTCAGGTACCGCCCGGTACCCGTGATCGTGCCTCCGGTACCGATGCCAGCGACGAAGTGAGTGACCTTCCCGTCGGTCTGGGACCAGATTTCCGGGCCCGTGGTGGCGTAGTGCGAGGCTGGATTCTCTGCGTTCGCGTACTGATCGGGCTGCCAGCCGCCGGGAGTCTCGGCCGCCAGGCGGCGGGCGACGCTGTAATAGGAGTCCGGGTGATCGGGCGCGACCGTGCCGGGACAGACCACCACCTCGGCGCCGTACGCGCGCAGCACGCTGATCTTGTCCTGGCCTACCTTGTCCGGGCAGACGAAGACGCACCGGTAGCCGCGCTCCACCGCGACGATGGCCAGCCCGACTCCGGTGTTGCCCGAGGTGGGCTCCACGATCGTCCCGCCGGGCCGCAGGTCTCCGGCCGCCTCGGCCGCCGCTACCATCCGCAGCGCGATGCGATCCTTGACCGAGCCACCCGGGTTGAAATACTCCACCTTGGCCAGCACCGTGGCTCCTGGGGTGGCCCGGGTCACCGACCGCAGCCGGATCAGCGGGGTGTTTCCCACCAGTCCGCTTAGTGAGTCATGCACCTGCATGTTGCTCCTCTTTCGGTCGTTGCCAGGGCATTTCCATGCTCGCCAGGCTGTTACATATTCTGGATGCACCCTATGCGAGGAGGCTTTGTCATGCCCGAAGCAGTGATCGTCGCCACCGCACGGTCGCCTATTGGCCGGGCCGGCAAGGGCTCGCTCGCCAGCATCCGCCCGGACGACCTGGCCGCGCAGATCGTGGCCGCGGCGCTGGCCAAAGTACCGCAGCTTGACCCCGCCGACGTCGGCGACCTGATGCTCGGCTGCGGGCTNNCCCGGTGGCGAGCAGGGGTTCAACCTCGCCCGGGTGGTCGCGGTGCTGCTGGGACACGACCACCTGCCAGGGACGACGGTCAACCGGTACTGCTCCTCGTCGTTGCAGACCACCCGGATGGCCTTCCACGCGATCAAGGCCGGCGAAGGCGACGTGTACATCTCGGCCGGCGTCGAGTGCGTGAGCAGGCTCGCCAAGGGCAGCAGCGATTCCCTCCCCGATACCCGCAATCCCCTCTTCGCGGAGGCACAGGCGCGGACCGGGCAAGCGCGCGCGGGCCACGCCGGGCCGTGGCACGACCCGCGCGAAGCCGGGCTCCTCCCTGACATCTACATAGCCATGGGCGAGACCGCGGAAAACGTCGCCGGGCTGCGCGGCGTCACCCGGGAACAGCAGGACGAGTTCGGCGTACGTTCGCAGAACCTGGCGGAGAAGGCCATCGCCAACGGCTTCTGGGCGCGGGAGATCACGCCCGTCACGCTGCCCGACGGCACCGTGGTCACCGCCGACGATGGTCCCCGCCCGGGTACCACGATCGAAAAGGTCGCCGCGCTGAAGCCGGTCTTCCGCCCGGACGGCACCGTGACCGCGGGTAACTGCTGCCCGCTCAACGACGGCGCCGCCGCCCTCGTGGTGATGAGCGACGTCAAGGCGGCCGAGCTCGGGCTCACGCCGCTGGCGCGGATCGTGTCTTCCGGGGTGACCGCGCTATCGCCCGAGATCATGGGTCTGGGACCGGTGGAGGCTTCACGCCAGGCGCTCGCGCGAGCCGGGATGGCGATCGCCGACATCGACCTGGTGGAGATCAACGAGGCGTTCGCGGCTCAGGTCATCCCGTCCTACACTGATCTCGGCGTCGACATCTCCAAGCTCAACGTGAACGGCGGGGCCATCGCGGTCGGGCACCCGTTCGGGATGACCGGGGCGCGGATCGCCACCACCCTGCTGAACAGCCTGCAGTTCCACGACGCCACGCTGGGCCTGGAGACCATGTGCGTGGGCGGCGGCCAGGGCATGGCGATGATCTTCGAGCGGCTGAGTTAAAACATTTGGTTGCCGCCAGGGGGTTGCCAGGTGGCTTTTGATGAGGCAATCTCAGCTCAAGAGAGCATTCATGGAGGTGCCCGTTGTCACTGATCCACTCACCGAATCTGCACAGTAGTCTCATTGCACGTATCCCGGTCGTTACCGGACGTGACCTCGCTGAGTGGTTCCACCGTCTTGAATCCGGCCCTGCGTTCCTGCGCTGCGACGAACGCGCACACTGGCTGGCGGACGACGCCGGCATCTCGCACGGCTACGCCAACGCGATCGTGCACGAGTACGAGTTGCGAAGGCGCCTGCGCCTCAACGGGGCCTGACGCCTCCCGGTTCGTTCCGGCACGCTCGCCTTGCCCCCCGGGCGGCCTGGTCGCGCCCGGATAGGCCTGCCTAGCGACACGTCTACGCCAGGACCTGAATCTGCTGTGGGGCAGATCCGGGTAAGGGCGGCGTCCCCCGGCGTAGGGCGGGCGGCCGACCAGGGCGGTTTCGGTAATGCGTGCTCTAAGGGGTGCAGTCGCCTTCCCCCTCCGGGGCATTTCTCCCGGCGCTTACCTTGCGCGGCTTCCCTTCCGGCCGTCCCTTGCGCGGCTTTCCTCACTAAGGGCGCGCCCGGGGCCGGCACCTCTTTGCCGGCATCGCGCCCGACCTGCGTGACGCCTTCTCCCCGCTCACGACGACGCCTTTCAGCCGGCCTTTCGCGGCGCCTCGCGCCTGGCCCTTCGCCTCCCGCCTCGCGCCTAGACTTCGGCGGTGCCCCGCACTGCGATCGCGGCGGCGCTCCGGCCGGGCGGCCGGGGCCGCTTCCCGCCCCGACTGGACTTCTGACGCCCCGGCCGACCTATCGGCCACGGTATACCCGGAGAGAAATATTATGATTTAACCGTATAAACATTGGCATAGTGGGTATAACAATCGTTTGCTGCTTGCCTCGACGTTGACCTTAGTGATCATTGTTTCGACTGGGACCATATTGACAATTGGGACATAGGATCGAGTCCGCAACGAGTGCCCCCGGTCGGAGTCGAACCGACACTGGGGACCCTTTTAGGGGGCCGGCCTCTTCCCTTGGGCTACGGGGGCGGCACCATAATACTGCGCACCCAATTATCTAACCGAGGAGTAACAACGACCTCTTCAAATAAATTTATTCTCGCGCCAGGAAACGTTTCCGAGAGAAATGCAGAGCGTAACTAATTACATGATCGACATTAGCACTGAGTAACCGCGACTAGATTTCCAGGCCCGCGCAGGAACGGGCGCGGGTGAAAATAGCATCGAGCATTGCCGGAGTGACGCGGCCGGTGAATGTGTTCTGCTGACTTGGGTGGTAACAGCCAATAAGCAGCAGTTCGCCGGGCTTGGCACCAGGCGTCAACCGGACCTCGGCACCGTGGCCGAAGGCCGGCCTAGGTCGCGGTACCGCGAATCCGCACTGCCTGAGCACTGGCCACATCGCCTGCCAGGCGAATCCGCCCAGGCACACGATCACCCGCAGGTCAGCAGCCACGTAACGAAGCTCTGCCACGAGCCAGGGGGCGCAGGCGTCCCGCTCCGCAGGTTCAGGCTTATTGTCCGGCGGCGCGCAACGAACCGCGGCCACCATCCGCGTGGCGAGCAGCCGCTGGCCGTCTCCCGCGGAGACGCTGACCGGCTTTTCCGCCAGCCCGCACCGGTGCAGCGACGCGAAGAGAAAGTCTCCGCTGCGGTCGCCTGTGAAGATCCGGCCGGTACGGTTTCCGCCGTGGGCCGCGGGCGCGAGGCCGACGATCAGCACGCGTGGCTCCGGTGATCCCCACCCGGTCACGGGGCGCCCCCAGTAGCGCTCAGCCCGGAACGCACGGCGGCGGACGACGGCGACCTGCTCACGCCAGCTGACAAGACGCGGGCACGCACGGCACACCGACTGCCGTGCGATGAGTTCGTCGAGCGTGGCCGCGCTGTCAGCGAGTTTCGTCACCTCAGCCGCGGTGCCCGCGACCGGCGTACCTGGCCCAGCGGGGTCATCTGGCCAGCGGCCCGGTAGGACCAGCGGCCCGGTGAGGTCATCTTCGGCGGCCACCTGGTTCCTCAGCCGCAGGAATCCCTGGCCAGCGACCAGGCCATGCCGTCGAGAATGTCGTGCTCGCTCACCAGCACCTCGCTGAAGCCGAACCGGTCCATGATCCGGTCGAGGACAAGCGCGCCGCCGCCGATCACGTCGACACGCCCCGGGTGCATCACGCCGATCGCCGCGCGGACAGCCCGGGTCTGGGACAGCAGGGCAAGAGTCACGGCATGTACGTCGGCCGCGGAGACACGCGCGTGGTGGATCCGGGCCGCATCATAGGCGGGGAGCCCCGTCGCGATCGCCGCTACCGTGGTGACCGAACCCGCCAGGCCGACTAGCGTCTTCGCCTCTGACACCGGTACGGCATCAGCCACCGCATCCAGCGCCGCGTCGATGTCGGCGGTGGCCGCCGCGAGCTCTCGCGCCGTCGGCGGGTCACCGCGCAGGTGCCGCTCGGTCATCCTGACGCAGCCGATATTGACGGAGATGGCGTGCACATTGGACTCCGCCGCTCCGGCGCCCCCGGGCGCGGCGGCTTCACCCAGGACGAACTCGGTCGAGCCGCCGCCGATGTCGGCGACGAGGAAAGGGCCGCCGTGGTCGGCGGCGAGTTCTGCGGTTGCCCCGGTGAACGAGAGCATCGCCTCCCCGGCCCCGGTGAGGACTTCCGGCGCGACCCCGAGCACTTCGGATACCCGGCGGACGAACTCGGCCGCGTTACCGGCGTCGCGGGTCGCGCTGGTGGCCACCATACGCACCGACTGAGCCGCAAAACCGGCGATGACATCCGCGTATTCGCGCAGCATCCCGATCGTCCGGGCGAGTGCGGCCGGCGCCAGGCGCCCGGTCTCATCCACGCCCTCTCCCAACCGGACGATCTCCATCCGGCGGGTCAGGTCGGTCAGCTCGGCACGGCCGAGATCCACGTCCGCCACCAGCAGTCGCAGCGAATTCGTGCCGCAGTCCACGGCGGCTACCCGGCAGATCATCAGGAGTCCAGCGGAACGCAGGGTCCCGATAGCCACCATTCGCCCACGGCGTCCAGCGCCTCGCGGCCGAACGGGTTCACGCCGCCTGCGGCGAGCTCATGAGCAACCAGCGCATGCAGGCACTTTACCCGTCCGGGCATGCCGCCAGCGGACTGAGTGCCCGGCGGAAGCGGCTCGATTCCGGCTGATCGGGCCGCCGTCTCTCGCCGCGTCAGGTAATCGTGGTGCGCGGATTCGTAGCGAAGGCGCACCGTCTCGTCGGCCAGCCTCACGGTCATCTCCCGCATCAGCCCGGAGGCTTCCAGCCTGCTCACCGCGGCATTAGCCCGGGGGCAGGTCAGGTAGTACAGGGTGGGAAAGGGGCTGCCGTCAGGCAGCCTGGGCGCCGTCTCCGCGACATCGGGGAGCCCGCACGGACAGCGGTGGGCGACGCCGAGCAGCGCGCGCGGCGAGCGGCCGAGCTGACGGGCGATGACCGCCTCATCCCGCGTTGTTATCACTTCGCCGGACTCGCGTCTGCCTGCTGGACCGACCGCCACAGCTTGTCGTACCACGGCGGTAGCCCAGGCCGCGAGGAAGTGGCCGTGCTGATCGCCGGCTGGCCGCCTTCCACGATGTAGCACTTCGTGCCCGGGAAGCACATGTCAAGCTCCTGCCGGGCCAGTTGTTCGATGTATGACCGGTTGGAGAGCTTGGCTTGCTCCGCTTCCAGGTTCTTCACCTGTGCCAGCGTGGTCTGCTGCTGTGCTACCAGCTGATCGATCAGCCGTCGCTGAGCCACGTACTCACGCACCGGGTAAGCCAGGCTCAGCACGATCGCGCAGATCACCACCGCAAGCACGGCAGCCCGGCCGGTCAGCCGGGTTGTCCGGGGAGCAGCGGCGGCCGGGGACATCAGCCCTTGCTGGCCCGCGCCGCGAAGCGGGGGTAGGCAGCTGAGCCCGCGTAGGCCGCGGCGTCGCCGAGGAGCTCCTCGATCCTGAGCAGCTGGTTGTACTTCGCGACTCGCTCGCCCCGGGCGGGCGCGCCGGTCTTGATCTGACCGCAGTTNNACCGAGCCGATCTGGTTCAGCTTGACCAGCAGCGAGTTCGCTGAGCGCTCAGCGATGCCGCGCCGGATCCGTTCCGGGTTGGTGACGAAGATGTCATCGCCCACCACCTGGACACGATCACCGACGCTCGCCGTGAGCTCCTGCCAGCCCGGCCAGTCTTCTTCGGCGAGCGGATCCTCGATCGATACGATGGGGTAGGCGTCTAGCCACTCAGCGTAGATAGCCGCCATCTCTGCAGAGGTCCGCGGCTTCCCCTCGAAGTTGTAGGCGCCGTCGGCAAAGAACTCTGACGCGGCCGCGTCCACCGCCAGCGCGACATCCTGGCCGGGGGTGAAACCTGCCTTGCCGATCGCCTCGACGATGAGGTCGAGGGCGGCCCGGTTGTGGTCGAGGTCCGGAGCGAACCCGCCCTCGTCGCCGACGCCGGTCGAGAGCCCGCGCTGCTTGATCACCGACTTCAGCGCATGGTAAACCTCGGCCCCCCAGCGGAGTGCCTCGGCGAAGGTCGCCGCGCCGATGGGGGTGATCATGAACTCCTGGATGTCCACGTTGTTGTCGGCGTGCGCTCCACCGTTCAGGATGTTCATCAACGGGACGGGCAGCACGTGCGCGTTAGGTCCGCCGAGATAGCGGAAAAGCGGCAGTCCGCTGGAGTCCGCGGCGGCTCGGGCGACGGCCATGCTGACGCCGACGATGGCGTTCGCACCGAGCCTCGACTTGTCGGGCGTCCGGTCGAGATCAATCAGCGCCTGGTCGACCAGCCGCTGATCATCGGCCTCATGGCCGAGCAATTCCGGCTGGATTTCGTCTATGACACCCTGGACCGCCCGGCCCACTGCCTTGCCGCCGTATTCAGCGCCGCCGTCCCTGAGCTCGACGGCTTCAAAGGCGCCGGTCGAGGCCCCGCTCGGCACCCCGGCGCGCCCGACAGTACCGTCATCCAGTGCGACCTCGACCTCGAGAGTCGGGTTACCACGGGAGTCCAGGATCTGCCTGGCATGGATCGCTTCAATGGAGGCCACCGCCGGCTCCTTGCCTTGCGTTCGTATTGCCTTGCGTTCGGGCGCCTGTATCGGACCGAGCCGTCGGCTCATCCATACGGGAGCCTAGTCGAGCGGCCACACTCCGTGCTGCGGCCACGCCGTATCCGGTACCGAAAGAGTCATTGGGTCCCGGTTTTCCCGGTTAGCAGGGAGCCAGATGGTTCGACCCGGTTAGGGTCAGCGGCATGTCCGGCCCAGCGCGCCGCCAGCACCAGCGGCGCGGCTGGCCCGGGCGCTGTTAAGCTCGCCGCGGTTCGGCGTGATCCAGGATGGCCTCAAGCACCCGCCGGTGATCCGCCCCGAGGGAGTCACGGTGACGCTGCGCCATAGCCGCCGCCCGCATGAGCGCCTGGCAAGGCGCGGCACTGAGGCTGGCGTCGAGCAGCGACCAGGACAGCTCGTTCAGCGCGCCGCGCACTGCATGCGGGTCCTCCGTCCGGTCGCAGACCTCGGCGAGCGCGCCGAGCAGCTTCACCGCCCCCGGTTCGGGAGCCATTTCGACCCGGAAGGCATCGACCATCGGGCACGGCGAACCGACGCCCGTGCCGGCTTCGAAGGCGTTGAGCAGCGGGCTCACGTCGCCTGCGGTCAGCGGGTCGTACAGCCCGGGGAAGGGGATCTCTTCGTAACCGCGGTCGTATCCGCTGACGTAGATCGGCGTCGGGGAACCTGACCGGGCCAGCACGGCGAGCGCGAGGTCCAGCAGGCTGACCGGCCAGCCCAGATCGCTGATGGCGTGGATGCGGAATTCTCCCCGCTGGGTGCCCAGGCAGGCGAGCAGGAGCAGCTGAGCGGACTCAAGCGCGGACTGCACGTAGAAGGCGATCTCCGTGCTGTGCAGCCTGATAACCCCGTCCTCCGGCTCCTGCGCCCAGCTCAGCAACCGCTTATAGATGATCGAGTTATCCAGGACGTGAGTGAACCGGCCGGCCGAGATCAGCATGTCGCTGCTGGCGGCCACGCCCGACGCGACCCACTCGGCGGCGCGCTTGGACGCGGTGTACATGTCCGGCGAGTACGGCCGGAGAGCCTTGCCGGTCGAAGCGCACACCACCTGCGGCACCCCAGCCGCCGCGGCGGCGGTCAGCACGTTGCGCGTTCCCAGTACGTTGGTCGAAACCGTACGGTGCACCTCGACCTCGGCCAGGCCCGGATCGCGCTGCGCCGCGACGTGGAACAGCAGGTCCGGCTTGATCCCGCCGATCAGTGCCTCCATGGCCGCGTGATCCCTGACGTCGGCGTGCAGGTACTCGGCGCGAGGGTGCCGGGGCCGGTCGTTCGTGACCCCCCGGCTTACGCTGACCAGCCGGCCGGACCATCGCGCCGCCAACTGCGCCATCAGCGTCGAGCCGATGCAGCCTGTCCCGCCGGTCACCAGGACCGTGGCGTCGCGCAGCCGGTCAGCAAGCTCCGCTTCGGGCAGGCACAGCCCCCGCTCGGCGATGGACAGGAAGCGTGCGTGTTCCTCCGCGGCGCCTTCCTTGACCGCGATCAGCGACTGGGTCAGATCACGCAACTGCCGCAGGGTCTCCTCATCGAGACGACGCTGCCCAGGCGGCGCGACCACCTTCATGGTGCCGATGATCTCCGAGACCGTTTCCACCCCATACCTCCGCGTAGCTGACCTGTGTGTTGTCGCAGAAATTACGCGTTCCGGGGCCCTCCCATCCAGGTGCTGCGACGCAGAGTCGCACCTGGGGTCCCCGGAGCCGATAGCCTTTCCCGAATTTATCCGCTGGTAGGCTGACATTGCCAGATAGTTACTTACTTAGCATCCCCTCACGTACCTTACGTGTTGATCTGTGCTGATAGGCTACTTGAACCGCCAATGCCAGGGTATGGAGAGCTCGTTCCCTGGGCAGTCCGGCCGTCAGCGGACATGAGCTGGGCAAAGAGGAGGTGCTGGCCCTGTCCGCGCTCGTTACTACCTGGGGAGGGGAGAAGTGACGGACGTCATAGACGGGTCTCGGGGCGCTGACGCCCAGGCAACAGGAAACAACAAGGGGGAACGTTTTTCGGCCTTGACGGTCGGAAATACAGGAATTGACTCTCCTGACTGGCTGCTCGATGACCTCTTGGCGCCTGACGCGGAAGCCGGGACGACGTCAGAAAGCTCTGGGCAAGCTTCATCCGGGCCAGTTCGTCGTCGGCGCGCCCCGCGCATTGGCTTGCGGGCGCGCTCAGCACGCGTCGCCCCGAGTACCGGTAATCCGGAGGAACGCGCAGCCGGCCGGTCCCGGACTGCGGACCTAGCCCTCGCGTCCTCCGTGAAGGCGTCGACAGATGCGCCGCAAGCGCCTTCGGCCGCCCAGCCATCACCTGCCGAGCCGCCGGAAGATGGCACGCTGCCGCTGCGCCCGCCCCGTACCGAAATGCTGCGAGTCGCAGCTCCGCCCAAGGCGGCGCCCGCGGACAAGCCGAAGACGGCCGGCCCGCTACGGCGAGCCGCCTCGGCCCTCCGCCTCACACCCGGCTCCAGCAGCACGGCGCTTGCGCCGGACCGCTCTCGGGCCGCCGATAAGGCATCTGCGTCCTTGGACCGGATGCCTGCCCCGAAGCTAGAGCTGCCGAGGGCCGGTGCGGCTGTGCCTGCCGCACCGGTGGCAAGTAACGGCCAGAGCCTCCCCGTGCCGCCGCTGGACGAGGAGAAAGACCGCTACGTCAAGCGCCGGGCCGTGCTCGTCACCGTCCTTGGTATCGCCAGCGCCCCGTTGCTGCTGTACAGCCAGATCCGGCTGATGATCCAGTACCACTGGTTCTGGATCTACAGCCCGTTCCTGCTGCTGACCGCCGTATTCCTCGCGCTGCCGCTGCTGACGGACGCCGTGAGTCGCGGCTTCGATTTCAAAGAACATCAGCGACTGGTCGCTGCGTGGCATCCAGCTAAGTACCCGTCTGTAGATGTCTTCCTTCCCGTGTGCGGCGAGCCGATTGAAGTGCTGCGCAACACCTGGCATTACGTGGCGCAGATGAGCCGGCACTACCAGGGAACCGTCACGGCCTACGTGCTGGATGACTCCCGCAGCCCGGAACTGAAGGCAATGGCGCATGAGTTCGGCTTTGCCTACGCGACACGGCCGAACCGGGGCTGGTTCAAGAAATCAGGCAACTTGTGGTTCGGCTACCAGGTGTCCTACGGCGAATACATCCTGCTGCTGGACGCCGACTTCGCTCCTCGCCACGACTTCCTGGATGAAGTCGTCCCGTACATGGATGCCTATCCGGACATAGGGATCGTGCAGACACCGCAGTACTTCCGTGTCACCGACGACCAGACCTGGGTAGAACGAGGAGCCGGCGCCACCCAAGAGCTGTTCTACCGGTCCATCCAGGCGGCAAGGGCACGGAAAGGTGGCTCGATCTGCGTCGGCAGTTGCGCTGTCTACCGGCGAGAGGCGCTTAAAGAGAACCTGGGAATGACGCTTGCGGAGCATTCCGAGGACATGCTCACTGGTTACGATCTGAAGAGTATCGGCTGGCGGCTGCATTACATTCCAGTTGCCCTCTCCACCGGCAACTGCCCCGACAATGTCCTCGCCTTCCTAAATCAGCAGTATCGCTGGTGCGCCGGAACGGTAGGCCTGCTGACTGGCTCGAAGTTCTGGGGCGCCAAGCTTCCGCTGTATACGCGGATATGCTTTGTATCCGGGCTGATTTACTACGTTTACAGCTCCGCCTTTACCTTCCTGGTGCCTGCGGTTAGTGTTCTGATCCTCGCCTTCGTGCCACAGCTACTGCTATTTCGGAACATGATTTTCATGGTGCCCGTGCTTATATACGGCGCGATAATCTTCCCTGCCTGGCATCGTGCACCGTTCCGGCTGGAGTCCTGGGCAGTCAGGCTGATTGCCGGATGGGCTCACTTCTTCGCCTACTGGGACGGGATACGCGGGAAGAAGCTGGGCTGGAAGCCTTCCGGGAGCGGCAGCAAGAAGCAGGAGGGCGCCCGTCGTTTCTGGGCTTGCTTCCTCGTCTGGAGCCTAGGCAGTTCCCTCGCCTGGACCGGGCTGGCGTTCTATCGCATGCTCACCATGACCCCGATCAACTTCATCGTCGTCTTCGGGCTCGGCTTGTTCGAGCTCCTCATCACAGTCCGAGTGCTGCTACAACCGCTTGAGAAAGAGCACGCCTAGGGTGAACCACCGATCTGAGGTGGGCCGCGTGCTCAACGAGGAGCAAGCGCCTGAGGACAAGAGCGCAACTGAAGCGAAGCAGCCTGAGGAGAAGAGCGTAACTGAAGCAAAGCAGCAGCCTGAGGCTGAGCGTGCAAGCGATAACCCGGCATCCAGGGTGCGCGGCTGGTTCCAGCCTGTGACCAACCTCGGTGCGGTCAGCACCGGCGATACGGCCACCAGCCCCGTACCCAGTCCCGCCAGCACGACGCCCGGCTCCGCCCGTCCTGCCAGGCCCGCCAGGCCGACGCCCACATTCACGCCCCACCCGGCGCCCAGCCCCGCCAGCCCCGCGACCAGCCCGGCGCCTAGTTCCTCCAGCCCCGCGGCCAGCCCGGCGCCTA